>JAFZFT010000063.1 GCA_017555765.1 Clostridia bacterium | reverse complement strand
TTATCGGCTATTTTCTCGAGGGTGCAGTTTCCTCGGGTGAAAATATTATCGAAGAGCTCTTCGAGGGTCATATGGATTGGCGCATTCTGATTCTCCTTCTTTGCGTAAGAGGAATTCTGATGATTGTCGCAAACAATACGGGTGTCACCGGCGGTCTTTTTGTACCTAATCTCTGTTTCGGTGCAATTATCGGTACTCTTTGCGGCAAAGCAATGATATCTCTCGGTATTCTCCCTGAGGAATATTACATCATCTGTGTTATCACGGGTGTCGCTTCCTTCCTTGCCGCTTCTTCGAAAATACCGCTTATGTCCCTCGCCTTCTGTGTTGAAGCTCTCGGCGGTACGCTGAATCTTCTTCCCGTAGCAGTAGGCGTAACAGTAGCCTATATGGCAGTTGAAGCACTCGGCATACACGATTTCACCGACATCGTTATCGCGTCAAAGCTCAAAAAAGAAAACGAAAGCAAAGCAAAAGAAACCGTTGATATTTCAATGACAGTTGCTGAAGGTGCTTTTGCTGAAGGTAAGCTCATAAGAGACATCCTCTGGCCGCCCAGCTGCACTGTTTTATCCGTGCATAAAAAGGCATCAACTCACCATCACTCACAATCCGGTATATCTGCAGGCGATGTGCTTGACCTGCATTTTGAAACCTACGACCGCAAGGAAACGGTCAGAATTCTCGAATCAATTATCGGTGAACAATAAGAAAATCGCTCCTGCTTTACGGTGGGAGCGATTCTTTATTATTCTTATTTTTTGCTGTTAAGAGTTGTAGTCACTCATAGCCTTGTCGATGTTTCCCTTGACCATAAGCTCAACTGCGCCGATTGCACTTTCGGACGCTTTTTTTATTTCGTCCGCCTCTTTCTTTGTAAATCGGGAAAGCACCCAGTCCGCAAGGTCATACTCGGGATTAGGCTTTGCACCAACACCCATTTTTATTCTCGGGATATTGTCGTTACCCATAAGTGCAATTATGTTTCTCATACCGTTGTGACCGCCGTGGGAGCCCTTGCGTCTTATTCTCAGCTTACCCGGGTCGAGACTGATATCGTCGAAGATAACAATGATATTTTCGGGCGGTATTTTGTAAAACTGTGCCGCCTCGCGTACCGCTTCACCGCTGAGATTCATAAAGGTCTGAGGCTTTAAAAGAAGACATCTTTTACCCTCGATTCTTCCGTCGCCCATAAGAGCCTTAAACTTTAATTTATTCACATTTATTCCGTATTTGTCTGCGAGCATATCAAGAGCGATAAATCCCACATTGTGACGTGTTTCCTCGTACTGTCTGCCCGGATTACCGAGACCTACTATCATGTATTCGAAGGTACCCATCGGTTCCTTGTTTTTCTTAAAAATCATTCCGTAACTCCTATTCATTTATTTACCATCGTATTATATCAGCAAAAACAAAAATAAGCAAATATTTTTCAGTTATTTCTATACTATATAATGTATTTTTTTATTAATAGCCTCAACTGAGGCTCTATATTTCTTATTGAGAAATATTTTATTGCATCAGCGTGATATAATTAATCGATTATAATATAAAATACTCACTTAACGGAGGTTACCCATATGGATAGAAAATTCGACCGTAAAAAAGGTACTGAATATAAAGAAAAAAGAAACGAAAGAAGCCGTGACAAAAGGGAGAATAACACCCCTGAGGAAAGACCCGATCTTATCATCGGCAGAAACGCAGTTTCCGAGGCTTTACGCAGTGAAAGACTCATTGATACCCTTCTTGTTGCAAGAGGTGAAAGAAACGGCTCCATTGGCAGAATCATTGCCGAATGCAAGGATAAAAACATCGTTGTAAAAGAGGTTGACAAAAAGAAGCTCGACTTTATGTGCGGACAGGGCAACCATCAGGGCGTTGCCGCTTATGCCGCCGCTCACAAATATGCTGAAGTAGAGGATATCTTCGCCCTTGCAGCAGAAAGAGGCGAAGACCCCTTCATAATCATCTGCGACGAAATCGAAGACCCTCACAACCTTGGTGCTATCATCCGTACAGCGGAAACAACAGGCGTTCACGGTGTTATCATTCCCAAGAGAAGAAACGCTTCTCTCTCCTATGCAGTAGGCAAGACAAGTGCAGGTGCTATTGAATATGTACCCGTTGCAAGAGTAGGCAACCTTGCTTCAACTATCGACGACCTCAAAAAGAGAGGCTTATGGATATATACCGCAGATATGGACGGTCAGAATTGGTGCGAAACAGACTTCTCCGGCCCCGTGGCTCTTATTGTCGGCTCCGAGGGTAACGGTGTAAGCCGCCTTATCAAGGAAATGAGCGACTTCGTTGTTTCTCTTCCCATGAGAGGCAAAATCACCTCACTCAACGCTTCTGTTGCCTCAGGTATTCTTATGTACGAGGTTGCAAGACAGCGCCTCGGCATCAAAGCCAAGTAAGAGTAGCCGTTAGTCTGGAGAATTCCCTGCGTGAATTCTATGGCAGCAGACAATTCACGCTAACGGCTCACAGTAAAAATATAGGAAAGGAAAAGAAATATGTCAGATAAAAATAAAGGCATATCCCCTTTTAAAGACCCCGCTTTCCTGAAAGGTTCAGCTAACAAACGGAAAACTGAGATTTCCGATAAAGATATAAAAGATTTCAGAGACGCCTTCGGTGACGGTGAATCGGTTAAGACCTATAAGCCGAGAAAATCACCCGCAAAGGCACCCGACAAAAAAAGTACTTCTACAGAGGACCTTTATAAAAAGCCAAGTGTAGATATCGATGCTTTTTTTGAAACACTTACGGAAATCCCTATACCGAAGGATGCCGATGCTCCCAAAAAGGAGATTCCGGAGCCCCCGTCAAATGAAAAAACACGTGTTATCGGTCTCGGTGCATTAAAGAAAGCGGTAAATAAAAATCCCCCTGCCGAAGAGGACAAAAACCTTAAAAAGAACGTCAGGGTACTTGTAAAAAACAAGCAGTCAGATCAGCACATACTTGATTTCGCTGTACCCGACGAAGAAAAAACAAACATCATCGATGTTCTCGGCACAAAAAAGGGTGAGGATATCTTCACCGCTGTTGACAGAGCACTGACAAAGGACTCAGACGGTTATGCCGCCGCCATTGAAAGTGTGAATAAAAAAGAAAGGCGAGAAAGAGATAAAAAGGCTGCCGCCTACGCAAAGGAGCTTCGTGACAAGCTCATAAAGAAGAATAACAGACGTAAGCTCAAGCTTATTTTCTGCGGTGTCTTTCTTCTGCTGACACTTATCATCTCACTTCTGCCCTCCTTATACACAAATGTCGGTGCAGTAGTATACGGAATCATCAACATCGTGCTTCTGCTTATTCTCATTGGTGTATTTTTCCCCAACTATCTGCAGGGTGCAAAGCAGCTTATCCGCCTGTCCCCCGACGGTAACAGTACTCTTCTCATAGTGAGTATATTCGTTCTCATTTACGATATCACCCTGATGGTGCTCGGCACTCCGAGCGAAGTGAATTACACCTGCTTTGCAGCTTTTGCCGCTGGAGCAGCCTGTATCTCGGAATTCTTCGGTGCCCGTACCACTCTCGGTACTCTTGCGACGGCAATGAAAAACAAAAACCTCATCAGCATTCAGCCTATTGACAGTACACCTGATGCAGTAGCCGTAGCCAAGGGAATAACCGACAAGGGCGATCCCAACGTGCTTTATTCCACAGATACGGAAATAATTGACAGCCTTCCCGAGGAGGCTGAGGAGCAGGAAATCCGCAGCAAATTCTACACCTACTCCTCCATTGCAGTAACCGCCATCGGACTCATCCTCGGTGTTGTCGCCTTTTTCATAAACGGCAGTGCCCTCAATCTCGTGACAGTACTTCTGAGTGTAATCTGCTTCTGCAGTCCCGTTACTGTAAGGCTTACCCGTACTCTTCTGAGCTACACTGTCAACCGCAGACTCCACAAAGACGGAGCGGCAGCAACAAGTAGTGAGGCAATCCGCCTTGTAGGAAAGGCTCACGGCGTTGCGATGGATATTTCCGATATTTTCACCGCAGAGGTGTCCTCCTTCAAGCTTGCCCCCGCCGTTTTTATCAACCGGGATACCGCCGCCCTTTATGCCGCGTCAGTACTCATAAACGGCAAAAGCCTGATAGGTAAGGGCTTTAAGAGCTTCATCCAGCAGACCGAGGCAGAGCTCCCCGTTGCTGAAAATATACAGTACGAGGAAAAGCTTGGCTTCTCAGCCTGGATAGGTAAAAAAAGAGTACTTGTCGGAAACCGCGAAATGCTCGTCCAGCACAGTATTCCCGCTCCCGACGAAAGAGAGGAAAAGCACTACGCGGGTAACCGTTTCACAATGTACCTTGTTGTGGGCGGCAGACTTACAGCTTCATTCCTTGTCAATTACAAGGCACTCTCCTCGGTTAAAAACCTCACAGGTGAATTCAACAAAACAGGACTTGTGCTTCTTCTTACAAGCAGAGAGCCCTTCCTTGATAACAAGGAAATCGCAAAGAGACTCTCCGTTGAAAGTGCCGCAGTAAAGGTGCTTTCAGGAAAGAGCGAGGCAACAGTAAAGGCTTACAGAAATGCAAAAAGCTTTACTGTCAAGGGCGGACTTATCTGCTCAAAGTCAGGTAACGGTCTTATGAGCCTTGTGGTTAACACCTATAAGCTTTATAACTGTGACAGATTCCTCTTCAATCTTCACTTTGCAGGGCAGCTTGCCGCTCTTATTCTTCTCATACTTGCGGTATTTCTCAATATGCCCATCTTCTTCAACCCACTTGCAATTATAGGTCTTGAGCTTTTCTGGAGTATAGCCTCCTTTGCTCTGACCTTTAACAGAATCAAAAATTTCTGACAGAAAGGAAGTATTATTTATGGCTGACATAATCACTGTTGCATCACTCAAAAAGTCCTACGGCAACCATGTTGTGCTTGATAATATCAACATCAAAATCCCTCAGGGCTCAGTTGTAGGTCTTCTCGGCCCTAACGGTTGCGGTAAAACTACTCTTCTTAAAATCCTCGCAGGTCTTATCAAGGACTATGAGGGTACAGTAAAAATAAACAACGACCCCATCGGAGTTGAAACAAAGGAAATCGTTGCTTTCCTTCCCGATGCATCCTATCTTCCCGGCTGGATGAAGCCTACAGATGCTATCGAGTACTTTGCGGATTTCTATAAGGATTTCGACAAGGCAAAGGCTCTCGAAATGGTAAACGGCTTCAACCTTAATCCCAAGCAGAAAATCAAGACCATGTCAAAGGGACAGCAGGAAAAGCTCTGTCTTATCCTTGTTCTTTGCAGAAAAGCAAAGCTTTATATCCTTGACGAGCCTCTCGGCGGTCTCGATCCCTCATCACGTGCAGCTGTGCTTGATATGATAATGAATAACTATGCCAAGGATTCTTCAGTGCTTATTTCCACACATCTCATCAACGATGTTGAAAGAATCTTCGACCGTGTACTTATGATAAAGGGCGGTCAGCTTCTTGTTAATTCACACGTAAATGAACTCAAAAAGCACGGCAAGTCCGTTCAGGAAGTATTTCTGGAGGTGTTCCCCTATGTTTGGTAAGCTTTTAAAACACGAACTCAGACATACCGCAAGGTATCATTTTTCAATAATTCTTGTCAGCGTTATCGCAACAATCTTTATGGGTGTTTCCCTCGTTATGGAGTCGGAAGCTCTTATGAGCATGGCGATGCTCCCCCTTATTCTCGTTGCGGCAGCCGTAATTATTGTCTCCCTTGTTTCAATCATCAAAAACTTCTATGAGACAATCTTCTCAAGACAAGGCTATCTTACTATGACCCTCCCCGTAAAGGGCAGTCAGCTCCTCATTTCAAAGGTGCTTATCTCATTTTTCTGGATTATAGTAAGCTACATCGCAGCCTTCCTTCCCTTTGTATTTGTTCTTATCCATTTAAAGAAGCAGCTTGACGCTGACAATATGACAGACCAGCTTGTGCAGGAGATTACGAGCTATCTCCCCTCAACCGGCTCAATCGTACTCATTGTAATCTTCTTCGTTGTAACCTCACTTATTTCAATTCTCTCATATGTCAGCTATGTATACTTCTCAGTAACAATAGCAAACACTAGACTTCTGAATAAGCATCCCAAGCTTTTCGGCGGTCTTATATTCCTCGGAGTATCAATACTCACAGACAAAATCTCTGATTTTACCCTTAACATTGCTCCTCTGAGCTTTGCAATCGGTGAAGAAAAGGCTTTCTTTACCTTCAAGGACGTATGGGAGCTTGAGGGTGTTATCATCAACACCTTCGATGTAAACTCTTATATTATCGAGGCAGTTGTTGCCGTTGTACTTCTCCTTGCAACCGGCTACTTTATCGAAAACAAAATCAACATCAAATAACCCTTCAGGAGGTATCCTATGAATACACCTATCCACGGCTTCAATGAATGGCAGAATCAGGCAGAGGTGACAGGTATAAACCGCCTTGACTCAAAGGCAACCTTCATCCCCTATGATTCTCTTGATAAGGCTAAAAAGTGCGAGCGTACTCTCAGCGAAAGATATGTTGACCTTTGCGGTGAGTGGAAATTCCGTATGTACGACTCCTACAGAGACATCGAGGCGGACTTCTTCAGTGAGGACTTCGACAGCACTGAGTGGGATAATATTCCCGTACCCTCATCCTGGCAGATGCAGGGCTATGACTTCCCTATTTACTCAAATGTGCAGTACCCCTGGGAAAAAATTCAGGAGCCGACTCCTCCCGAGGCACCTACAGACTATAATCCCGTAGGCTGCTATATAAGAAAATTTTCTCTTTCAGGTGATACCGCTTCAAAGCGTGTGATTATCGCCTTTGAGGGTGTTGAAGCCGCTTACTATCTCTACATAAACGGTCAGAGAATTGCTTACAGTGAGGGTACCTTCAGACACAGTGAATTTGATATCACAGAATATATCCGCGAGGGTGAAAATACCCTTGCAGTTGAGGTCTACCGCTGGTGTACCGCTTCATGGATGGAGGACCAGGACTTCTTCCGCCTTTCAGGTATCTATAGACCCGTATATCTCTATACCACCGAAGAGCAGTACATCAAGGACTTCACAGTGAAGGCTCTTCCCGACACAAACGGCTACGAGTGGGGTACTCTCACCGCTGATGTGCTTCTCGGCAAGGCTGACACTTACGCCGAGACAGAGCTTACAGTGTACGATATGAAGGGTGATATTGTCGCAACAGACAGCGTTTCCACAGAAGGCGCTGAGGAAGTACAGCTCAAGACCATGCTTCCCTTCATCAACCTCTGGAGTGCAGAAAATCCCTACCTTTACACAGTGGTTATCACTCTCAGAGATAAGTACGGCAGAAACACCGAATTCGTAAGCTGCAAGAGCGGCTTCAGACACATCGAAATCAAGGATAATGTCCTTTACTTCAACGGCAAGAGACTTCTTCTCAAGGGTACAAACCGTCACGAATTCTCCTGCGACACAGGACGTGCCGTATCAAGAGAGCTTATGATTAAGGATATCGAGATTATAAAGCAGCACAACATCAATGCAGTGCGTACATCTCACTATCCCAACCATCCCGACTGGTATGACCTTTGCGACGAGTACGGTCTCTATGTCATCGACGAAAACAATCTTGAGAGCCACGGCACCCGCTTTATGGGTGATATCACTCCTCTTATGCCCGACGGCATGGATATGTGGACTCCCTCCTGTATGGACAGAGTAGAATCTCTCTACCAGAGGGACAAGAATCATCCCTCAGTAATCATATGGTCTCTCGGTAACGAATGCAGTGCGGGTGAAAACTTCCGCAAGATGTATAAATACCTTCACGATACAGATCCCTCACGCCCCGTACATTACGAGTCAATCTGGGAGAAGGGCACAATGGACTGTCCCTACAGTGATGTAACAGACGTTTATTCACAGATGTACCCCTCACCGTGGGATCTTGAGAGAGATATGAACAGATATCCCGACAAGCCCTGGATGCTTTGCGAATACTCCCACGCTATGGGTAACTCCTGCGGTGCAAATCAGAAATATCTCGACCTTATGGATAAATACCCCGGCTTCTTCGGTGTCTTCGTATGGGACTTCGTTGACCAGGGCGTACGAATCACAAAGGATGATGGCACCTCCTTCATCGGATACGGCGGAGACAGCGGTGAAATCACCCACGACGGCACCTTCTGTGCAAACGGTCTCGTCTTTGCTGACAGAGAGCTTACTCCCGGCATAATCGAGATGAAGCGCCTTTATCAGAATATCCGCATCAAGGCAGTAAATGCTTCAAAGGGTACTCTCGAAATCACAAACGATTTCCTCTTTACCGACCTTAATAATTTCAACCTTCATTTCCAGCAGGTAAGCAGAAATAAGGTTATCGGCAGCGGCGATATCATCGTCGACCTTGAGCCGGGTAAAACAAAGAAAATTCAGCTCGAGCTTGCAGAATGTCCCAAAACCGAGTGGTATCTCAATGTTATTTTTGAAACAAGAGAAAGCTCAAAGTGGGCAAAGGCAGGTCACACTGTTGCAAGAGAGCAGTTTGTCGTAAACGAATACAAGCTTTCTAAAACCGATATGAGCGGTGAGGAAATGAACCTTAAGGTGAACTACGGCTCTGTTATTGCCGCAGGCGGAGACCTTGAGGTTGCCTTCTCAAGACGTAACGGTGCTCTCTACTCAATCAGAAAGGGCGGCAAGGAGCTTCTCAAGGGTGAAATGATGCTCAACTTCTGGCGCGCTCTCACAGATAACGACAGAGGCAATCAGCAGGAGGTACGCTGTGCCGTATGGAAGAAGGCAGGTCAGTACACCGGCAAGGGCATTGATATGAACAGCATTAAGTGCGACGGAAAGGAAGTACGTCTTGCAGTTGATTTCTCCGTACCCGTTTCTCCCTCATCAAAAGGCAGAATGGAGTACGTTATCACCTCAAAGGGTATTCATATCGACTACAGCTTCAAGGCTGAGGCGGGACTTCCCGAAATTCCCGAGATTTCTCTTATCTTCCCCGTTGAAAGAAAGAATTATATCTACCTCGAATACCTCGGCAAGGGCCCCCACGAAAACTACATCGACAGAGCATCAAGTGCAGATATCGGTCTTTACAAGACTACTGTTGACTCCCTCTTTGTCAACTATCAGAAGCCTCAGGAGCACGGTGAAAGAACAAAGGTACGCTATGCAAAGCTTTCAGGCAACGGCAAGCTTACCCTTGAAGCAGATAAGGAAATGGAATTCAATGCTTGCCCCTGGAGTGCAGAAACACTTGAAAACACAGGACACATCCACGAGCTTCCCGAAAGTGACACCCTTTATGTAAGAGCAATCGCAAGACAGATGGGCGTAGGCGGATATGATAGCTGGGGCTCACACACCTGCGATGAATACAAGAATTTCTCGGGTGAAGAATATAAGTACGGCTTCAGTGTGATTATAGAGTAAAACATGCTCACAAAGTGAGCATATCGAACAGATGCAAAACATCTGTATATCGAATCTGCGAAGCAGATATATCGAGTTGAGCGTAGCGAAACATATCGACAAATACGCACGAGTCAACTGCAAGCAGTCATTTTTCAATATCCGCAAACAGAAAAGAGGATAAAAATGAGAGACGACAAAAACGCCTTACGCCTTGCAAGCATTGATTTCGCAATCGCAATTTCTGACCTTTGCGACACTATTAAGGGGTGTAGCGTGTATAAAAATCAAATTATACGCTCCTCGTCTTCGATCGGCGCAAATCTTCACGAAGCAAAATACGCACAAAGCAGGGCTGATTTTATAAATAAACTTGAAATCGCTCTTAAGGAAAGCTCTGAAACCGATTATTGGCTTGAGCTTCTTTACAGAAAAAATACTATCGATGTTAAAACTTATGCAGAATTAAAGAATCAGAGCGGCTCAATAAGAAGAAAGCTGATTTCTTCAATTACAACAGCGAAAAGCAACAGTGAACAGGTATAAGCTTTTTGTTGCAACTTTAAAATTACATACGAGATACTGTTCAGCTTGTGCTACTTTCGATATATGCCTTCGGCATTCGATATGCTACGCTCGATATGTAAACTCGATATGCTTTGCCTGAGACAAAGCAAGAAAGGATGTATTTATATGAAAAAATCAGGCGAACCTTTAGCAATGTTCTTTGCAGTAACCTTTCTCATTTCATTAAGATTCACCATCAAGCGTATGGTTAAAAAATATTCCGGAGTTAAGCTGTAATGGAGAAAAAAACAGAAAAGAAGGGCTTTGTACCCGCCAGAAAGAAAAGCTCCCCACCGAAAAGAGCGGGAAAGGGTAATGCCTGCCCTCTTTACAAGAAGTGCGGCGGCTGTCAGCTTCAGAATATGACCTATCCCGAGCAGCTTTCCTTCAAGCAGGCTAAGGCAATCCGAACCCTCGGACGCTTCGGCCATGTTGAGGAAATCATCGGTATGGAAAAGCCCGTACACTACCGCAACAAGGTGCAGGCCGCCTTCGGCACAACAAGAGGCGGTATGATAGTTTCGGGTGTTTATCAGTCCTCAAGCCATAATATCGTACTCGTTGACGAGTGTATGCTCGAGGATCAGAAGGCTGACAAAATCATCGTTGATATAAGACATATGCTCCCCCGCTACAAGCTCACCGCTTACAATGAGGATACGGGAAAGGGCTTTCTTCGTCATGTACTCGTAAAGAGAAGCTTCTCAACGGGTGAGATTATGGTCGTACTCGTTACGGGTCATCATCTCTTCCCCGCAAAGAAAGAATTTCTCAAGGAGCTTCTTAAAAAGCACAAGGACATCACCACCGTTATATGGAATATCAACGGAGGAAAGACAAGTCTCGTACTCGGCGACAGAGAGGAAATCCTTTACGGTAACGGCTACATAGAGGATGTGCTCTGCGGTAAGCGCTTCAGAATTTCGGCTAAATCCTTCTATCAGATTAATCCCCTGCAGACCGAAAAGCTTTACGGCACTGCAATAGAATTTGCAGATCTTACGGGCAAGGAGACAGTACTCGACGCTTATTGCGGTACGGGTACTATCGGCATTGTCGCTTCAGATAAGGCTAAGCAGGTTGTTGGTGTTGAGCTCAACGAGGATGCGGTAAGAGATGCGAAATACAACGCAAGGCTCAACAAGGTGGAGAACATCCGCTTTTTCTGTGCCGATGCAGGTAAATTTATGGTCGCAATGGCTGAAGAAAGAGAAAAGGTTGATGTTGTGCTTATGGACCCGCCAAGAGCAGGCAGTGACCTAAACTTCCTTAAGAGCGTTGTTACCCTCTCCCCCGAAAAGGTGGTATATATTTCCTGCAACATTGAAACTCAGGCAAGAGACCTCGGCTTCCTTTGCAAAAACGGATACAAGGTCAGAAAAATTCAGCCCGTGGATATGTTCCCCCACACTGCACATATAGAAAGTGTAGTTCTGCTGACGAAGAAATAGGAGGTTTCCGGTATGAGCTTTGAATATTTCAGCACCGGCAAAAAACCGAATGCTTTCCGTCTGAAAAAATTCACTGTGTTTTTTTCAGATGAAAAATGCTTAAAGACAATAAATGAAATTCTTGATGAAGACGGCAAAATTTTAAATTTCCCCGGAATTGCAGAGGATGAACAGTGGAAATCTAAGCAAAGAGTCCGTATTTTTGAAGATGTCAGATATGAAGCACAGTTTCACTGCATAGACAATGACAGAACTCTTATGCTGTGGCTTATTCAGCCGAGCGGTTGGTACTGGGTGGACGAAGACGGCTTCGGCTTTACGGGAGATTCGAGTATTATGCTTTATTCCGTCATCGATTCATGCGGCAGATTTGAGAGTGAATTCAAGCTGTTCAGTATTGACAACAACAGATACTGCAACGACTTTGAACCGTATCTGGCATAAAACAGCAGTACGTAATATTATTTAATAAAAAGGAGAATCATACACTATGGAGCATGGAGTTTTTTTAACGCACCTGACGAAAGCTGCCAGCAGATGCATATTGAAATTGAACTGCCGAGTGGAGAAACAAAGTACTTGGCCGAAAAGGAATATACTCAGCAGGAGCTTGATAAATTCAATCAGCAAAGCTCAGAATGGGTACTTCGCATTTATGGTGAACGAAACTTTTTAGCTGACTCCGACAGCGGTGAAGATGCTTGCGGTACATATTGCGGTTATTTTAACCTGAAGGAGCAGAATGCGATATTTGAAAACGGAGAGTTTATCGGCTTTTACCTTTTTCCCGACGATTTGCGTTATTCAGGCAACGGCAGATCAAGCTTCGAAATAGACGCCTGGGGTTATCCCGGCTACAACCCCTTTAAGTACTCTTGGCTATATCGCAAGGACAACCTGCACATATTCCTTTTTTCAGACGAGCAGACACACCGTTGGAAAAACTGGGCTCTTCTCAGAAGAGAGGCTGACACCGATTACGAATCATGGCTTATCTTTTAGTTGATCCGCTTACTGCGGAAGAGTATAGACGGTATAAATAAGGAGAAAACAATATGAACATCATATCAAAGGCTTTTGCCACCCGACCCGGCTGGACAACAGAGCCGGTTGAAAGAATGAGCTATTATTCATATTTTGCAGGTCAGAATATGATTTATACTCTTTTCAACTCGTGCCTTACAACTTATCTGATGTTTCTCGGCATCAATCCTATCAAATCTGCGGCGGTTATCTTCGCAGTTAAGGTATGGGATGCGGTAAACGACACCATGTTCGGTGTTGTCTTTGATAAAATCAAATTCAAAAGCGGTAAGAAATATCTGCCATGGCTCCGTATTTCAACGGTGCTTATCCCTCTGGCAACAATACTGACCTTTATTATCCCCAACGGTACAAGTGAAACCTTCAAGCTCTCCTGGTTTGCTATTGCTTATGTGCTCTGGGATACCGCTTATACTCTTTGTGATGTACCCATTTTCGGTATTCTCACCTCTATGAGTCAGAGTGTTGACGAAAGAAACAGTATTCAGTCATATAAGAGCATTGCTACATACGCAGGTGTCGGCATCACCTCAACAGTAACAACTCTTCTTATCAGTGAGCAGGTAGGTATGGGCTACGGTCTTATCTCTCTTATCATAAGCGTTGTCGCCTTTGTTCTTATGACTCCCGCCTCCTTCAAGCTCAAGGAGCGCTTCAAGGGTGAAACTGAAGAAGGCTTCACAATAAAGGCTATGCTTTCATACCTTGTGAAGAATAAGTACCTTCTTATATATTATGTAGGTCTCTTCTTCTATTCCGCACTCAATATCGGTAATGCATTTACCCTTTTCGTTTCCTATTATCTGTTCCACAGCACCCTTTTCTCACTTGTTGTCGGTGCGGTCGGTACAGTGCCTCAGCTTGTTATTGCGCTGCTTCTTCCCAAGCTTTTCCGCAAATACGACAAGATGAAGGTCAATCAGGTTTGTCTTCTTCTTTTTGTAATTCTCAGCTTTATAACCTGGTTTGTCGGCTACGGCAATATTATCGTTTATATCATACTCTTCACTCTCCGCTCTGTACCTCTTGCAGTTGTGGCACTTGAAATGTTTATGTTTACCCCCGACTGCGCAGAGTACGGACTTTTCAAGAGCGGTATCGAGGCAAAAGGTATCACCTTCGCTATACAGACCTTTATGGCAAAGCTTACAGGCTCAATTTCAGGCGCACTCGGTATGCTCATTCTCGGTCTTGAGGCTGTAGGCTGGAATGTTGTTGAGGCCGCTTCCTTCCAGGAGCTTGAGGAGCTTGGCATAACACAGTCTGCCGGTGCTCTTGATATGCTCTGGCTTATCTTTATGCTTATTCCCGCAATCGGCGGTCTTCTCGCCTATATTGTATGGTCCTTCTATGATCTTACAGATAAAGACGTACAGATTATGATTGACTGCAACACAGGTAAAATCACAAGAGAAGAAGCCTTCAGCAGACTTTCAAAAAGCTACGGGATAAAGGAATAATATATCAAAGGAGATTTTGTTATGAAGAAAATAAGAAAAGCTCTCGCACTTTTACTCAGTCTCGTCCTTTGTCTGTCCTTCGGTACAGTTTCACTTGCGGCAGAGACTGAAACAGCTGACTACACAATCACAAATCCTTATGCAGATGTTATCTGGAGCGGTGACAGTGCATGGGGCGCATACAAGGGCTCACTTCATTCACATTCAACCTACAGTGATGCTGATGTAACTCTCGAAACTATGGTTAAGGAAGCTTACAGACAGGATTACGATTTCCTTGCAATTGCCGACCACGGCATCACAGGCGTAGATTGGGACAAGGCCCCCTTTATGCATCCCCTTTATCTCTATCAGCCTCTTCTCGGCAATTACTTCAGTCATCTCACTACCGAGGAATACGAGGCTATCAAAAACGGTACCTATGAAAACAGAGGCAAGATTATGGTACCCGTTTTAGGTGCAAACGAATTCAACAACCTTTCACTTTCCAAAAACCACGTCAACGGCCATTTCCTTGACTCATGGGATGGTAATGCCTTCCCCGGTGCGGAAAACGAGCATGGCTTTGAGCAGGCTATAAGCTACATTGACTCTCACGGCGGACTCTCATACATAAACCATCCCGGTGACTGGCTTGAGACAAACGAAAACCCCGCCGCAGTTGACGAGGCAGAAAATATCAGCTTTTTCGGTGACCTTATTCTCAGCTATGACAGTTGCCTCGGTATCGAGATACTCAACGAGAAAAACGGTCCCACAGGCTATGACAGAATCCTTTGGGATAATCTTCTTATGTACTGTCTCCCCTACGGCAAGACAGTTATAGGCTTCAGCAACACCGATGCACACAACATCAAAAACATCGACTCCTCCTTCAGTGTATTTATGATGGAGGAAAACACCGCTGAAAACATCAAGGCTACTATGCAGAGCGGTGCATTCTTCGCTATTACAAGAAACCTCAGAGCAAATGACAGAATCGGCCCCTATGAGGAAATTGATGCTATGAATTCTGGTCTTCCCTATCCGATGTTTACAAATATTTCCGTTGACGGTCACAGCGTTTCCGCAACAACTACCGATGCAGACACAATTCAGTGGATTGCAAACGGCAAGGTTATCGCAACTGCAGATGTTACAGACGGCGGCGCATATACTCTTGACCTTGACACAATCGAGGGTGCAGAGGATTTCCTTTACATAAGAGCAGAGCTTTTCGGTGAAGGCGGTCTTTGTTGCTCTCAGGCTTTTGTAATTGACAAAGGTACAGATGCGAAGGATTTTGAGCCTCTTTCAGGCATCCGTGCCGTTATTGAAGATATAGTATACTTCCTTAAGGGTACAAAGCTGTGGAGTATAATCGTTGAGCTGTCAAGACTGTAATAACCGCGCACAAACCTAGGGTTTGTGTATATCGTATCCGAACAAAGTGAGGATATATCGCATTTGCGCAGCAAATATATCGCATTCGCACAGCGGATATATCGCCGAAAGGACAATTATGACAGATAACAAAACAATAAAAGAACTTTCTCTTGAGCTTATTGTTGAAACAACAACGGCTTGCGATCAAATAAAGGGAAGATCGGTATTTACTAATCAGCTACTTCGCTCTTGCTCTTCAATCGGAGCTAATGCCCACGAAGCTAAATATGCACAAAGCAATGTAGATTTTATACATAAAATGGAAATATCGCTCAAAGAATGCTATGAGACAGAATATTGGTTAGAGGTTCTTTTCAACATTGGAGCCATAGACAATTTAACCTACAAAAATCTTTATAATAAGTGCGGAACAATAAGACGTAAGCTTATTGCTTCTATAACTACAGTAAAGAGCAAATCTAACCTCGAAAAATAATCATATTTCAAGACTTGCATAAGCGATATAAATCCCTTGCGGGATTTGCGATATATCTTCAATGCGATATATTTTCAATGCGATATGCCCCTTCGGGGCGCAATAAAAAGGAGTACACCATGAACGGCATAACAAGACGCGAAAGAGAAGTAACCGATATCGGTGAAATTATAAAAATCCTCGATAAAGCAAAGGTAGTGCGTATCGGTATGGTCGATGACGGAGAATGCTATATCGTACCGATGAATTACGGCTACACAATGGACGACGGAAAGCTTACCTTATGGGTTCACGGCTCTCTCAAGGGCAGAAAGCTTGATGTTATAAGGAAAAATCCTAAGGTGTTTTTCGAGCTGGACTGTGATATCACTCCCTTTGAGGGCGATGTTGCCTGCCGCTACGGTGTGAGCTACTCCTCGGTTATGGGCAGAGGTACTGCAGTAATCACCGAGGACGTCGAAGAAAAGAAGCACGGTCTTTCCGTACTTATGAAAACGCAGACAGGCAAGGACTTCACCTTTGAGGACAAAATGACAACCATCGTAAGCGTTATCCGCATTGACGTGTCGGATTATACTGCTAAACGAAGACCTCTCCCCACAGAATAAAGCAAAACCCGCAGACTCATTTGTGAGTATCTGCGGGTTGTTTTTTTAGTTGGTTTCTTCTGCAGTTGCTACGGTTGTATCCTCTTCAGTGGTTTCCACCTCAGGTACGGCAGGCTCTTTGTAAATACTTCTGTAGATTTCATCAGCTGCAGTACTGTCGATTTCCGCCACAAGATCTACAGCAGAGGTGTTTATCTGCTCACGGATTTCATCAATCTTAAGCTCCTCTAAAAGACCCGCGCGGTAAACGTAAAATTCGTCCTCCGAGGTGGTAGCTATCTTTTCTCTCTGCACAAGGTACATAGTGTTCGGGCATATGATAATACCCGCCCTTGTGTGAGAAATCTCAAGCATTGTGTCATAAAACTCCTGAGTATACATCGGTGAACCGATTTTCACAACGTTGATTTCAAGATTTTCCGTAACGATGATATCAAGTGTGTCATTGTACTCAACATTGACCTCGTCGATTGTCTTCATACCCTCGTTTATCTCGGAGCGATATCCCCTGAGAAGATTCAGAAGAGCCTCCTGCTCCGCTTCCGTAAGAGGTACTGTTTCACCGAGGCTGTTTTCCTTTGTAAGAGGTACTGCAATCGCCCTGAAGCCGACGTACAGATCAACGAAGGTTTCCTTAAGCTCCATTTCATCAACAGGCTCGACTCCCTCAGGGCCGTAGTAGTAATCCACAAGCTGCTTGAGTCTGTATTCGTGAGTAAGTGCCTCGGTAAGGTCGGGCTTGCTGACGCCGAGCTTATTGTAGTAGCCCTGATAAAGGCTCCAGCTAGTCTCAACCTCCGTCGCAACCGACTGCTTATTGTTTGAGGAAAGAGTAATGCCGATTTCCTTCAGATACTTTTCCGATGCGACATATCTTTTACAGCATTCGAGAGCGGCTTCACGTGCAGCCTTACTGTCAAGTGCTTCGATTCCGTACTCCTCAGGTGAGGTCAGTACTCTGTCAAGATAGTAGGTATAAAGGCCCTTGCTGATGGTCTTACCGTCAACGGTGAGAAAGATTGTTTCCTCCGAGCAGCCGCTGAAAAGGGACATAATCATTATAACTAAAAGGCAGATTGCCACTGCTTTTTTCTTCATTTCGGTTTTCTCCTTAAGTTTTTACCTGAGTATTATACACCATTTCTTTATTTTTGTCCACAACGAAGGATAATTTGTCATTATGCACAAAAGATTTTTACACATTTCTATTGACTTCTTTTGCCTTTGCTGATATAATTCTTAACTGTCGCAGTATGTGCGGCAAATTCCTTGCTCCATACAAGGATATGGGGCCAGAGACCATAAGGAGGTAAAAAAACATGAACAATTACGAATCAATGTTTGTATTTTCAGTTGCAAAGGGTGAGGAAGCTACTGCTGCTCTTACAGAGAAGTTCAAGGCTCTCATCGAAGCAAACGGTACACTTGAAGCTTGTGAGCCTTTCGGCGCAAACAACGGCGTTCGTACACTTGCTTATGCTATCGAGGATGAGACTCAGGGTGCTTACATTCTCATGACATATGCAGCAAAGCCCGAACTTCCCGCTGAAATCGAGCGTATCGCTGGCATCACTGAAGGTGTTCTTCGCGTACTCACCATCAGAAAGTAAGGAGGAGCTATCATGCTTAACTGCGTAACACTTATGGGTCGCCTTGTTGCAGACCCCGAACTTCGCACCACAGGCACAGGTAAATCCGTTTGTACTTTCAGAATCGCTGTTGACCGTTCATTTGCTAAGGCAGGCGAACAGAGACAGGCTGATTTCATCACAATCGTAGCTTGGGAAAACACTGCTAACTTCGTTTGCAGATATTTTGCAAAGGGTTCAATGATTGCTATTCAGGGCTCTATCCAGACCCGTCAGTATGAAGACAACACCGGCGCAAAGAGAACCGCATTTGAGGTTCTTGCAAGAGAAGTAAGCTTCTGTGGCTCAAAGAGCGAAACAGGCGCATCCGCTCCCGTAGCAGCACCTGCAGCAGCTCCCACTTATCAGAATGCTTCTCCCTCAGATTTTGAAGAAATCGCGGACGACGAAGATTTACCCTTCTAATCCAAACGCAATTAAAAAATACTAAACAGGAGGTAATCACTCATGGCATACGAGAAAGGCGCAAACCGCGCTAACAGAAAGTCACGTAAGAAGGTATGTGCATTCTGCGTAGAAAAGGCAGAAGGAATCGATTACAAGGATGTACAGAAGCTCCGTAAGTTCACATCAGACAGAGCTAAGATCCTTCCCCGCAGAGTAACAGGCACATGTGCTCGTCATCAGCGTGCTCTTACAACTGCTATCAAGAGAGCTCGTCAGGTTGCTCTTATGGCTTACACAGCTGACTAATTTCAAAAAATCAGACCGTTGCTTATGCTTATGCGACGGTCTTTTTTCTTTGTGCTTATTGTATTGACAAACTAAAAATACAGTTATATAATAAATTTAAACAAAAAATGACCAAAAAGGAGAAAACACAATGAAAACATGTCAGAATTGCGGATACCAGCTTGATGATTATGCAGTTTCCTGCTACAACTGCGGCGCTCCCTGTCCGAATTCCAACTATCAGCAGACCCCCTACCAGAATAACCCCTATCAGCAGCAGAATCCCTATGTACCTGCTGAAAAGCCCGAATCACCCGTACTCGCTATCATTGCTATTATTATAGCGTTTTTCATCCCTATCGTAGGTTTTGTTTGCGGTATCATAGGCACAGTGAAGTATAAAGCTTCAAAGAACAAAACAATGAGTATCATCGCTATTGTTGTTTCAATAGTAATGTGGCTTGTTAACATTGCATTATTAGTCTAAACAATACTGTATATCGTTTCTAAACCAAACGCCCCATCCTTTCGGACAGGGCGTCATTTTATTTCTTAGCCGCTCTTTCAAGCGCAGTATCGATATGTCCGCAGAAGTTTTCCTTGCCGACTCTGTCGTAGAAGCCTGACTTCTTCATTACCTTGAGAGGCTGCTCGTTTGCGTGTGAGATGATAAGGCGTATTCCCTTCTCCTCGCACTTTTTGTAAAGCTCCTCGAGAGAATTCATTGCTGTTGCATCAAGGGCTGTAACGGCTCTCATACGAAGAATAAGAGTATCTGTATAATCCTTGAAGGTAACATCGAGAATCTTATCCGCAACACCGAAGAACATCGGGCCGCTAAGCTCATACACACGTACGTTTTCGGGTACCTTCTTAAGCTCAGTGCTGTCCTTATCCTTTGTACTGTCGATATACTTCCATGAGGTTACCTGACTTTCCTCGCTCATTCTCTTAAGGAAGAAGAGTGCCGCAAGAAGCATACCAACCTCGATTGCTATAACAAGGTCGAAGATAACGGTAAGAAGGAAGGTTATAACCATAACAATCCAGTCGCTCTTGGGAGCAGTCTTTATCACACGGATAAATCTCTTGTACTCGCTCATATTGAAGGCAACCATAAAGAGAATTGCCGCAATTGTGGGCATCGGGATAAGCTCCGCATAGGGCATAAGAAAGAGAAGCACCATAAGAAGCACTGCCGCATGTACCATACCCGCGATGGGAGTTCTGCCGCCGTTTTTAGCGTTAGCCGCTGTTCGTGCAATAGCACCCGTTGCAGGGATACCCCCGAAAAGTACGGAAGCGATATTACCCGCACCCTGAGCCACCAGCTCTGCATTGGAATTATGGCGTGAGTTCACCATTGTATCTGCAACAACGCAGGAAAGAAGGCTCTCTATAGCCGCAAGAATCGCTATTGTAAAGGCATCGGGAAGTACTGCAGAAATCTTGCTGAAGCTGATTTCCATACCGCCGAGGCTGAGTGAAGGAAGACCTGTGGGAATAGTATAAAGCTCACCGATTGTCTTTACGCCCTCGTCAAGACCGGGGATAAGCTTAACCATAAGCGCACCTACAACAACCGCAATAAGTGAAGGCGGTATTTTCTTTTCAAACTTGGGATATACAATAAGTATGGCAAGACACACTGTACCAACGAGAAGTGACTGCCAGCTGAAGGTGTCGATAGCGTGAATGTTAGCTTCGATTTTCTCAATGGTTTCGATAGGTCTTACTCCCTCTGCATAGGTAAGCCCAAGGAAGTCCTTAATTTGTCCGATGAGAATTGTAACCGCAATACCCGCAGTAAATCCCGTTGTTATTGTGTACGGGATAAACTTGATAAGTGAGCCAAGCTTGAATACACCCATAAGGATGAGCATAATACCCGCAAGGATTGTTGCAATAACAAGTCCGTCCATACCCTGAGTGGCAACTATACCCGCAACAACGGTTGCAAAAGCCGCAGTGGGACCTGCAATCTGTATACGGCTACCACCGAGGAAGGAAACAACAAAGCCCGCCGCAATGGCAGTGTATATACCCTGCTGAGGCTCAACACCACTGGCGATAGCAAGTGCGATTGATAAGGGAAGAGCGATAATCGCAACGATAGTACCCGCAACGATATCCTTAACAGCCTGCTGTGCGCTGTATTTTCCTATGACCGAAAAAAGCTTCGGCTTAAGATAGAAGTTTTTCATTTTTGAACCCTCCTGCTTTTTTAAAACATGCAATAGTATAGCACTGCAGAAGACTCTTTTCAATAGACAAAAAAGCAAAAAAGAGGGCAAAATCCCCCTTTAAACTATTGATATAGACAAAAGAAAAACCGCAGAGCTTTAACTCTGCGGTCTGTGATTTTTTACCATTCAAAAACCTTTGCGAAATACTGGAAAATAAGGTTGATTCTTGCGAAAACTGATTCAACGAAATTCCAGAATGACTGTGTAGCTGTGATTTCTTTTTCAGCGAACTCTGCTGTGAATGTGATTGAGCTGCCGCTCTTAGCAGTTTCTGAAATTGTGTAGGGATTGTTCTGGTGATAAAGTCTACCGTCAACGCTACATCTCCAACCCTTGAAGATATACTCTGTTGTTGCTGTAGCTTCCTTAGAGGGATCCTCAGGGAACTTATCGCCGCCAACTACTTTTCCGGGAGCATAAAAATTCATTGCTAAAACCTTCTCGCCGGTTTCGTCACAGAAAATAACTGCAACAAGATTTGAAGTATCAGTCTCCTCTGCAGCACATGCAACAATACCGAACATTGAGAAAACAGCAATAATTGAAAGAAGAAGTGCTAATGCTTTTTTCATAATATGAATCCTCCGTTTCATTATTTGAACAGGCTATAAAGCCATTTTACGGTATAATTATAAATCATTATAACTGCTTTGTCAACAATTTAATGAATTTTTTGCCATTGTTACGGCTTTGTAATCACTTTTTTGCCTTAATCTGACTGCAAATTATGTGTCCGATAGCTATGGGACCTCTTGTGATGTACTTGAAAAGGTTACCGCCGAGACCTGTAAGTACGGGATTTTTAAGATCCTTTTCGTCAATTCCGTCGGCCTTTGTCTGTCGGAATACAACATTATCCCTTGTGAAGGGCTTTGCAAAGTCGTCCTCACCTACTGCTACCGCACCATCACTGAAGGCACAGATTTCCTTTCTCATTTCATCGGAAAGTCCTTCTCCGCCGAGGGGATAAAATGCACATACCGCAGTTTCACTGCAGCCGTTGTAGGAGGGTGCAATAGACTTGCCCTGAGCCGCAACGAGGGTATAAACATTGAGAATCTGATCCCTTGAGCGACTCCAGTGGTGGCGCTGAGGGCCGTAATAGGTGCCGAAGGGATTCATTCTCACCTGACCGCTTTCCTCGAGTCTCATGGGACAGTGTGCCATGGAATTGAGCACCTGACGGGCATTTGCGAGTATTATACCACCCTTTTCATCGTAAAGGCCTACAAAGCCGCCCGTAAGCTGATGATTAAAGGAGGCTATGCTCTTGTTTTTACTGTCACATTCAGGGAACCCCTGAGTCCTGAAGGAAGATACATCATCCATAAAGTTTCTCTTGATAACCGAAGCGTCTTTATCGAGCAAGGGACTAATCTGGAAGGGTGCCGCTTCAAACCACTTCATATCACTGTATCTGCCGAGGGCTGAGTTTTCCGTTGAAATTGAGGTTGTCTCCGCAGTGTAGGGGTAATTTACGGTAGTACGGACGAAAATGCCGTCAGTATAGCCGTTTTTGAAGAAATCGTATACGAAGCTGCCGCTGCTTATCTCGTTGGGCAGATGAATCTCACCCTTTATGCGTACACCCTCACCGTCACCCGCAAGAGAAAGAGCCGATACCGAGGTATTATGAAAACTGTACTTCTTTTTGCCGTAGGTTATGAAGCTCTGCAGAAACTCATCGTCGCCGATTTTTCTGCCGTCGCAATGTACGGACATAAGCTTACCCGAGGGGCTGAACATAAGACAGAGTCTGTCGTTTTTAAGCTGATTTCTGAACTGTACCTTTTTGGGAGCACCACCGAAATCAACAGAGATTTTATAGCTTTTCTGTACCTTTGAAAACTTCATCATTAGGTACACTGAGCTGTTATCCTCACAAAGGGATATTGCAGTGTAGTCCTTCAGACCCTTTGCAGTAACTCTGAGTGCGGAGATATCCGAAATTCTTTGCTTGAGCTCAAGCTGTACACACTGAAGAGCCGAATCCGTAGTATTGTAAACAGTAAGCTCCTTCACCTTGGGAAGAGCCTTTCTTTCATCATCGATTACGGCTTCTGCAAGGCTGAGCGCGGTTTTCTCCCTTTGTATATTAAGTACGGGAGTAGCAAGACCGAAATGGGTAGTAGAAAGAAGGAGTACTCTGTTATCGAAGGATGGAGATTCGCTATCCTTCTTTGCATTGACCTTTGCCATGGCTCTCGCTCTTTCAAGGCTTGTCCATATCTGTCGGTTGAAGGGCTTTTCCGCCCATGAGGCATAACCCGTGAAGTTACCGTCAGCAGTATCGTGAGTAAATTCTATTTCACCCACACTGCTGTGAGTTTTGAGATATCCGCCGGGGGTATCAAAAACAACATAGGGAAGGTCTGCCACCTCCTCAACAAGGCCGTGAATACCGTCGGTATTTGCAACTGCACCCGTGAATCTGCCGATATCAAGAGTTTCCCAGAAAATAGCATCGGCATCCATATTTATGAAAAGGAAAAGGTCGGACTTTATCTCTCCGCTTTCCTGCTTGCGTCTTAAATCCTTGACCCATGCTCTCAGACAACCCGCATCGCATACGTCGGAGTTACTGTAGGTCGGAATAACTGTCATACTCTCGCCCTTATAGGTGTATGTAAGAGGATTGAAGCCCATTTCATCGGGAAGCTTCGGTATGATGGTACGGAATGCGTCAAAGGGTACACAACTGTAATAGAGGCAAAGAGCCTTTACCCCGCATTTGTTGTAAAGACTTACCTGAGAAGGTGTAAACATAACCTCCTGAGGGCGGACAATCTTTTCGCATTCGCCGAAAATATCTGTGAGACCGCTGCCGTCTGAATTTGTAACCGAGCGCTCAATACTTGCCTCAAATTCATCCTCAGTCATTGCTGAAAGGGCACCGTTGTTGTAGCCCATAATGATGTTCTCGTCACCGTACTTTTCCACGCGCTCCTTCATCTTATCGATGATGTCCGGTGCGTACTCGGGAAGAATTTTCTGCAGTGAGAAAAAGTTTTCAGTGTCCCAGGTACCCTTGACAGGAATACCTCTTTCGTTGAAATCAGTAAGCACATCAAGAATCTTTCTTATGATTCTGATATCCGAACCGAAGCCTAAATTATCGTTTGTATCTCCTCTGTAGGAATGGTAGCAGTTTACGTGAAAGCCGTATGCCACGTGAATTTTATATTCCGACATCACAATTTCTCCTTTTACGCAGTATTTTTTCTATTATATCATTAATGAATACGTAAGTAAACACAATAATTTTCCGTTTTAATAGTGACATTTCAGTTTTTTTATGTTATACTGTTAAATTGTATAAAAGCGAAAAAATAATTTATAAAGGAGCTTATCCTGATGAGTAATTTAAGAAACAATCTCCACTCTGTTGTTGACGGTCTTTCAGCAGAGTTTGAAAAGTACGGTTTTACAGAAAACGCAGAGTTTTATGTAGAAAATGACAGCAGCATCGCTACAGTTTTCGAGGGTGAAAAGGGTGCAATCAAGCTCGAATATAACGGCAGAATCATCACTATGTATCAGGGTGAAACAGGCGACGATGCCACAAAGAAGATTTCATCCTCACTTCTCGATAAAGAGCCCGACCCCAGAGATATGAAGTACATCATTGCTGAATTCACCGAGACTCTCGAAAAGAAATTCGGCACAGGCAAGAAGGCACAGAAGAAGGGCGCATCACAGAAGAATGCACAGCAGACTGTTTCCAAGAACGCTGTAAAGCAGGGCTCAAGCTACGATGCAAACACCCTCGCAAGCAGACTCTGCCACGTTTTCCCCGAGCTTCGTCCCTTATATCAGGATAACCTTGCAAAGTACGGTGAGTTCCTCGGTGAGGAATTCTTCACAAAATACGGCACAAAGGTAATCATCGACACCATCAAGGCAAACAATCCTCAGACAATGAAGAAGATGTTCCAGGTGCTCAACGAAATCTACGAGGACGGCACAAACGATACACAGAGCCTTATCGCAGTTACAATTATGGGCGAGCTTAACAACGACCAGATTCTTCTTGCACGTTGCGTTGACTATATGAGCGAAACTATGGCTCCTCCCGTTATCGAGGTTAACAGATACCTTGCTTCAGCTATGGGTAAGAAGGCAAAGGAAAAGCTTCTTAATCCTCCCGTATACAAGCCCAAGAAGCAGAAGAAGCCCGGCTTCTTCGCTCAGGCTATGGCTCAGGGCGGCGGCACACCGATGCCTCCGATGTAATCCATAAAAACCTAAAAAGGGGATGTTATAATGTCTTTTATTGAAAAAGCAGTTGCTCTTTTCTGGCTCAACACCAAAATTCAGGACGATAAAAGAATCGCTACCCTTACCCCTCCCGACGGAGTAACCGAGGTAAACGATATCGAGTATTTACCTGACGGACATAAGTATCATCAGCTCGACGTATACTATCCTGAGGGTACAACCGGAAAGCTTCCTGTCATTATTGATGTACACGGCGGCGGCTGGGCGTACGGCGATAAGGAGCTTAACAAAATCTACTGTCTTACCCTTGCTAAAAAGGGTTATGTGGTTTTCAATATGAGCTACAGACTTTATCCCGAGGTAACTGCAAAGCAGCAGCTTGAGGATATCAGAGAGGCTCTCGTCTGCATAAAAGAGAATCTTAAAAACTATCCCTGCGACGAAAATAACATTTTCCTTACAGGTGACTCTGCAGGCGGTATGCTTGCAGCCTTCACCGCTATGCTTTCGGCAAGCAGTGAGGTACGCCATATATTTGACATCGAGGATGCAGGACTTCGCTTCAATGCAGTTGCTCTCACAAGCCCCGTTGCATATATGGATGATAAATTCCCTATGAATTTCTACACCGGCATTATGCTCGGCAAAAACTTCCGCAAGGAAAAATGGGGTGCTTATGTCAACTTTGACAAACTCCTTCCACTGGGAAAGATGCCTCCCACCTTCCTTGTCACCTCAAGCGGCGACTTCCTCGCAAGAGAGCAGACAAGACGCTGTGCAAAGGACCTTAAGGAAAGAGGGGTGGAGTGTCAGCTTATGGACTTTGAAAAGTTCGAGGGCAAAGACCTTCCTCACGTTTTCCCCGTTATTTACCCCTCCGACGAGGCGGGCAACAGAGCAATCGACGAGATGCTCCGTTTCTTCACAAAGTATAGCAAATAAACTTCGGGGCGGCTCAGGTCGCCCTGCTTTTTAAGGTGATTTTATGAAAACACTTATAAACCTCTTCCTCGTTTTCGCCCGTATCGGCGGCTTCACCTTCGGCGGCGGCTATGCAATGCTGCCTATGATGCAGAAGGAGCTTGTCGAAAAGAAAAAATGGGTATCAAACGATGACCTTCTTGATTACTTCGCCATCGGACAGTGTACTCCCGGTGTTATTGCGGTCAACACTGCAACCTTTGTCGGCTATAAAACAAAGGGACTCCTCGGTGCACTTTCTGCAACCCTCGGTGTAATCACTCCCTCAATAATCATAATCGGCTGTATTGCCGCATTCATCAGCAACTTTCAGGACCTCGAAATCGTACAGCACGCCTTCGGCGGCATAAGAGCCGCAGTTGTTGCCCTTATTTTAAGCGCAGTACTCAAGGTTTCAAAGAAAAGCATTATCGATATTTTCACAGTTATCGTCTTCCTTGCGGTTACACTTCTTTCCGTATTCACTGACCTTTCTCCCGTCATCTTTGTTATTGCGGCGGCAGTGTGCGGTATAATCATCAAGCTGCGCAAGGAAAAGACCTCACTCAAAGAAAAGGAGGGAGACAGATGACAGCTCTGCTTTTACTTTACGGTGAAATGTTTATCCGCTTCTTCCTCGTGGGTCTTTTTGCAATCGGCGGCGGACTTGCGACCCTCCCCTTCCTCGTGGATATGGGCGAGGTAACAGGCTGGTTTACTCAGCTTGACATTTCAAATATGGTAGCTATCTCCGAATCCACCCCGGGCCCTCTCGGCATAAATATGGCAACCTATATCGGCTTTCAGATTTCAAGCAATTACGGTGCTCTTGCGGGTATACTCGGCGCAATCATTGCTCCTCTCGGCGTTATTACTCCCTCGGTTATAATCATTATCATTGTTTCGAAAATCCTCAACCGCTTCAAGGATTCAAAATACGTACAATATGCCTTTTACGGTCTTCGTGCCGCTTCCTTCGGACTTATCGTGTCTGCACTTCTTTCCGTTGCGAAGATTGCCTTCATCGGTACTGAAAGCGGCTTCAGCCTTGAAAGCATCAACTGGCTTTGCCTCGTACTCAGTGTGATTATTTTCACAGTAACAATGAAATTCAAAAAGGTACACCCTATATTGCTGATTGTTTTTGCCGCAGTAATGGGTATAATATTTAAAATGTAACATTTCCGCCCTGAATTTGCTTCAGGGCGGTTGTATTTTGTATTATTTTTTGTTATAATCAGCATATATTGTGTATCGGGAGGTTTTTTTATGAATATAGGCGCATCATCTGCTTGTTTTTATCCTCTCGAAACAGAAAAATCCTTCAGGAAAATCTGCGAGATGGGATTTTCCCACAGCGAGATTTTCTTCAACTCCCACTCAGAGCTTAATCCTGACTTTCTGAAAGAAATAATCCGAACAAAAAATCATTACGGCGTTACAGTAACATCCCTCCACCCTTACCGCTCATTTTCTGAGGGCTACGATTTCTTCTCAGAGTACAAAAGACGCTTTTACGATGCAATGGAGGATTATAAAAAGTATTTCTCTGCCGCAGCTGAGCTTGGCGCAAGGTACATCGTTATGCACGGCTCCAAGGGCAAAAGAGAAATCTCTCTCGAGGAATATGCAGAGCGTTTCGGTGAGCTCAACCGAATTGCAGAGGCCTTCGGCTGTACGGTTGCCCACGAAAACGTGGTTAACTTTGCATCTGCAACTCCCGACTTTATGAGATTTATGAAGAGTTATCTCGGAAACAGCTTCAAGGCCGTACTAGATGTCAAGCAGGCAAGACGCGCGGGCTTTGACTACAAGGAATTTATTGATGTTCTCGGTGAAAATATAGTACATGTGCATCTGAGTGACTTCGATACCGCTCACGACTGCATTCCGCCGTCAGAAAAGGGACTTTTCGATTTTTCTGCCCTTTTCACTGATCTTAAAAATATAGATTATAAAGGTGACGGCATAGTAGAGCTTTACTCCGACGGCTACAAAGACAGCAGTGAAATAGTTTATGCCGCAGAGTATCTCAGAAAAATTGCAGATAATGTGTTTAATCAGACGAAGTTCTGAACAAAATAAAGGAAAGAGGTTTTTAATATGAAATGTCCTTTTTGCAGCTATGAAGAAAGCAAGGTAATCGACTCCCGCCCCACAGACGAAGGAGAGAAAATCCGTCGTCGCCGTGAATGCATATCATGCGGTAAACGTTTTACCACCTACGAAATAATTGAAAGCGTACCTATCATCGTTGTGAAGAAGGACAAGTCACGTCAGGCTTTTGACCGCGTCAAGCTCTTCAACGGTATGCTCCGCGCCTGCGAAAAGAGACCCGTTTCCATTGAGCAGATTGATAAGGTTGTTTCGGATATCGAGGCAGACCTTCAGAATTCACTTGACAGAGAGGTTACATCCGTAC
The DNA here is from genome assembly GCA_017555765.1 of Clostridia bacterium. Lineage (GTDB taxonomy): Bacteria > Bacillota > Clostridia > Oscillospirales > Acutalibacteraceae > UBA6857. The sequence continues at coordinate 32,968 of JAFZFT010000063.1, read as the reverse complement.
GCATAGGCGAGCTTGTTATGGATAAGCTCAAGGAGCTTGATGAGGTTGCTTACGTACGTTTCGCATCCGTATACCGTCAGTTTAAGGATATCAACACCTTTATGGACGAGCTTCATAAGCTTCTTGGAGAGAAATAATAAAGAAGGTTTTTATATGGTTTATAAAAATTTCGCTGATCTTGTGGGTAACACCCCACTTTACGAAGCCTCCCTTTTTTCAGAAAAAGAGGGGCTTTCCTCACGTCTTCTGACAAAGCTCGAGTGCTTTAATCCCGCCGGCTCCGTCAAGGACAGAGTTGCGGTAAATATGCTCTGCAAGGCAAGAGAGAAGGGTCTTATCACCGAGGGTGCGACCGTAATCGAGCCTACAAGCGGCAACACAGGTATAGGTCTTGCAGCCGCAGCTGTTTCAATGGGCTTTCGTGCCGTACTTGTTATGCCTGACACTATGAGCGTTGAAAGGCAGAAGCTTCTTAAGGCTTACGGTGCTGAAATCGTACTCACCGAAGGAGCAAAGGGTATGCTCGGCTCTATCGAAAAGGCAAAGGAGCTTAACAGTACCATTCCCAACAGCTTCATCCCCTCACAGTTTGATAATCCCGACAACCCCGAAAGTCATATACTCACAACGGGACCCGAAATATGGAGAGATACCGAAGGTAAGGTTGACGTCTTCGTTGCATGCATCGGTACCGGCGGAACAATCAGCGGTACTGCAAAATATCTCAGAGAGAAAAATCCCGACATAAAAATCATCGGTGTTGAGCCCTATGATTCACCCCTTATTACAAAGGGAGTTGCGGGTCCTCACGGCATTCAGGGCATAGGTGCGAATTTTATCCCCGATAATCTCAACCTTTCACTTATCGACGAGGTTGTTACAGTAAAAACCGAGGATGCCTTCACTATGTGCCGCCACTTTGCACATACAGAGGGCCTTCTTGTGGGAATTTCATCGGGTGCCGCACTTAAAGCCGCAACAGAAATTGCAGACCGTGAGGAGTACAGAAACAAAACCATCGTCGCTCTTCTTCCCGACTCGGGAGAAAGATATATGAGCGTAAATCTTTTTGAATAATGTAAAAGGACTTCCCACTCATCTGCGGGAAGCCTTTTTTGTCATATCACACTGAAAAGAAGCTCTACTGCTTCTTCTGTTTTATCCTCGGAAAGAGACGAATAGTTGATAATGATTTTGTGCTGACTATCCACCTTTGCATTGTAGTAATAATCACTCAGACAAGAGATTTTTACTCCCTTTTCCTCAGCCCTTGCCTTAAGCTCACTGTCGGGCAGGTCTGTATTTATCTCAAGAATAAAATGAAGTCCCGAGTCTGCCTCCTTTATTTTTACCATCCCATAGCGGGGATGCTTTTTTATGCACTGAAGAAGGACATCGCGTCTTGCTCTGTAATAGGTACGCATACGGTTAAGGTGCTTTTCAAAATAACCTCTCTCGATAAACTTCGCAAGGGTATTCTGCTCGAAGGTAGAAACAGTACAGGAATAAAAGCCAAGCTCCTGACGGTATTTTTCCGCAAGGGATGAAGGCAACACAGCATAGCTGATTCTTATGGTCGGAGTAAGGCTCTTCGAAAAGGTATTGATATAAATAACTCTGCCCTCACTGTCGATGCTCTGCAAGGGCGGGACGGGTCTGCCCGAAAGACGGAATTCACTGTCGTAATCGTCCTCGATTATATAGCCGCCTTTATTTTTCGCCCAGCTCATAAGCTCGTACCTCTTACCGATAGGTGTAACACCGCCCGTAGGGAAATGGTGAGAGGGAGAAATATGAAGCACATCAGCCCCCGAGGAAGCAAGTGCAACAAGGTCGACGCAATCCTTTTCATAGGGAATATGTACACAAGGAGCGCCGTTTGCCGCATATATTCGGCCGATTTTTCCGTAGCCCGGGTCTTCGATGGCGTACATTTTGTCTCTGCCTAAAAGCTGGATAATAATACCGTAAAGGTACTCTGTACCCGCACCGACTATGATTCTGTCAGGAGTGACGGATATACCTCTGAACTGAAAAAGGTAGTCGGCAATAGCCTTTCTAAGCTCGTATATACCCTGAGAGGGTGAGCTTAAAAGAAGCTCCTCACACTGCCCAGACAAGGTCTCACGGGTAAGCTTCGACCAGGTAAGGAAGGGAAAGCTTTCCTTTGCGGTATAGTTTGCAGTGAAATCGGCAAGATACTCTTTTTCTCTTACAGCAGTGCCTGACAAATCAGCAGTACGCTGACCAGTACTGACCGAAAGACGCTCACCGATTTTTGCCACGAAAAATCCGCTTCTCGCCCTCGAATAAATATATCCCTCGGCTACAAGCTGACTGTATGCGGTTTCAACAGTGATGGTACTGATATTGAGGTTTTCCGCAAGGCTTCTTTTCGAGGGAAGCTTCTCTCCCGACTTAAGTCTGCCCGAAAGAATATCCTCCTTTATTCTTGTGTAAAGATATTCGTAAAGGCTTTCGCCGTTTCTGTCCTGAAATGAATAGGTAAGCATAGCACCGCTCCAATCTGACCATATAAATTATTCGGTTTTTGGATATTTAAATATGGTCAAATATAAGTATAATGAAAAACAGTTAATTTGTAAAGACTAAAATAAAAAGGCGGTACATATTATGAAAAGAATTGTAACTGTTCAGGATATCTCCTGCGTGGGCAAGTGCTCACTCACAGTAGCTCTCCCCATCATTTCTGCTATGGGTATCGAGGCTGCTATTATTCCCACTGCAGTTTTATCAACCCACACAATGTTCAGCGGCTTTACTGTAAAGGACCTTACCGACCAGATCAAGCCCATCACTGACCACTGGAAAAACGAGGGCATCACCTTCGATGCTATGTACACGGGCTATCTTGGCTCCTTTGAGCAGATTGACCTTATGAAGGAAATGGCTGACAGCTTCGTAAATGAGAGCTCAATCCTTTTCGTTGACCCCGCTATGGCAGACAACGGCAAGCTTTATCCCGCCTTCAATGAGGAGTTCGCAAAGTATATGGCGACTCTCTGCGCAAAGGCTGACTATGTTGTACCCAATATCACTGAAGCCTGCTTTATGCTCGGTGAGGAGTACAAGGAAAAGTACGATGAAGATTACGCAAAGATGCTTCTTAAGAAGCTTGCTGCTCTCGGCGCAAAGACCGCTATCCTCACAGGTGTATCCTTCGAGGAAGGCACAACCGGCGTTATGGGCTATGACAGCAAGGCTGACGAATTCTACTATTACAGCCACAAGAAGCAGTCAAGAAGCTACCACGGTACAGGCGACATTTTCTCAAGCACCTGTCTTGGCGGTATCGTAAGAGGACTTTCCTGGAAGGATGCGGCAAGAATTGCGGCAGACTACACAAGCGAGAGCATCAGACTTACAATCGAAGACCCCAAGGGTAACGATTACGGTGTAAACTTCGAGGAAGCAGTACCGTTCTTACTTGAGAGTCTGAAATAAAAATTAAGAGGAGGCATCAGCCTCCTCTTTTTTATTGATGCTCTGAGCAATATACACCCTCGCTGTCGTTAGGAATCTTATTTGAGCAGTCAGGGTGACGGCAATAGTGGCTTTCCTTGATATGCACTGAACAGTAACGTCTATTCCAATCAGGATATACCGGTCTTTCCCCGCAATCAACTCGGCGGCAAACAATACTGCTTCCGTCGGAGTTTGTCCACGGGTCATCTTCTTTTTCGTCCGAGATAGTCCCTATAAACGCCAATATAGCAATAATTACAATTATCCAGAAAAACTTTTTCATTATCCTTTTAACTCCCCGATTAGTATTTTAAGTGATTATATCACTTTTCATTTTCTTTTTCAAGGAAATTCGGATATTATCACCTCACATACCACTCCACAAGCCTCTCCCACGTGAGCTTATCAACCTCACCCGTTTCCTCAGTTCTTATCACTCTCTGCCACTGCTTTACATTTCTTTCCGTCTCTGCATCAAAAACATCACTAACCTCAATCGTGCTGAAATTCCCGTAGCTTTCACCGAGTCTTTGAAGCATAGTATTAAGGTGAGCAACGGTGCCGCTTTGCATTCCTCTTCTTAAGGGAAATTCCTCATTTGCAATAAGCAATGAATCCGAGGAAATAAAAAACGCTCTGTCATTTTCGTCAACAATCGCCGTCCACGTCTCATAGTTTATAATCCCCGTTTCTTCAAGTCCCTGCTTTTTCTGAAAGGCAAGGACTGTTTTTTCTGTCTCCTCACCGAAAATTCCGTCGGGAATAAGTAAAGGTATTTCCCCAAAGGCACGCGAAATATTCCGCAGATACCCTTGCGCCTCATATATCGCCTTCTGTTTTTCTGTCATACCGTCACTCCCTTTTCAGCTCATATCCGGGGTACTGCCCCTCAACCCTCTGCTGTCCCTCTCTGAGAGTACTATAAACATCGGCAATGGTATTCCAGGTTCTTCGGTCAATCTGCCCCGTGGGATTAAGGGCGAAAATACGCTGAAATGCCTGAACAGCATTCTGCAGACGCATATCAAAGGTGTTGCTGATGCCTATGGATGGCAAATCATAAAAATAGTCAGAAATATATGAAAGATAAGTCCTCATTATCCGTACTGAGGGACCTACATCTCCACGCCTGAGAGTAACGCCGGGAAAGGGCTCAGTTTCTACGGGTTGCACCTTATTTGCTTCCTTCAGATAATCGGTAACACCCGCATAAGCACTATAAAGACTGTCCCAGGTCTGTCGGTCAACGCTACCGGTTACGGACAAGCCCTTGTACTGCTGAAAGCTTCGTACTGCATTTGCAGTTGCTTCTCCGAAGCTGCCGTCAACGGTAATCTCAGGAATGAAATCCACAAATCGAGATAAAAGCACTAAAAAATACTGCAGGGATACAACCTGACCGCCGCTATCCCCTACGGAAAGGTCATTTTGAAACTGCAAGGGCAAATTTTCATAGCCGATGCCCTCACTTTCAAGCTCCGCAAGGCGGGTGACCGCATCGAAAATGTATATAATTTTATACCAGGTTGCCTTTCCGATGATTCCGTCAGCGGTAAGGCCGAAAATTCGCTGAAAAGCCTTAACCGCATTCTCGGTGTTTTCATCAAAGCGGCCCGTAACGGCGGATATTTTCGGTATAGCGGGATAATTTACGGATATTCTGTTAAGATAAAGCTGCATACGGCGTACGTTTTCACTCAGGTCTCCCCTTCTGAGCGCCACATCGGGATAGGAGGGTACATTATCGGCAACGGGTGCATTTACAACTATCTCTATGTCCTCTCCGTAGTAATATTTCAGTATATCAACGTCACTGTAGCCTCTTTCGGCCAGGCTCTGACTCCCCCATTGAGAAAGTCCGTCGCAGGTCACGGTTGTACCGTTACAGTACTGTGCAAAAAGCGGGTTGAGCTTGTTCCTTTCCCGCAGATAATCATTGAAAAGCTCATCGACTATTTCACTTATGTTTGCATAAATGTTTCTGCCGTTTATGAATTTCTGGTCGTAGGCGGTATTGTTTGTTATATCGTAATCGTAGCCCATCGCCCGATACCACTCGGTATAAACCCGATTCAGGGCGAAGGAAATCTGCGCGAGTATATTGGCTCGGATTGCACTTTCGTCCCAGGTGGAGAAAATCTCCGACGAGGCAACATTTTTGATATAATCCGAAAATGGCACCTCCACATTCTGCCCGTTACTCCCGGGTGTGCCAAGATGTACCCTTATTGTGGCGGGTATTGTAGGCACTGCCATCAGTCTGTCGCCTCACTTTCAGGAGTAAGCTCAACATCAAGCACCACCTCAGAGCCACCTACCGCACTGACAAGAAGATTTTTCTTTTCATAAAAGCCATCTGCGTACACATCGGCACTGTAATCAATCCTCTGCTCGTCGCTGAGAGGCTCAAGAGAATTCTTTTCGGGGTAAGTATCAAGCTTTATAGTCGGTGTTTCTCCGCTTTTATCGGTAGTAAGAAAGGCATAGAGTACATCGTTTCTGTAAAGTATTATCTTTGCTTCTTCAACGGGAAAGGCACCAAAGCCCGTGAATACCCTACCTTTGAAGCTAGCAAAATTTATCATATCCTCCTCAGCGGGGATTTCCGCTGTGCTTTCCTCCCTCTGCCCCTCCTTTTCCTCAGGCTCCACAGTCTCAACATATACCTCTTCTGCGGTCTCCGTCGGAGTCTCCTCCCTTTTTTCAGCATCTTCCTGAGGAGTACTTTTCAGCACAAGGCTTTCACTGTTGTGAGCTTTAGCGTAATTCATAAGCTCATCGGAGTAGCTCTTTATCATTTCATCAAGATTTCTGTTCATATCTTATCCCCCTTAGTGTTATATATAATTCTATTAACTAAGTTCGGAAGATATGAAAAAAGCCTTATCGGACTGTACCGACAAGGCTTAGTATCAGCTGTTATTTTAATAAGTCTGTGCTCTGCTCAACAACCATAGTACTGTAAATGAAAAGTACATCCTGATCTGTGAATTCCACAAATCTTGATATCATCATAGGGTTAAGATCTCGTGTATCGATAACTGTAATCTCACTGTAATCGCTCATAAGAAGAGGTACGAGACTACTGCCGAAGGAGTCACGGAAAACAACAAGACGTTTATCCTCCTGACCCATAGGATTCACAATCTTTACAAGAGGCTTTCTTGCACCGGAAAGGTAAATATTGTAATGATCCATATCGTTGAGCATTTCAAGGTCATAGAAATCACTCTCAACAAGCTTACCCTGATTATTGGCAAGATAAATACTTGATGCCTCTATCTGCTCATTGCTGAGATAGATAATCTCGTCGGGGTCGAGTGAAAGAGCTGACTGACCGTAGTATACACCGTAAAAATCACCTGCACTCTGCTGAGTGTAATCCGTTACGGGCTCCATACCCATCTTCTGACGGATATAGTTTGCTGCATCTACTATCTTTTCCTGACGCCAATGGGTATCGGTAGTATAGTAGTCGTCAATTGTAAGCTCGTCACGGATTGAGATTTCAAGCATATTTCCACCAAGAGCGTGATTTACCTGACTGTAAAGATACTCGTAGCCAAAGGCGGGATAGCCGTTCTTTTCCGCAAGGAAATAGTTTTTATCGGGTATGATAGCATAATAGACCTTACAGTCTGTATCCGCAAGATAGTTTTCGTAAAGGCTGCTTATTCTTTCATTGAAGGTATCAAGCTGGTCCTGAGTTATGTCACCGTCAAACTTACTTGCGTGACCGTCCACAACATAGATACCGTTGTTATCCTTCTGATTATAAACATTGAAAAGCACCATTGCCTTTATTCTTCTGAAGGTGTTTCTTAAGGGAAACTGCTCGTTTACATAGGTCTCAAAGTCGCTCATAAAGTCGCCTTCCATAAGAGTCTCATAGGACAACTCGGGAAACTGAGCGAGAGGTCTTCTCTCCCATTCGGATATATCATCGGGGCTCTTTATGAGAAGCCATGCGGAGAAGCCTCCGATAATGATACAGAAAACAAGACTTGTTACAATATATCTTATCTTATTCATTCATCCGCACCCCCTTAGAATCTGAAATAGAGGAAGGGATTGAAGGAGCCGTCAACAAGGTACGCAGTTGAAACAATGAGTATAACTGCAACAAAAACGGGCTCGAGTACCGCTACCACTTTTGTTTTTTCGTACTTTCTTGCGATATTTCTTACAACGGGTGTTGATGCAACAAGAGCTACAAGGAATACAACAAGATATGATCTGAGATTATAAAGAGTATCTGCAGTAATGAAGGGAAGTCCGGATGCACCGAACATTATACCAAGATCGCTCCATGCCTCACCGAAGGTTGTAGCATTGAAGAGTACGAAAGAAATGAGAACTGTGAAGATAACATAGATATGCTGTACAAAGGCGGGAGTCTTCTTAAGGTACTTGCCGTAAATAAACTTTTCAAGCAGAAGAATCACACCGAAGTAAAGTCCCCAGCTGACAAATGTCCATCCTGCACCATGCCATATGCCGGTAAGACCCCAGACAACAAAAATGTTGATAATGTGTCTGAGCGGACCCTTTCTGTTGCCGCCGAGAGGAATATATACATAGTCTCTGAACCATGAGCCGAGGGACATATGCCATCTGCGCCAGAATTCAGTAATACTCTTTGAAATAAAGGGATAATCAAAGTTTTCAAGGAATCGGAAGCCGAGCATTTTACCCATACCGATAGCCATATCGCTGTATGCAGAGAAATCGAAATAAATCTGCATTGAATATGAAACCGCATAAAGCCAGGCAAAAACAACGCTGGGCTCACTGCTTCCACGGTAGGCGCTGCACAAAGCACCCAATACATTTGCAATCAGTACCTTTTTGCCGAGACCTACAACAAAGCGTCTTGCACCGAGAGAGAAATTCTCAAGGCTGTGTGTTCTTGATGTGAGGTCCTCTGCAACGGTTGTATATCTTACGATTGGGCCCGCAATAAGCTGAGGGAAAAGTACGATATATGCCGCAAGGTTAATCCAGTTTTTCTGAGCGGGAGTGTCGCCTCTGTAAACATCCACAACATAAGAAAGAGCCTGGAAGGTATAGAAGCTTATACCGATAGGTAAAGCTAATTTTAAAAGAGGAATGTCAGCCCCCGTAAGGCTGCCTACAGTACCCAATAAGAAGTCTGCATACTTGAAAATGCCGAGGAAAATAAGAGGAACCGCTACTGATATTACCAGCAGCGGTTTTGCAAAACGAGTTTGTCTCAGTTTTTCCGTCAGCAATCCCGCAAGATAACAGAAGGTGATGGTTACGAGCATAAGAATTGTGTACTTCGGCTCACCCCACCAATAGAAGGCAAGGGAGAAAATAAGAAGAACTGTATTCTTAAGCTTTCTCGGTACTATAAAATAGCATACCAGCACCAAGGGTAAAAACACATATAAAAACGGAATTGATGAAAAAACCATGTTCTATTCTCTTAACTTATGCAGCGATGTCGCCCTCAAGAACTACTGTTGAGCCTGCAAGAGCTGAAGCTGCCTGAGTCTTGAAGTAGTCGATGTTTGCACCAAGACCGTAAGCTGTGATTACATACTTACCTGACTGGATAACTACGAACTTCTCGGGGAAGCCGCACATCCAGTGAGCGTTGTCAAGGTCAGCCTTGAAGTCTGCTGCGAAAGCAGCAACATCTGTACCGTCCTTAAGAAGGTAAGCAGCACCTGTGAAGCTGTTAGCGTTCATCATGTTCATAACGTTAGCTGCTTCTTCAACGTTTGCATTCTGAGTTGCGGGAAGGTGAGCAACAACGTTGAGCTCTTCAACAAGAGAAACGTCATACTTTGCGGGGCCTTCATAGCTCATATTTGCTTCGTCACCGCCACCGATGGGGAAGCTGTTCTCTTCTGTGTAGGTTGCGAAGATTGCTGAAAGAAGACCAACTGTGTCAAGACCAAGATCTTCTGCAACGTCACCGTTGTTTTCGTCTGCTACTGTTGTTTCAACTGCGTCTGTGGGAGTTTCTGTTTCTGCCTTGTTGCCGCAAGCTGCGAAGCATACAAGAACTACTGCGAGTGCGAGTACGATTGCTAAAATCTTTTTCATTTGAAATATCCTCCAAAAATTTTGTTCTGTTGCACCTATCAGCACAACTTCTATAGTTATACATCATTATTGTCAGTAATTTGCTAACAAAGTGTTAACTTTATCGAAATTTAACAACTTTTTTCGTCACATTGCAATATAAAATATTTCCAATATGATTATTTATCCCCGGATATCTTCTTTTTTGCCTTTTCGAGTACCGCATTATAAGGCATAAGCATACCCTCGTTCATAATATTTGTAAGCTTCGGATTGCCCTTGGGCATAGGAAGGCTCATAAGACCGCCAACAAGGTACATCGCAATAAGACGGCCCATCTGCTTCTGGGGGAAGTCGTACTGGCCATGCTCCTTATAGAATTTATGGTCAGCCTTCATCATACCCTGCATTACGAAAATAAGGTCACGGAAAATCTTCATACCACCCACGCCGTAGAAGTTTGCAGGTCTTGTATAACCTCTCTGCACCGCATAGGCGAGAGTTTTAGCAAGGCGGTCAATTTCGCCGTCAGGATTCTTTTCATCGGTAGCAACACCGCAAAGGAAGTTTCCGCCCACCTCTGCTCTGCCCTCAACAATCATCTGAAGGTTTGCTTCCTGACTGTAGGGTCCGCTTACGATATAGCCTATGGGCATACCCATTGTAACGGTACGGTGACCGTTGCAGAACTGTCTGTCGTCATACATCTTGAAGCGGGGGCCCATTGAGTGGTCACGGACTGTAAAGGCATAAACGATAGCGTCGCCTGACTGAATTTCGTTACGGAGAAACTCGTCAAACTTATCCTTGTATACACACTTGCCCGAAACCGCACACTTGAAGCAGCCGAGACAGCCGCCCTTTATGGGGTACTCTGCAATGTTTACAACCTTGCACTTCATAGGAAGTACGGCAGTAAAACGCTTAATCATATCCTTAAGGTTGGTATCCTCAGCGCCCGCATCTGTTACCACAACAACTTCCTTGCCGCTCTTTGCAATGATATCCGCAGTGGGATTTGCCTTGACGGTAGTAAAGGAGACAGCCTTCTTCACGATAGGCTCGTAGAAGTCATTTTCACAGCTCCAGAGTACGAGCTTCCAGAATTCTTCAGCATCCTTCTGTCCCTTTTCGGTTGTAAGGTCGTCCATATCAGCGGAAAGGCCCTTGATAACCTTCATATTCATATCATAGCAGTTATCCTCAACATACTTGTGAGCAGTAATGTCGTAGAAATGCTTTGAGGTTGTAATCTGTGTCGCGTACTTATTGCTGAAATCAACGCCGCTCTTTTTCATAAGGTCGATGAAATAGTGAAGCTGGCTGGGCGCAATAAAGGTATAGATGGGATAAGAGAAAACAATAAGCTCAGCCCACTCGAGCATCTCAAGAGCGGGAGTAAAATCACGCTGAAGCTTTTTGATAATCTGTCCCGCATGAATAACCTTGTATTCGTGCTCGGGGTGTAAAATTTCAAGATAGTTGAGAGTCTGAAGGGTAACGCTGTATTTACCCTTGGGGCTGCCGTTAACAATTAAAATCTTCATATTTAACCTTCCTTTATTTATTAGGTATGAAACAATCATACCACGGTAAAAGCAAAATAAATTTCTGTTTTGTAATATTAGAGAAGTGAAAAAGCTCAGACACTCAAGGTGTCCGAGCTTTTGTATTTTTTACAGATTATGCAAGAGGAATAAAGTCACTGAAGTATCTGTTACCGTAAATATCCTCGATAACAAATACAGCGCGGTATTCACTCTTATCCTCAATGGGACGAAGCTCAATTGAGAAGCCGTCCTCCTTTGTGTATTCATAACCGTAGGAGCTGCCTGAAAACTCAAAAACAGTATTACCTTCACTGTCCTCGCTTACAAAATAAGCGTTGTTCATAAAGCCGTAAACGGTAAAATCGTCAGGACTTACAAGCTGCTTATCAGGGAAGTTAGCATCATTAGCACTCTCCATAAGATAAGCATTGAGAAGGTTTGCCTTACCGTCCTTTATCTTCATAAGCCAGTTAACGTTTTCGATATCCATATCAAGATCTTCGCCGAAATACCAGAACATACAGGGGAAATAATACTTCTCCTCAAGAGTACCGTCATAAATCTGATACATTGAGAGCGGGCAGTCGGAATATCTTCCGGTAGCACCATTCTTGCCGAAGACTGCCTTGCCGTCATAGGTTGCAGTGAGCATACCTGTTTCATTTAAGGTAACATCCTGACCTGAGAAAATCTGAAGGTATTCTGTCTTCTTTGAGAAGGTTTCGTCAGCGGGCATTTCCCAAAAAACATAGTACTGTGCGCTTGAGAAGGTTGCCATCTGCTCCTCGGTAAGCTGTACTGAAATATCGCTCTGCTGTCCCTTGCTTACAGATGTACCTGCAGTGTCGGAAAAGCCTCTGTAAGCGGTCTGTGTGGCTGAGGAAGCCGCCATATTGCTCATAAAGTTTTTGATATACTCCGCATAAACGGGTGCAAATCTGAAATTGCCGTAAATTGTATTTATAGCTGATGCCTGAGAAATATTATCATAGGGATGATAAATTGAAAGTCCGTTTGCGTTTGCAACATTTGACTTTGAGCATACAACAGCACTGTCAACGGCACTTGCAAGAGCATTAGCCTGAGAATAATAGGGAGCAAGAAGGTTTGCTATATGCTTAAGGTCGATAAGGTCGTAGGAGGTTGTTGTAGCGTACTTACCGAATGCCTTTGAGCTGTATCTGCAACGTGAAGCGGTAGCCATCTGACCCGCAAGTACGTCACTGTTGACGCTTGAAAACAGAGTATTCACTGCCTGCTCAACCTCATCAATCTTTGAAAGGTCGAGGCAAGAAAGAGTGATTTCTGTCTCCAGCTGGGGAGCATATGAAAACTGCGCTTCATAGAAATCGAAGTAGTAGTCTATAATAAGGCTGCCCATCTCTCCGCCGTTTTTACAGGTGGAAAGCTTTGATAAAAATTCATAGTCCCAGCCGTTACCGGGTTCAACCTCCTGAGAGGCTATGTAGTACTCTGCGTAATCCTTGAATACCCACGCAGTTTCTACCGTACCCATAAGACAAGCATCAAAACCGAGGGTTTCGAGCTTATTGTACGCATTGAAGGGTGAGCTGCTCAGAGCAGTCACGAGCTCGGATAAGCTCAACATATCACTTCCGACCTCATCGTGTCCGTAGCCGTAAATCGGGCCACCGCCGTGATTCCAGAGAATAAGGCTATAGCGGTCGGTTGAATAGGTTGATTTACACCATGTAAGGAACTCGGAAAGAGTGGAGCTAAGTCCCATGTTTTTCGTGGGATTGGTCTTAACCTTGCTGAGGCTTTCATCAGTAACGAGATAATATGAGGTCTCCGATGCTGAAACGATGTTATTATTCCACTGCTTGGCACCTCCCGCACAGACAACAACGTTTATCTTTGAAGTGTCATACTGAGCATTAACCATTTCCATAAGGTCATAGGTTGCCGCACTGTAATTTGTTTCAAGGTCAGAGCCGACCATATATACCATAATAGTACGTGTGATATCCGAATCGGGTGAAGAGGGTACAGAAGGTACGGAGTCGCCGACAACGCCCGACTCTGTAGTACCCTCTGTCAGGTCATCAAAGTTGTACTCAGGGAAATATACAGGGTTTGTATATCTTGTGTTACCAACGGGTGCTTCGGGAGGCTCCGGCTCAGAAAGGCTGAGTATTATACTGATAAGGGAGCATAAAACAGCAATTATTGCCCACTTTTTACTCTTTTTCTTTTTCTTCTTTGTTCCACCGCCTGCCATAGAAACAGACTTCACGGGCTGAGCATTCTGAATTTCGCCGCACACGGGACACACCGTACCGCGTTCAAAAAAGTTTCCGCATTTATTACAGTACATAAAATCACCTACAATAAAGTATTTTCTTAATTGTATATGCTTTTCAGAAGTAAGTCAATTGTTTTTGAGGTAAAATGTGGGAGACGGAAAGAGAAAAAAAACAAAAAGAAACAGCAGCAACCGAGGTCACTGCCCTGTGTAAATACCGCCTAATTTTGATACAAAAATCGGTAGGGAGGTGCAAACGTACTTTTTGAGTCATTTTTACACCTCATCTTTGTACGGATCGAGCGGCGGTTTGTACTTTTTCAGCATCTCCTCCTTGCACAAATGCAGTTCCTTTTCATTGATGATTCCACGGGAATGCATCATCTTGAACATAATGACAGCGTTCATATACTGAAGCTGTCTTTCGGTTTCTTCGAGGGTCATCCCCGGTAATGACTTTTGGATATTCATAAAAGCACCTCTTTCAAAATATTAGCCTTGCGGCTTGCTTTAATAAAAATGCTCAAAAATTCCGAAAAGTCAAGTCCCCGAAAAACAAATCACCGCGCCTATTATAAGTAGACGCGGTAATTGATAAATTATTGTGAACGAATTTCAAGCAAGTTCTTTTATATCCTCGCAATCGTAGTTGTTGGGGTAAACACAATTGATTCTTAGTAAATATTCGTGACTATCGGAATATTTATCTTTACAACTCATACATGCAATTACCCGTAGTTCTTTTTTGTCATTGAATTGAGGAGAATCTAAATGAACGTTTAATTCCCCCTTTGAATCTAAACTTGATCCTGTAAACTCTTTGGACGACTCCCAAAGAGTTTTCCCAAATTCTTGTATGCGTATGTCGTAGATTTTTATATCATACGAGATATTGTTAGAGATATTCTTGATAATAAAAGAAAGCCCACAGCCAAAACCTGAACACCCACTAAAGCGTAGGTGAAACTTGGGCATATTTTCGATATGTTCTTTTTCTTCCAACAATGCCGCCTTTTTATCAGCTTCTTCTTTTATTATGTGGTTTTGATACAAGGCTAATGCACCTAAAATCACCGTACCTAAAAAAGAAAGAACTGCGCCGTAGTATCCCAAAGCATCACCAGCAGACCATTCCGCCTGAAATACATTGATTTTAGTGTCAACTTTGAATAACAGATTTATAGCAAATGGCACACCTATTAATGCGATAAAAATCATTACACATATTATGATAAATAACGCTTTATGCTTTTTAATCCACTCAAACATACTAAACCTCTTTGTTTTTTGTTTTTCTACAAATAGGACAACCAAACCCTTTATTTCTATTAGATATTATTGCTTGCCATTCATGCCCTTTGTTACACTTCCACCAAACTTTTTTACCGCTGCCAGGTGTTATACCGTCGGGAGTTAAGCCATTGTTCTTTTCATAATTCCATTCTTTTGCCAAAGTCGGGTTGAGCGTTTGCAAATCATTATAACCTTTTAAAACTTTTTTGCCTGCACAATATGGACATCCTTTTCCATTATTTCTATGAGCAATTGTTGCTTGCCACTCGTGTCCGTGTTGACATTTCCACCAAACTTTTTTGTTACTATTGGGTGCTACAACCGTGGGTTTTAATCCAATGTTTTTGATATGATTCCATTCTCTTGCTAAAGCGGGATTAATTGTTTGCAAATCATTATATCCTTGTAAAACTTTGACACTTGAACAGTATGGACATCCTTTTCCATTATTTCTATGCGTAATTGTTGCTTGCCATTCGTGCCCATATTGGCATTTCCACCAAACTTTTTTATGGCTATTTGCTGCAAAATGTTCGGGTTTTAAATTGCCGTTCTTTTTGTAATTCCACTCTTTTGCTATTTCAGGATTAGTAAATAAAAGAGATTTTTCCTTTTCAGTATATTCCCTCAGGTTTTCTATATCAATAGCATCTCTTTTCAAATCGACATCTACGATAGTTTCGACGATTTCACTTAAGAGAAGATTGAGTATTTTTGAAAGATCTTCTTGGTTCCTTTGAACAACATAATCTATAGACCTATCGTTTAGGAGAGGTAAACCTTCTCTTATTCGATATAGTTTAACCCCATCTTTCGCACAGTCATAGTTTTTTCTCAAATCCTGCTTCGTTTTGCTTTTGTGCCAAAGATACCCATCATATTCAATGGCTACTTTTTTGGAGGGAATATAGATATCTAATTCGTATCCCAGTTTCTTATATGAATGCACTACTTCTAAACCATATTTTTCAAGATAATATACAATCGCGTATTCTGGGAAAGAAGTATGTCTTTCCGAAACGCAAACAGGGCATCCGCAACCTCTGTTACGGCAATCTATTGTTGCCTCCCACTCATGTCCTTTATTACATTTCCACCAAACTTTTCGTCCGCTGTTTGCTGTAACGTTTTCCGGCTTTAAATTGCCGTTCTTTTCATAGTTCCATTCATTTGCTAAAGTGAGATTAAGAGTTTGTAAATCGTTATATCCTTTTAAAACTTTTTGACCGGCACAATATGGACATCCATGTCCCTTGTTTCTTCCTGACACCGCCACTTGCCACTCATGCCCTTTATTACATTTCCACCAAACTTTTTTATGGCTATTTGCTGTTACTTCATCAGGTGTTAGCCCATTGTTTTTTTCATAATGCCATTCTTCAGCTAACGTTGGATTGATTGTTTGTAGGTCATTATAGCCTTTTATGGCTTTTTTACCTGCACAATATGGGCATTTATTTCCATTATTTCTACTTGATATTGTTGCTTGCCACTCGTGACCTTTGCTACACTTCCACCAAACTTTTTTACCGCTGCCAGGTGTTATACCATCGGGAGTTAAGCCATTGTTTTTTTCGCAATGCCATTCCTTGGCTAAAGTAGGATTAAGAGTTTGTAAATCGTTGAATCCTTTTAAGGCTTTTTGGTTGGAACAGTATGGACATCCTACTCCTTTGTTTCTGTCGTAAATTATTGCTTGCCATTCGTGCCCATGTTGGCATTTCCACCAAACTTTTTGGCTGCTTCCAAGTGTTAATTGATTTGGGTCAAATTCTGTATTTCTTTCCCAATTCCATTCTGCCATCAGTTCGGCATTGTCAATTATATATTTCTTTTCTGCCATAACCTTGGCACCTCGCTTTTTTTATTTGAATATCGTTTATGACATTATAGCATAAAAACATATAAGAGTAAATATGGTAAAAACAAACTGCACACCAACTCTGATACTCATTGTATCAAAATCGGTGTGCAGTTTTGGTCGAGGCGACAGGGTGCGGGTGTCCGGTGGACACCTCTGTGCACAGCACAGAAGCACCGACCGAGGCGGCAGCCGAGAACGAACCTGCGGCATCTTCGGCTCCACCGCCACCTTGCGGTTCCCGAAATTTGTTGCTCGCTCTTCGCTTCGCCAAATTTCGACCGCTGCGCCATTTCACCCTCCCTGCTTCCGCCACCGGCGGCGGTCAGGCTCAATGCCCAAAGCAAGTGCTTGCTTTGCTCACAAAATAATAAAGCAGTAACCCTTCAGTTACTGCTCTATGGTCGAGGCGACAGGATTCGAACCTGCGGCATCTTGCTCCCAAAGCAAGCGCGCTACCAAACTGCGCCACGCCTCGATGTTATTTAGTTGTTTGTTTTTTTATTGTTGGCGGTTTCCTTACTTGCTTTGCCCAAAGCAAGCTTACTCTTGCGGTACCCGAAATTTGTTGCTCGCTCTTCACTTCGCCAAATTTCGACCGCTGCGCCACGCCTCGATGTTATATAATTATCTTCGCCGCTTTGGTATTATATCTCAAACACCTTTTTTTGTCAACTGTTTATTAACCTCTTCTTGCTTTTTACACTGATCTGTATTATAATATCCCTGAATGAAAGGAGAGATAACCATGAAGCTTACATGCGATATCTGCAACGGTGAGTTGCAAATGCTCTCAGGTGGGCAGACCGCCACTTGTATCAACTGCGGAGTAAAATACCCACTTGAAAGGCTCAGAGAAAAAATGCAGGGTATAGCCCCATCGCAGAGCGGCAGTACAGACTCAGCACCCGTACAGAGTACTGTAATGAAAAATCTTATCATCACCCGCAAGGTTGATTTAATGCTTTGCTCAGCCGCAGTTATAATCGACGGCAACCCCGTACAGCTCAACGGTCAGGGCAAAACAACCGTTATCCCCATTTCTCAGGGAGTACACGACATCGTACTCAGAGTTGCTGACGGCACCGGAGTAAAGGATATCGGTCAGGCGACAATCAGCGTAGGCAGCTTTGACTGGGAAGGTAAATTCTGGCTTCACAGAGGTGCCTTCAAAGCTTCTTACCGTTTCGAAGCAAAGGAAATGGCCGAATAAAGCACATAGGACTCAACCCTTGGGCTGAGTCCTTTTTATTTATTCACTTACTGCCGCTTTCTTCTTAAAGCTTACCTCACCGACAAATGCGGCGCCGATTATCAGTACTGCTCCGAGCGTCTCGAAGGCAGTGGGAGTCTGAGAAAGGAAAAGTGCCGAAAGAAGTATCGCAGAAGCGGGGTCTATGTAGCTGAGAATCGCAACTGTCTGTCCCTTGAGTCTGCTTACTGCACCGAAGTACATATTATACGCAAAGCCCGTGTGGAATACACCGACGATAAAGAGAAGTCCGAGCGAAAGAGGCTTCACACTCAGCTCACCCATAGTGAGAAGGGCGTAGGGAAGTACGGTAAAGCCCGCAACACCGAGCTGAAAGGCTGTCCTTTCAAGAGAGGGTACATCGGCGAGGAATTTATTCATTATGACAACAGATGCATAAAGCACCGCCGCACCGAGCCCGAGAAGAATGCCCGTAAGCTTTGACGTATCTGCCTGAAGTACACCCGAAACCGCAACCGCACCCAGAAGTGCAACTGCAACACAGACAAGCTTTTTAGCTCCGAGCTTTTCCTTGAAGAAAAGCGGGGAAAAAGCTATAACAATGATGGGTGCCATATAGTAGCAGACCGTCGCAACAGGTACACCCGTATGACGGTACGCCTCAAAGAGAAGTATCCAGTTAAAGCCGATTGCCGCTCCCGATGCAATAATGATGGGGAGCTTCCTTTTTATTGCCGCCTTGTTGGGCTTTTTCTTGCTCACCGCCATTGTTATAAGCAGCACAAGCATACCCGATATACCGCGGAATGCTGCAATAATGCCCGATGGCATCGCTATGTATTCAACAAATATTCCGATAGTACCGAAAATTATCATCGATGCTATCATTGAAAGCTTTGCATTCATTTTTCTCAGTCCTTTATCAAATCGTTGAGTCTTTGCATAAGCTCTCTGTCGGGAGTTTCATAGTCGGCAAAGGGAAAGACTATTCCCATTTTATCGTACTTCACCTGACAGATTTTCTTAAAGGGTAAAAGCTCTGTTTTATCGATGCATCCGTATTTTTCTGCAATTTCACGAAGCTTCCTTACATTTTCCTCGTCACCGTTAAGCTCAGGTATTATTACCTGCCTTAATGTAACAGGAATTTTCTTTTCACAAAGATACGAAAGAAACTCAAGAGGCTTATCCATACCGCAACCAACATATTTTCTGTACTTTTCTTCATCGGTATACTTGATGTCGAGAAGTACTCTGTCGGTTTCCTCAAGAAGAGCCTTCACCTTGTCACTGAGTATGCTTCCAGAGGTGTCAAGGCAGGTATTTATACCCTCTTTATGGCAAAGGAAGAAAACCTCACGAGCGAATTCAGCCTGAAGAAGAGGCTCACCGCCTGAAAGGGTTATACCGCCGTCGCTACCGAAATACTCCTTGAAGCGTATTGCCTTTTTTACGATTTCCTCGGCAGTGCACTCTGTGCCGCCCTGCATTTCCCATGTGTCGGGATTATGACAGCAGCCGCATCTTAAATTACAGCCCTGCAGAAAAACTACAAAGCGCACTCCCGGTCCGTCGAGAGTGCCCATGCTTTGTATGGAATGTATTCTTCCGCTTACACTCATATAGCTTCGTGGAAGGTACGGCTGATAACCTCTCTCTGCTGCTCACGTGAGAGCTTGTTGAAGTTAACAGCATAGCCTGAAACTCGGATTGTAAGGTTGGGATATGCTTCAGGATTTTCGTATGCCTTCTTGAGTGTTTCACGGTTAAGCACATTGATGTTGATGTGATGTGCCTTCTTTTTGAAGTAACCGTCAAGAATTGTTACAAGGTTGTTTACTCTTTCCTCTTCATCTCTGCCGAGAGCCTCGGGAGTGATTGAGAAGGTGTTTGAAATACCGTCACGACAATCATCATAGCTGATTTTTGCAACGGAGTTAAGTGATGCAAGAGCACCGTTTTCCTCTCTGTTGTGCATGGGGTTTGCACCGGGTGCGAAGGGAGCGGATGCCTTTCTGCCGTCGGGTGTAGCACCTGTGTTCTTGCCGTACATTACGTTTGAGGTAATAGTGAGTACGGAAAGAGTGTGGATTGCCTGACGGTAGGTGTCATTCTTACGAAGCTCAGTAATCATACGGTGTGTCATATCCTTTGCAATAAGGTCAACACGGTCGTCATCGTTGCCGAACTTGGGGAAGTCGCCTGTTGTTTCGAATTCAGTGATAAAGCCGTTTCTGTCCTTTATGGGTCTTACGTTTGCGTACTTGATTGCGCTGAGTGAGTCAGCAACAACGGAAAGACCTGCAATACCGAATGCCATAAAGCGTTCAACCTCTGTATCGTGAAGAGCCATCTGAATCTTTTCGTAAGCGTACTTGTCGTGCATATAGTGGATGATATTCATTGTGTTTACATAGAGGTGGCTGAGCCATTCGATGTAAATCTGATATCTCTCCATAACCTCGTCGAAGTCGAGCTTTTCAACATTCATAACGGGCATCTGGGGGCCGATGTGAATACCGCTTGTGGTATCGTAGCCACCGTTGATAGCAATGAGAAGAAGCTTTGCAAGGTTACATCTTGCGCCGAAGAACTGCATCTGCTTACCGATCTTCATTGCGGAAACGCAGCAGGCAATTGCATAGTCGTCACCGTAGATGGGACGCATAACATCGTCATTCTCGTACTGAATTGAGTCTGTATCTGCAGAAACCTTTGCACAGAACTTCTTGAAGTTCTCAGGAAGGCCGTTTGACCAGAGCACTGTAAGATTGGGCTCGGGTGATGAGCCGAGAGTATAAAGGGTATTGAGCACACGGAAGCTGCTCTTTGTTACGAGAGTTCTGCCGTCCTCACCCATACCGCCTACTGCTTCGGTAATCCACATGGGGTCGCCGCCGAAAAGCTCATTGTATTCGGGAGTACGAAGATGACGTGCCATACGAAGCTTCATAACGAAATCGTCCATAAGCTCCTGAGCCTCGGACTCTGTAAGAGTACCGTTTGCAAAATCACGCTCAAAGTAGATATCAAAGAATGTGCTTACTCTGCCAAGTGACATAGCTGCACCGTTCTGCTCCTTGATTGCACCAAGGTATGCAAAGTAAGTCCACTGAATTGCTTCTCTTGCGTTTGATGCGGGCTCACTGATGTCATAGCCGTACATAAGAGCCATTTCCTTGAGCTTGCCAAGGAAGTTTATCTGCTGAAAAAGCTCCTCGTTAAGACGGGTTCTTTCTGTGTTGAAGGCATAGTTTGCAAGGTCTGCCTTATCCTTTTTCTTTTCTGCGATGAGCTTATCCACACCGTAAAGAGCTACACGGCGGTAGTCACCGATGATTCTTCCTCTGCCGTAAGCATCGGGAAGACCTGTGATAACGTGGCACTTTCTTGCCTGACGCATTTCGTCTGTGTAAGCACGGAAAACGCCATCATTGTGGGTTGTACGGAAGCGGAATTCCTCCTCAACCTTTCTGCTGAGCTTGTAGCCGTAAGCCTCGCAGGCCTGACGTACCATTCTCATACCGCCGAAGGGGTTTACACCTCTCTTAAGGGGTCTGTTGGTCTGTAAGCCTACAATAAGCTCATTTTTCTCATCAAGATATCCGGGTGAGTAGCTTGTAAGTGATGATACGGTTGCAGTGTCGATATCGAGCACACCGCCGTACTGTCTTTCAATGAAGAAAAGAGCCTCAAGCTTTTTCATAAGTTCCTTTGTTCTGGGTGTAGCCTCAGCAAGGAAGTCAGCGTCGCCGTTGTACTCCTTGTAATTGAGCTGAATAAAGTTTCTGACATTGATTTCGTTCTGCCATTCGCCGGCCTTAAAGCCGCTCCAGTTTTTGTGTTCCATATATTTTAACCTCCTGGTAGAAATTTACAAAATAAAAAAGGACAACTCAGCTTACAAGTCAAACTGAATCGCCCAGACGGTCGGCATTTTTAAATTTACATTCCCCTGCGGTTATCCGCTTATCCGTCAGTCATGTAAACCGTAATATATTATACCTTCAACAGTATTCGTTGTCAATGAAACAAAAGTAAAAGTATACAGTTAATACAGTGCAGTTTTTGTTACTTTTTACCTTGAAGAGTACTTTTCTTTATGATATAATAGCTTGATATTATTTTATCTGTTAAACACAGACAGAAAGGAACAAAAAACATGAACGACGGCGCAAACAAAAAGTATATGAAAAAGTCGGAAATCGTCACCTTCGGTATAGGTCTTTTCGGTGTCGCTCTTCTGACAGGCTGGATGCCCGACTACACAGCAACCTTCTTCGCAGACTTTGCCTTCAAGGGTAAGGGCTTCGACTCTGACACAATGTCAGGCATTATCTCAACAGTATTCCTCGTTGCAGGTATTGTCGGTGCAGTGTGTGAGCTTGTTATCGGCTATCTTGTCGACAACACAAAAACAAAATTCGGTAAGGTAAAGCCTTGGGTAGGCTTCGGTGTTGTACCCCTTGCTCTTATCTCAATGCTTGTTTTCGTAGCTCCCAACACAAACAACCAGACAGTTGCAATCATCTGGATGTTTGTTATCTATTCACTTTACACAGCCTTCTGCTGTGCAGTTGAAAGCCCCGCAAACTGCTTCGGCTCTCTCTGCTCACCCAATCCCTCAGAGCGTTCAAGTGCTATTTCAATAGCATCCTTCCTCCGCTCCGTAGGTCAGTCAGGCGGTATGGTTGTTATCCTTGTTGTGGGTCTTATTATGAAGGCTGTTATGGGTCAGCAGCAGTTCAAAAACGCTGAGGCTCAGGGTCTCGACCTTATTATCTCAACTGCAGTCTGTGCACTCGGTATTATCCTTTTCACAATGATTTTCTTTGTTAACAACAAGGAAAGAGTTCCCTTCACTCAGGAAAAGGTAAGCCTCAAGGATGCAGTTAAGGTTGTTTTCACCAACAAGAACCTTCTCATGGTTTCACTCACAAAGCTTACAGGCTGCGGCAGAGGCGTTTACGGTACTGTTTCACTTTACATAGCAGTTTTCCTCCTTGGCTCAAAGGACCTCAAGCTTGCCCTTCTCCTTCCTATGGGTATCGGTACCGCAGTAGGCACTCTTCTTGTAAACTTTGTTCTTAAAAAGTTCAACACAAAGCAGACCTTCATCCTCTTCTGCGTTTACGGCGCATCCTCACTTGCAATCCTTTTCCTCGTTTCACGCGGAATCGGCTTCAACGACGGGCTCATCATCCCCTTCCTTATCCTCAACTTCTTCTGCGGTCTTCAGCATGGTAACACAAACGTTACTCCCAACATTATGATTGCTGACTGCGTTGATGAAATCGAATATAAGACAGGTAAGCGTCAGGAGGGTCTTGCATACGCAGGCTACGGTCTTTTCTCAAAGGTTGCATCAGCTCTTACAAAGGGCTTCGGCCCCTGGCTTCTTTACACATGGTCAGGCTATGCGGTTTCAACAAACGCAAGCGTTGCTTATGCACAGCAGACAGACGGTACTCTCAACAAGCTTCTTATGATTTACACAATCATTCCCGCAGTTTTCGTTGTATTACAGGCAGTTCCCATTTTCTTCTACGATATGGTAGGCGAAAAGAAGGAAAGAATTATAAAAGAGCTTATCGCACGCCGTGAGGCTAACGGTGAAGCAAAGTCTGAAGGTTAAGGAGGTACACTGAAATGGCTAAGAAAAACGCAAAAGAATTTAATTTCAAGCTCTATGCTGTCGCAGTGTTCTTCGCAGTACTTGCGGCTCTTGTGGCTATAACCTACTCAACCTATACCGCAAGGTACATCGCTCTCCACCCCGACAGAGTTGCAGAAAACTTCGTTGATACCGTTGTACAGAACGGCGACGGCTACAACGCTTACAAGACTACCGTTGCAAGTAAAAATATGAAGTACGGCGACTTTATCCGCAAGTACTATATGAACCCCCTCATTTTCAGGGATGAGGCTTATACTCCCGGCACACCCACTGACGCTATGACAGGCTACAATGACGATTCCTTCAAGGGCGAAAAGTCACTTAATGATGACGGTACTCTTCAGGGTCAGCTTATCGACAGAATGTACCCCCTCTATGAGGAGCTCGTAAGCGAAAACGGCTGGGATAACTACGACAAAATCTACACCGAGTACTTCGATGAGCTTATAAAGGCACGTAAGGAAATCTACGGCGATGATTATCTCTCCGACGAGGTTATGTTTACAGTACTCGAGGCTAACGTACTCACCTACGGACAGACTCTCACAGGTACAGAGGACACCTTCGACGAAAATACAGGTATTCAGCTCACCAAGAAGCAGGAGGGCGTTTACCAGAAGCTCTTCGGCGAGGATTATAAGCTCACAGTCAAAGCAGAAAACGAAAAGGCAATCGAGCTTTCCGACTGGCTTGCTTCTACCGACGAGGCCGCCCTTGAAACCTACGGCATCAAGGCTGACGATGTAAAGGAAGCAAAGAGCTTTGATGTAACCGTATGCTCAGGCGACGAAAAGATTGCAACAGTTACAGTTACAGTTGTAAAAATCAAGAGCTCATGGTATGTTGATAACACCGTTACCGACACATCCGCTCTTTATGAGTTTTACGAAATAGGCTGATTGACAGCATAAACTAAAAGAACAGTGCCTGAGCACTGTTCTTTTTAATTTTCATCAAGCATCCTTATAAGTATCTCCGCCGCATCCTCAACCGCCTTTAAGCAGGGGCGGTTTTTATAATACTCTGCCGTTCTTTCATCGGGTACTGCACCCTTGTTTTTTGCTCTGTCCTCGAGTATTTCTCTGCAGATAATACTGCCGTGAAGCTCTCTGAAGCGGTCAGAGAATTCTCTTACAAGCTCATAGTTTTTCTTTTTGCTTTCGCTGTCACTTCCGTCTGTGGGTGCTGAAATACAGCCTAATACCATAGCCGCACCCGATACCGCACCGCAGACCTCACGCTGTCTTCCCACACCGCCGCCGAGTCCCGCGCTGATTTTCTTTGCCGCTTCTTCGTCAATGCCAAAGCGGTCACAGAAGGCGGTAAATACCGACTGTGAGCAGTTGAATCCCTCGAGGAATAAGTCCCTCGCTTTTTCTTTTTCCGTCATTTTGTTTCTCCTTTTAAGAAGGCTATAAGTGCCTCTGCTGAATTTTCAGGCAAGTCCACTGTAAACTCAGGCTCTCTCATACTTGTAAGATAATGCGCATCCGATGAGCGGAGTATTATCTTTCCATTCGTACCCTTGTACTTCTCAAGATACTCCCCTTCATCGGCATCGGGAGTAAGCTCAAAGGCATTTACCTTAAGATATTCTCCGAAATCACC
Source organism: Clostridia bacterium (assembly GCA_017555765.1). Taxonomy (GTDB): domain Bacteria; phylum Bacillota; class Clostridia; order Oscillospirales; family Acutalibacteraceae; genus UBA6857. The sequence continues at coordinate 7,960 of JAFZFT010000063.1, read as the reverse complement.
GAGAGATGAAATAATACTGTAGGAGCTTCTGTTTATGTGGGCGGGATAACATACACCGCCGTATTTTTCAACCGTCTCTGGCAGATAATCAATGCTTATATCAGCCGCAGTTGTGAGCAAAAGCTCCTCCTTACCGAGAACACCGTCCTCGCAATCCATAATGAGCTGTTCACCGAAGATGTGCTCTTTGTTTTTTATCGGCGGCATAAGAGTACGGACAAAGGCGCTGAACTCCATAGCCCTTTCCACTGTCGGAAAGAGGCATATACAGTGTATTTCCTCCGAGGTGCATAGCTCCATACCGGGCACTACGGTAACTCCGACTCCCTTGCCGATTTTCACTGCACTTTCACAGTTAAGAGAGCTATTGTGGTCTGTCAGTGCGATGATGTCGTAGCCGAAAACCTTAGCCATATTCACAAGGTTGTAGGGCGTCATCTCATTATCACCGCAAGGTGAAAGGCAGGAATGTATGTGTAAATCGTAATAAAGCTTCATATCAGCCTTGAAATTTCTACGCTGAGCTCATAGGCACTCTTCTCACTTCTGAGTACGGTTACGCCCTGAAGCTCTGCCTTGTTTTTCGCTTCCTCATCAAGAGCCGCCTTGTCGGTAAGAATTATGCACGCACAGTCACAGAGCACTGCAACGGCTATGGCATTTATGTTGCCCATTACCGTAAGCCACACATCGCCCTCCTTAGCCTTTGACATAACCCAGGAAAGCAGATCACCGCTGTAGCAGCCCGTAATTTCATTATCCGTATCGCCCTCACAGAGCACCTCTAGTGAGAGCTTTTCTATAAGTTCATTAACCTTCATCTGTTTTATCCTCACTGTTCTCACCGTTTATAACCTTGTTTCTGAAGGGTATGGGCAGTGACTGATCCTCGTTGTTGTAATCCACCTTGTGGAAGATACAGTAATCCTCACTTGCATAGCCTCTTACAATATCGTCTGCAAGGGCACGGCACGAGGGAGCACCGCAGATGCCGCAGTCAAGACCGGGCAATGACGCCTCAATTTCACGAAGCCTTGTCATCATCTTCATCGCCTTGATAACATTATCCGCAAGCTTCATAGCGGGCGAGGGAGTAAGCTCCTTCGACCAGCTGAGCTCCGATACATCGTACTCCTCGGGGAGGCTGTTACAGGAAACGGGCATAAACTTGCGAAGACGCTGAATTCTCGCCTTGGCTACATAGGGATTTTCAACAGTAAGCACACCGCCTACGCATCCGCCCGTACAACAGTTGAGCTCGATAAAATCAAGGTCGTTGAGCTTTTCATCCTCAAGCTCCTCGAGTACGTTTATAACGTTTTCTATACCATCTGCCGCAAGATATCTTTCCTTAAGAAGACCCGCCGCTTCACCGCCGCTGCTTGCCCAGCCGACACCGATAATACCCGAATCGTTGAGAAGCTCAACCTCCTCGGGAGTGAGTCTGTCCATAGTCTGGAAAAGTATGGGGTATATATCCTTCATTGCAAAGGCACCGTTGATGCCGCTTTCATCAAGGCAGATAGGGGCCTTGATTGCAGTCCTTTTTGCAGGGCAGGGAGAAATGAAAAATACTCCGATATCCTCGTCGGGAAGACCTGTTTTCTTTTTCGCTTCCTCTCTTGCAATTTTTGCCGCCATATTTACTGGTGCAACAAGAGGTATAAGATTGCCGATAAGATTGGGGAATCTTGTTCTTATAAGTCTTACCACTGCGGGACAAGCAGAGGAAATGACGGGCTTTTTAAGCTCCTTTTCCATCATTCTTGTTGCACTGCTGATAAGCTCTGCACCCTTTGAAACCTCGACCACATCGTCGAAGCCCATTTTCTTGAGTCCCGTAAGCACATAGTCAACATTTTCAAGGTTGTTAAACTGTCCGTACAGAGCGGGAGCGGGCAGAGCTATTCTGTATTTATATTTGATTATTTCATTGAAATGCTCACTTACGGCGTACTTTGCGTGATGAGGACAAACTCTTATACACTCGCCACAGTCAATACATCTGTCTGAAATTATATATGCTTTTTTATTTCGTACTCTTATAGCCTGAGTCGGACAACGCTTGATACAGTTGGTACAGCCCTGACATTTATCCGAGTCCAGACGTACGGAATGAAACAGTTGTTGCTCCATAGCAATCTTCCTTTTTATTCAATATTTACCTTGAGATAAAGTGTGGTACCCTTACCGACCTCTGTTTCGATTCTGAAATCGTCGGTATATTTCTTTATGTTGGGAAGACCCATACCCGCACCGAAGCCCAGGCAACGGATATTATCGGGCGCAGTTGAATAGCCCTCCTTCATAGCAAGCTCAAGGTTATCAATACCCGGGCCCTCGTCAGCCAGAGTGACAAGTATTTCTTCCTCGGTAATTTCAACGTCAATCCAACCGCCGCCCGCGTGAATTACCATATTGATTTCACCCTCGTACATCGCAATAGAAACATTTCTTATTACGTTGGGAGAAACACCGAGCTGCTTAAGATTGCGCTTGACATCACTTGAAGCCGCACCCGCTCTTGTGAAATCGTCACCGGGTACATCATAATGAAGCTTGATGCTGTCCATTATTTTCCGCTGCCTCCCTTCAGTCCCGCCGCATAGAGCTTGCCGCAAGCGGTGAACATTTCAAGGTCAGTACAGAGCATAACCATATCTCTGTCCTCGGCCATTTCAATCATATCAAGGGTAGGACGCTTGCCTCTTACAAATATGATACAGTGCATATCCATCATCTCAGCAGTTCTTACCACCTGAGGATTAACGAGACCTGTGAGAAGTACTGCCTGCTCCTTTACAAAGGCAAGGACATCGCTCATCATATCACTTCCGCAAGCGGTGTGAATCTCTCTTTCGGTACCGTCTTCGTTACAAATAATTTCTGCACCGAGAATTTCCTTGATGTCTTTGATTTTCATAATATTTCCTCCTAATACAAAAGGGCTGTTGTAAGACAGCCCCATAAAACCCGACTTTTTCGGGTCAGAATCCTATGAAATTTATTTTGTCGATTTCTTTCTGTATAATATCGACCGCAAGATTCCAGACGGTTTTACCCGCCTTGACAAAGCCCTCCTTATTCTTTACACTGCAAAGCATTGCGAAGGCCTCACCTATATTGTCCGAAAGCTCGCCGTCCTTCTGAATTGCAAGGTAATAGAAGGTGAAGGCGGCTCCGTTTGATATGTTATCGTAAAAGCCCTGAGAATTGAGCCTTATGTTTTCGTACATTGATGAAATTGCCGTTGTTGAAACAACCGATTCGGGAATTTCAAGCTGAATCAGTGTTTCGCACGCAAAGACAAGCAATACCTTTATCTGATAAAGAATATCGGGAGCAAAATATCTCGGTGCAAGGTGATCCTTAAGGTCAACAATTATACCGTCTCCGTTCCCCGTGGGTGTGATTGTTGCAAGAACCTCACCTAACTTACGGGCTTTATCAATGTTTCCGTTTGTTCTGTGGGCAATAACCGCATCGAAAGCAACAGAAAGGTCATTTTTACCTCTGTTAAGCTCACTTTTGCTGTGATAAATCTTTACGTCGTTGTCGTTCATCGGTTATCTCCCTTCGTTTATCTTTAAGCCTCAGCAGCTGCTGCGGCCTCAAGCTTTTTCTGCTTTCTTCTCTTTTTAGCCTTGTAGCTGAGAAGCTGAGCAAGATGATCCTCATCGGGACCGTAATCGCCGAGTCTTATGGGGTACATATTGAAAGCACCGTGGAAGTCACTGCCGCCTGTCATAACAAGGCCGTGCTTCTTTGCAATTGCAATAAGCTTTTCCTGCTGCTCGGGAGTATTCTCGGGGTGCCATACCTCAACACCGTCAAGTCCCTCGGGGATAAGCTCCTCTAAAAGCTCAAAATTATCGTAGAAGCCGGGATGAGCAAGTACGGCAACACCGCCCGCCTCGTGAATAGCCTTGATAAATTCAACCGGATCGGGATATTTAGGCTCCATAAGCACGTTGATTCGTGACTCCTTAGTGAAAAGCATCTTATAAAGGTCACCGAAAATAGTGGTAGTGTATCCGCACTCCATAAGAGCCTGCATAATATGCTGCTTATATATGTTTGTTGAACCCTGGCAACACTTTGTGATGAATTCAGGGGTAACGGGGAATTTCTTGGCTGTTTTGAGCACCATCATCTGACTTGCTCTCTTTCTTATAAGAGAGTTACTCTTACAAAGACCCTCAAGTCTGTCCGGCTTGTCGGGAAGATAGCAAAGAATATGCGCATTGGCATTTCTCTTTGAGTCAGTGGCTGAAAACTCAACTGCGGGTATTACGTTAACGCCGTGACGGTTACCGATAAGCTCCGCTCTTACAATACCTGCAAGGCAGTCATGGTCCGTTATGGCAAGTGTTGTAACACCGCTGTTTTTGGCAAGAATGATAATATCGTCAATGCCTAATGTGCCGTCTGAAAGTTTGGTGTGACAATGTAAATCTGCTTTCAAAATAATCCCCGCTTCCTGTGGTCGATGCCTTTTTTATCCTTTCAAATTTAACATCCGTGCCGATAAGGTCCTAAAAAAGGGCATAGTTCGGCTATGTTACTATTCTGCATTTTATTATACTACCCTATAAGGCTTTTTGCAAGTAGAAAGCGGAATTTTTATAAAACAAATTTTAAAAAAGTGTCTGAAAAATCAGAAATTTTCCTTATCGGAAAGATATCTTGCAAGAATATTTGCAACAAGCTCTGTAAGACAGGCCTCCTGTCTCTTATTCATCTCACGATAAGCCTCGCAAGCGGTATCTCCCGCATCGTCACTGATTTTGCGGAGTGAAAGCATAGGTACACCGCACTTGTCGCACACAGCCGCAATAGCACCTGTTTCCATATCAAAGCTTTCTATCCCGAAGGTGTTTTTATAAAGCTCCTTCTTAACGGGGTCTGCAAGGAAGATATCACCGGTACCGCACTTTGCCTTCTTTATACCCTCACTTTCAAGAGCATAAGCGAGAAGCTTCGCATCAGCCTCATAAAGATATTTCTGTCCGTCAGCCTTCTGACCTAAAGCGTTACCTACCGCAGTAAGATCGAAGTCACATTCAATATATGTAGTACCCGCTACCATATCCTCTCTGCGAAGGCCCTGGATTGCGCCTGAAAGACCTGCATTGAGAATAAAATCAGCCTTATCGTCAGCAATAAGGAAGGCTGTCGCCGAAGCGGCATTTGATTTGCCGATACCACACTTTACACCTACAACCTTAAGAGTGTTTTCTCCCTCTGTGAAAGTAAATTCAACGCTTTCGTTACCGTGTCTTACACTTTCAATACCGCCCTTTTCCTTAGCCCAGAGAAGGAAGGGGCTGTACTCCATTGAATCTGCAAATATGAGTCCTGCAACCTTTGTCATTTTAATTCATCCTTTTTATGTGTTTTTTCTTTATATTATATTCCATTTAACTGTACTATGTCAACGTCCGCACTTGTGCATAAGATAAAAAAGAGGAAGATTTTAAAATCCGCGGTGCAAGCCACCGGTGACAGAATACTGTCCGGGAACAGCCGGTTAAGCCTCAGGTCTGCACCGCTTCATATAAACGGGGGCCGTTATTCAACGGTCCCGATAAAAATTCAAAATACTATTGCATATACATCCTTTATTTGGTATAATGAACCAAAGTAAATTGAAAGGAAGTACTGCAGCATGAAAATAAAGAGTAAGTTTTTAATTCCTGTCATCGCTATCCTCATCGCAATGCTTATGGTTGGCGGCAGTGTTTCAGGTGTTGCGGCTGACACTTCAGCTTCAGCAGACGAAATGACCTCAACAACCCACCCCCTTACATATATCCCGCCTCCAATAGCAACAACTGAGAGCCTTGACGATACAATCGACGGCATCGTTTCAGATGTTATGTCAACCCTTTTCGAAGATCCCGGTCAGGTCGGAGATGACATCAGAGAAGGTAACAGCATCATCGACCAGATTCTCTCCGTTTTCACTAACTTTATCGACTCAATCATCAACGCGCTTAAGCTTATCGGCGACAAGATTGCTAACTGGTAATTTTCCTCTCCTGAACATCACTTATGTTCAGGAGATTTTTTAGGAGATTTTTTATGAACAGATACCTTAAAGAAAGTATACCCTATTATAAATGGATGCTTCGCATTTCAATACCTACTATGTTACAGAATGGTGTTACCAACTTCGTGAGTATGCTTGATAACATTATGGTCGGTCAGGTCGGCACTCTTGAAATGACAGGTGTATCCATCGTTAACCAGCTTCTTTTTGTTTTCAATCTGTGTATTTTCGGCGCAATGAGCGGAGCGGGTATATTCACCGCACAGTTTTACGGCAAAAAAGATACCGACGGAGTCAAAAACACAGTACAGTTCAAGCTTTTCACCGCCCTTCTTTTCACCGCCTTAGGTATAGGAGTCTTCCTTCTTCTCGGTGATGGTCTTATCTCCGCCTACATTCAGGAGGGAGCAGACCCCGCAGAAGCCGCCGCGGTACATCAGTTCGCAAAAAGCTACCTCGGAGTTATGCTTTTCAGCACCTTCCCCTTCGCAATTGCTCAGGCCTATGCCTCATCTCTTCGCGAAACCAAGGACAGAATTGTACCTCTCGTTGCAACTCTTATTGCGGTCGGTGTAAACCTTGCACTCAACTATACTCTTATCTTCGGTCACTTCGGCGCACCCAAGCTCGGAATCAACGGTGCCGCAATCGCTACTGTTATCGCCCGTGTTGCTGAGTGTACCATTCTTGTTGTATGGTCCCACACCCACACTAAAAAATACCCCTTTATCAGAAGGCTTTTCACAAGTACGACTCTCACTCTGCCGCAGATAAAGAAGATTGCCGTTGTATCAATGCCCCTTGTTGCCAACGAGGCACTGTGGGCGGCGGGTATGGCTTTTCTCAATCAGTGCTACAGCATGAGAGGACTCAGCGTCGTTGCCGCTGTCAATATAGTTTCAACTCTGAACAATGTTTTCAACGTATCCTTCATCGCCTTCGGCTGCTCGATTGGTATTATCCTCAGCCAGCTTATGGGTGCAGGCAAAAAGGATGAAGCCAAAAAGGCAAGCATGCGTATGATATGGTTTGCAGTATTTACTATCGTACTCGTTGCCATTGCTATGGCGGGATTTTCAGGAATTTTCCCGAAAATATACAACACCGAGGAATATGTGCGTACTCTTTCCACCACGCTGATACTCATTATGGCAGCTTTTATGCCTGTACAATCCTTCCTCAACGCCTGCTATTTCTCCCTTCGCTCGGGAGGCAAAACCCTCATAACCTTCATTTTCGACAGTGGCTTTATGTGGTGTATTGTTATCCCCATCGCCTTCTGTCTGAGTCGCTTCACTGATGTTGATATCGTACCTCTTTACATAACTGTACAGGCAATTGAAATTATCAAGTGTATTATCGGCTACGTTTTTCTGAAAAAGGGCTGGTGGCTCAATACTGTTGTAGAATAAAAAGGGATTATCCCTTAAGAATAATCCCCTTGATAGCATCTGTCGACAGACACTCTTTTTCATAAGTATAATCGTAAAACAACTCTCTGTTTTCATCGCTGTATTCCATTTCCTTGGAGTACAGCTTACTTTTTTCTATCCAAGCCTTAAGAGAGGAATTCCCCTTGGTCATATACTTAATAAAAAGTACGGAAACAACGGCAAGCTTAACCTTCGAGAGTATTTCTTCATCAAAGACGCCCTTAAGGAAGTATCTCCATATAAAATAGCGACAGAGGTTAAGCATATACTTTTCTTCCTCGACATTGACCTGACCAAGTCCGCAAGATGAAGAAAGAAGTGCAGTAAGCTCCGTCTCCCAGCTACCGTCGATAGGCTCAAAGTCGGAATAAAGTGAGACTATATCCCCGATATCCGCTTCTTTTACACCGTCAGAGGGTATATACTCCCCATCGGTTTCTCTGTTATCGATGTAAAACTGAAGCCGCTCCGCATA
>JAFZFT010000062.1 GCA_017555765.1 Clostridia bacterium | reverse complement strand
GCGGTGCTTTGCCACGTAAAAAATACGGGCAGATGCAGAGAATTATTGCAGGAGGGTGTTACTGTTTATCTTGAAAAGGCGGATAACCCCGCGAGAAAATATCAGTATTCCCTCGTTACTGTCGAAAAGGGGGGAAGACTTGTCAATATGGATTCCTCCGCACCCAATAAGGCGGTTTACGAGTGGCTGAAAAAAGAGGAGTACTTTAAAAACGTCACTCTCATAAAGCCTGAAAGCACCTACGGCAAGTCAAGATTCGATTTCTATTTTGAACATAATGACAAAAAGGCATATATGGAGGTTAAGGGTGTGACTCTCGAGAATGAGGGTGTTGTTTCCTTTCCCGATTCTCCTACGACCAGGGGAGTAAAGCACCTCAATGAGCTTTGTGATTGCCTTAAAGACGGATATGAAGCCTATGTGATATTTGTTGCGCAGATGAAGGATGTGCTTTACTTCACCGCCAACGGAAAAAATGACCCCGCCTTTGAAAAAGCACTCAAAAAAGCAAAGTCCGAGGGGGTAAAAATACTCTGCTACGACTGTGAAATCAAAAAGGATGAAATGATAATAAAAAATCCCGTAAAAGTAAGCCTCTGATGAGCAAATCTTGTTAAAAAAAGATTGCCAAGAGGCTTTTTTTATGCTATCATTAAAGTTGTAACAGAATAACCTTGAAAGGTATTTTCAAATGAGAAAAATAAAGATAATTTCCTATATATTATTACTGTGTATCCTTGTAAGTCTTGCGGCTTTACCCTCATCTGCAGCGGCGGAGAAAGCCCGTGACATTATGGCGGACTCCCTTGGCAGAGTGGTGGCAGTTTCCCACCGGGGAGATACAGTGCTTTACCCCGCTAACTCCCTCGAGGCAATAGAAGCCGCCTCCGATAAGGGTGCCGATGCAGTAAGTGTGGCGGTCAATAAAACCGCTGACGGCAAATTCGTACTCTGTGAGGATGTTACTCTCAGCAACATCTGCGAAACAACAGCCGCTTCGCTCAGTGGCATAAGCCTTGATGCTCTTAAGCAGTGCAGACTTTATGATTGCTACGGAAATCCCACAGACATTTATCCCGTATCTCTCGGTGAGGCTCTTGAGTCTCTTGGCGGCAGTACATATCTTATCCTCGATATAAAGTATGAGGATATTGAAGATGTCTGCAGCATTCTCGATAAGTACGGTGCATATTCTTATGTATCCTTAAGATGTAAGGTGAAGACCTCCGAGATAAAAAAATTCAGCTCCCTTGATGCCGATGTAATCGGTGTATATACAGGTAACATCATCTGGAACAGTATCGGACATATAGGTAAGCTTTCCGAAGCGGGTATGATGATGGCAGAGTACCGCACAAAGAATTATTTCAATGTCTGCTACGGTGCTCTTGTGGGTGATAACTTCTCCGCTGACGGTAAGGCGAGAGCAGTAGCCGCCGCCTACGATCCCGATTTATGCGGCAAAAGAACAGACGATACAAACGGCTGGAATGAGCTTATCAAAAACGGCTTTACAGTTATAGAAACCAACAATATAGCATCACTCAGTGATTATATAAGCACATCTGAAACAGTACGCGAATCACTTGCAGTGCTTACCGATAAGGTGAAGAAAACAGATTTCTCGGCTTATTCCGAGGTCAGCCGAAAGAATATATCCACCGCTCTGGAGTTTGCAGAGGAAGTACTCGAGGGCAGAGCGAAATCCCTTGCCGAATACGAAAAGGCTTATTCCTCCCTTGCACAGAGCCTTAACAGTAAAATGATTGCTGACGGCGAGGAGCAGGCAAAGGGCGCGCTTAATATTACTGCGGGAAAGATTATTGTTGTACTGCTTATAGGTGCGGCATTTATCGCAGTGCAGATATTTATTGAAAGGTTAAAAAAGGAGAAAAATACAGAAACGGAGGAGAAGAATAATGGCAACAAAACAGAAGGCCTGGATAACAAGAGCTAAGAAGCCGGAAACTGCAGGCGTCAACTCAAGAGTACTTCAGGAGTTTATCGATAAGTGCGATGAGCTCGGCAAGGAAGTTCACTCAATGGTTGTTATAAGAAATAACAAGCTTGCATGCGAGGTTTATAAGGCACCCTTCGGCAGAGAGCACAATCATATGATGTACTCTGTAAGTAAGTCCTTTACTTCAACGGCAATCGGCTTTGCAGTCCACGAGGGATATTTCGATGTGCATACACGCTTCCTTGAGATTTTCCCTGAGGCAAGACCTGAAAAATATGACGAATTCCTTGAGGAAATGACAGTCGAAGACCTTCTTACAATGAGAAGCGGCAAGGCAGTAAGCGTTTTCCTCGACAGAACAAAGGACAGATGGTTCAAGGATATTATCAATTCCCCCTGGGTTAGCGAGCCGGGAACCGAATTCCTTTACATCAGTGAGAATATGTATCTTCTCTGCTGCATTATCCACAAGGTATGCGGTATGAGTGTTATGGAATATCTGAAGCCCCGTCTTTTTGAACCCCTCGGAATCGAGCATCCCTTCTGGGAAACCTGCCCGAGAGGCATCGAGGCAGGCGGCTGGGGACTTATGATTACAACCGAGGATCTTGCAAAGTTCACCTACTGCTACAGTCAGGGCGGCAAGTTCGGTGGCAAGCAGGTTATCCCCGAGGAATGGGTAAAGGAAGCTACGAAGTATCACGCAGACAGTAGCGTAACAAGCATTGACTCCGACTGTAAGGAGGGCTACGGATACTGCTTCTGGAGAAATGAGGGCTACAAAAACTCCTACCGTGCCGACGGTATGTTCTGTCAGTTCGGTATTGTGTTTGAGGATCTTGATGCTTGTCTTATAATCACCGCGGGTGAGGTTAATGAGCAGGGTCTTCGTGACGTACTCTGGGATTACTTCCCGAGAGCCTTTCTTGAAAAGAACGAGGGCGAAAGCGTCGAGGTCACAATGGGCGAGTACGAGAGACTTCCCGCAAAGAGCCGCTCAGCTATCGAAGATTTCCTCGACGGTAAGAAAATCTGGCTTATGAAGCCCATTATGATAAATATTGCGGGTTATCCCACAAGTGTCGTACCTCTTCCCGCTCTTTTTATGGAAAGCGATAAGGCGGGTAACATAAGTGATATCTGCTTCAGGTTCTACGAAAACGAGATGAACTTCAGCTGGACAGAGGGTGACGAGTCCAACAGCATTATGGTCGGTATGGACGGTGAATACCGTTGGGATGAAATAGTCATCGGCAAGATACCTTATCACACATGCTCAACTGCCTGCTGGAATACAGACAGAGAGCTTGAGGTGAGAATCCGTTGCATCGAGGTTGTTGCAGAAAGAGTACTCACCTTCAAATTTAACGGTGATAATGTTGTGATGCGTCCTTCATCAAATCCGCCCGTTTCCGAAATGGCAGAAACCTTGAAGGAATCAGTCAAGAGCATTATCAAGCAGCCTATGGTACAGAATGTAATCAGCAAGGCACTTCCCAAGATAGTACCTCTTGTCGATGCGGCACAGAGAGGCAAAATTAAAGATTAAAAAATCAGGAGAATTTTTATGGAACAGCTTTTAGATAAAATCAGTACCAATTCGATACTTATACTTGTTATGATAGTCCTTGAAATGATATGTGTACCCATATTCCTTCATTTCTACTGGCCTGACAGAACATATAAGTCATTCACAATGAAGACAGTTTCTTCAATCATTTTCATTCTCTGCGGTATATTCTCAGCTCAGCTGTGCTATGTACTCAACACAGAATTCTTCCACGGCGCTACCTTCAACTTCTTCAAGTTTACAGGCAATATGCTCGACTACCCGAGGTATATTATTCTCGGTCTCATCTTCGGTATGCTCGGCGACGTTGTACTTCATAAGCTGAAGCCCAACAATCTCAGCTTTATCATCGGTATGCTCCTTTTCCTTGCAGGTCATATTTTCTACATTATGGCATTTGATGTTGCCAAGGGCGACTTTGTTTACGATAAGGCAGAAACAGTAGGCAAGATAATCATCAGCATCGGTGTTGCTTTTGTTATTGCAATTCTTGCAACGTCAATCATAACCAAGAAAATAAAGGGCAGAGAGCCTGTTCTTGCCGCCGCAGCCATTTATGGTGTTGTGCTTTTCACAATGGTGTCAAAGGCAGTTTCAGCCGCTATGACCTTTGTTGAATATTCCGAGCCCGGTGTATCATCACCCTGGGGTAACCTCTTTTATGCAACTGCTTCTCATGACCCGAGACCCGGCTGGATGATAACCGGTCAGAAGCTTCTCGGTGGCTGTGAAAGCTGGCAGATAGCTTCAGTTGTAATCGTTGTCGGCGCACTCCTTTTCATCACATCAGACCTTCTCTTAGGCTTTATGATTGCAAGAGAAAAGGGCTTCAACAAGGCTCCCAAGAGAAGCCTCAGAATAATCAACATCTATACATATTATGTAGCACAGATTGTTCTTGCACTCAGTATCCTCGTAATTCCTCTCGGCTTCGAGTGGGTTGAAGATATCTATCCCATGCTCGGCTTCTATTCATAACATACTGTCGGTACGGATTTGAGACCGTACCGACTTTTTAGTGTTGAAATTTTTAAATTTAACTTTATAATAAAAATATTACGAAAACAGTTGTAACGAAAGAGAGATAATACGCATTAACATATAGACCAATGGAAAGGAGATGGTGAGATGCAGTCTATGGAAGAGATTTATCAGAGCTATGCATTGACGGTGTATAAATATCTTTTAAGCCTATGCCACAGTGACGATATTGCTGAAGAGCTGACTCAGGAAACCTTTTATCAGGCAATTAAAAGTATTAAACGTTTTGATGGGTCATGCCACATATCAACCTGGCTTTGTGCTATAGCAAAAAATCAGTATCGCTCATACTGTCGCAAGCACTCGAAATTGCAGGAAATAGAACTTAATGATAATATTACTCTTTCGGCAGAGGAGGAAACGGTCGCCTACGAAAATCGGGTTGAGCTTTTAAGAAGACTGCATTTATGTCCTGAGCCTTACCGTGAGATTCTGTATCTGAGGATTTTCGGCGATTTATCCTTTAAAGAAATAGGGGATATTCTCGGGAAAACTGAAAACTGGGCGAGAGTAACATTTTATCGAGGTAAAGAAAAGCTGAGAAAGGAGCTTAACGAAAATGAATAATAATCTTAATTGTGAAATTATTGAAGATTTATTGCCGTCTTATATAGACGGACTCACTTCGACGGTTACTGACAGTGCTATTCGTGAGCACATCTCTCGTTGTGACAAATGCAAAGCAATACTTGAAAATATGAAAGAGCCTTACAACGAAGAAAAAATAGCCTGTGAGAAAAAGGAAATCGATTTTCTCAAGAAGACGAGAAAAAGAAACAGAAGAAAAATTGTTTTCGGTGTTATCAGCGTTATTCTTGCAGTGTTGCTTGTTGTCTTCTCTTTTCCTTATTTTATTACGCACGATCTTGGTGCTTCTATGGTTTTATATAGTTTCGATGTTAACGGTGATACTTTCAATGTCAGAGCAACCGCTGACCATAAGGAGTGTGTTATAACTGATATAAATTTTTATGAGAGTGATAGCGGTATATTGGACATCTCTTTTAAAGGCAGAGAAAAGACCGAAATTGAAAAAAACAGGCTGATTTCGGAAAGTTATACCTCCGACAAGATAAAAACAGTTACACTTCAGGGGAAAATTATATGGGAGAACGGAGAGTATATTGCACCTGTTGTTTCTTCAGTATTTAAATACAGAACACCTTATATAGGTGACATGTCGCATAATTCGCTTATAGCCGGTGCTCTTGGAATAAGAGATAATCTGGGAAGCTTTACAAATAAGCTTGCTACATTAAAAGAGCCTTACGGTTGGGAGCTTATATTCAGTCTGCCTTTTATGGAAAAGCAGATATCTGAAAAAGAGACACTGATGAGGAATTACGGATATGTATTGCTTGGGCTTATAGGTAATTTAGGTCAGGTTGCATTCACATATGAGGTTATAGATTCGGACGGTGAAGAACAGACCCGCTCTTTTACGGTGTCTGAAAAAGAAGCATCAGATTTTTTGGGGACTGATATCAAAAAATGCTCTGAGGATGTAAATATTCTTCAGTCTCTTGCCGAAAAGACCGGTCTTTCCAAAATTCCCTATATTAACTCTGATGATACGGAAAGCTTTGAAGCGAGTATAAATGAAACGATAAAGCTTAGGGTTTTTAACTCAAGTGAGTCCGGGATAAAAAGAATTGCAGTAGTATGCAGACAAACAACTCAGGGTAGTGCAACAGGCTTCGAGGTTTCATATACGGGTAACGCAAGGAGACCGGCTGTAACGGTCAGTGAGCATAGCTTTTCTCTTGAATTACTGTCAGAAAATGCCTACGATGAAAAGCGTCTGGGAGAGATGACATTAGATGTTCAGATTTATGATTTCAACGAAAATGTGTATTCTTTAAAAAAACCTGTCAATGTCAGTGCATTTTCGGGAGCGGTTTATGACTACACTCTTACTGGCGATTTTGAAAATGGATTTGAACTTGCACAAACCCCTTGACATATCTGTCGTTTAATAGTATAATCCTATGGATATTGTTTAAAGGCTGTGATTGAGAAAACAGTAATTTACGGATAAGACCTTTAAAGAGAGGGATTTCATCGGCTGAAAGAATCCTACCGTCCCCGTAAGTGAATTTCGCCTCAGGAGCTGTCTGTGAAAAGCAGACTGTGTTTGTCGCATTAAGGCAAGAAAGCGGCAGGGGAATACCCTTGCAATTTGAGTGGTACCGCGGAATTTATTTTCGTCTCATCTTTATTGGTGAGACGATTTTTTATTTTTATCGAAAATCAACAGGAGGTAAGTTTATGAACAGTAAAATTCTTGAAGTTAAAGAACAGTTTCTTGAAGAATTAAAAAGCTCAGAAAACACCCAGGACCTTGAGGCGCTCAGAGTTAAGTACCTCGGTAAAAAGGGTCTTGTAACCGAGCTTATGAAGGAAATGAAGGATCTTTCCAATGAGGAAAAGAAGTCCTTCGGTCAGGAGGTTAACACACTTAAGGGTGAGGTAACCGACTGTCTCGCAGAAAGAACAAAGGAGCTCAAGGAGCTTGAAATACAGAAGGAAATCGACTCAATGCCTGATTTCGATATTTCAATGCCCCCCGCAATCAACGAAGGCTCATACCACCCCGTGACACTTGTTCAGCGTCAGGTTGAGAATATCTTCAAGTCAATGGGCTTCGCAGTTGAGGATTACTCAGAAATCGTAACAGACTACGAGTGCTTTGAGGCTCTCAATATCCCCAAGCACCACCCCGCAAGAGATATGCAGGATACCTACTATCTCGATAACGGTCAGCTTCTCAAGAGCCATACTTCAGCTGCTCAGAATGCTATCTATAAGAAGTATAAGGATGCACTCATTAATGACGGTGTACCCATCAAGGCTATTTTCCCCGGCCGTTGCTTCAGAAACGAGGCAACCGATGCTTGTCACGAAAACACCTTCTTCCAGATGGAAGGCGTTATGGTTGACAAGGACATTTCAATTTCAAACCTTATCTACTTTATGAAAACAATGCTTTCAGAGGTGTTCAAGAAGGATCTTAAGGTAAGACTCCGTCCCGGCTTCTTCCCCTTCGTTGAGCCCGGTTTTGAGCTTGACATCAGCTGCCTTATCTGTGGTGGTGAAGGCTGTCCCTCATGTAAGCACAGCGGCTGGCTTGAGCTTTGCCCCTGCGGTATGATTCATCCCGAGGTACTCAAGGCAGGCGGCATTGATCCCGACGAATACACAGGCTTCGCATTCGGTCTCGGTCTTACAAGACTTGTTATGATGAAGTACGGTATCAAGGATATCCGTGACCTCAACTCAGGTTCACTTAAAACACTCACACAGTTTATCGACGAATAAGGAAGGAGGAGCAGAAATATGTTTTTATCAATGAATTGGATTTCAGATTTTGTTGACTTTGAAGGCCTTGACAAGCTTGAGCTTATCAAACGCTTTTCACTTTCAACTGCTGAGGTAGAAAACGAAATTTTCTTCAAGGGCAGCGACATTTCAGGTATCGTTGTTGCCGAAATCAAGGAAGTTGCAGATCATCCCGAATCAAAGAAGCTCCATCTTCTTAAGGTTGATGCAGGCGACGGTCAGCTTACTGATGTTGTCTGCGGTGCACCCAATGTAAGAGTAGGTATGAAGACCGCTTTTGCAAAGGTTGGCGCAAAGATTGGTGAAATCGATATCGCTCCCAGAGCACTTGCAGGCTATACCTCCTACGGTATGTGCTGCAGTGAAAAGGAAGTAGGCATCAGCGAAGATAACTCAGGTATTATGGATCTTCCCTATGAGCTCGTTAACGGTACCGATATCAAGGATGTATACGAAATCGAGGATATCGTATTCGAGGTTGATAACAAGTCACTCACAAACCGTCCCGACCTCTGGGGTCACTACGGTATTGCAAGAGAATTTGCCGCAATTGCAGGCAGACCTCTCAAGCCCCTTGAGACTGTTGACCTTAAGATGTACGAAAGCCTTCCCAAAATCGATATGAAGATTGAGGATCCTCTCTGTCAGAGATACTCATGCCTTCAGGTTGAGAATATCACAAAAAATGTCAGCCCCGTAAATATGAGAATCAGACTTTTCTATTGCGGTATGAGAGGCATCAACCTTCTTGCTGACCTTACAAACTACCTTATGCTTGAAATGGGTCAGCCCATGCACGCTTTCGACTCAAGAAAGGTTGAAAAGCTCCGCATCAAGCGCTTCGATGCTGCCTTCACCTTCCGTACTCTTGACGGTATTGACAGAAACATCGACGAAAACACACTTATGATCTGTAACGGTGACACACCCGTTGCTATTGCAGGTATTATGGGCGGTCTTGACAGTGAAATTGTTGAGGACACCACAAGACTTACTCTTGAAAGTGCTACCTTCGATGCAGTTTCGATCAGAAAGTCAACAGTACGTCTCGCACACCGTACCGACGCTTCACAGCGCTATGAAAAGTGCCTTGACCCCGCTATGACAGTACCCGCTATCGCTCGTTTCGTTAAGCTTCTCACAGATATCGACTCAGGAGTTGAGGTTGTTTCCTCACTTACCGACGAAGAGGCATTCAAGTATGATGAAGTAACTCTTTCCTTCGATAAGAGCTTCGTTGACCGCTACACAGGTATTGAAATCAGCAACGATACAATCGTAAACACACTCGAGTCACTCGGCTTCGGCGTTGAACTCGCAGACGACGATTTCACAGTAACAGTACCCTCATGGAGAGCAACAAAGGACGTTACAATCAAGGCTGACATCATCGAAGAAATCACAAGAATTTACGGCTACGATAACTTCGATATCCATACAACTCAGAGCCCCGTTTATCCCGTACGTCCCGCTGAGGAAAAGACAGTAGAAGACAGAATCAAGGATATGCTTGTTAAGCGCTTCTCACTTCACGAGTCACATTCATATGTATGGATGTACTACGATGAGTGCAAGGCTCTCGGCATTGATATTGAAGATAACATCAGACTTGTAAATGCAACCAACCCCAACATTGAGGTTATCAGAAAGTCAATTATTCCCACACAGCTTTGCCAGGTAAGAATCAACAACACCTACGCTCCCGACTTTGGTATCTTCGAGATAGGCAGAGTTGTTGAAGGTCTCAAGGATAACGGTCTTTGCAACGAAAGAAAGAAGCTTGCAATCACTCTCTTCTCAAAGACAAAGTCAATGGAGACTCTTTACTTCGAGCTTCGTGACATTCTTGCAACAATTACAGGTGATCTTCGCCATCTTGAGCTTTCATACAAGGCTGTTGAGGCTGCTCACAACTACGAGCATCCCAGAAACCTTAACGCTATCATTCTCGGCGGCAAGGAAATCGGTAAGATCGGTATTGTTCACCCCGTTGTTTCTAAGAAGGTTGACAAGAAGGCAAACATCGTCTTTGCTGAAATCGACGTAACTGATTTTGCAGAAACCGCTTCTGCAGAAATCAAATATGCGGAGCCTTCAAAGTTCCCCGGTATTGAAATCGACCTTTCATTCGTTACCGAAAAATATGCTCCCATCGGTGAAGCAATCAAGAATGCAAACTGCTCACTCATCAAGGGCGCAGAGGTAGTTGACCTTTACCGTGACGAAAACGGCAAGTCAATCACCGTAAGAATCTACTTCGCACATCCCGAAAAGACCCTCACGAGAGAGGAAGTAATGAACGTAGTTAACGGCATCATCGACGAGCTCTCAGCAAAGGAAATTGAACTGAAGAAATAATGCGCAATTCGCAATTCGCAGACCCTTCCACCGCTAACGCGGTCCCCCTTTTTCTCCGAAAACGGGCACACCCTCGTCACTTCGTGACACTCCCTCTAACAGAGGGAATTACCTTTCAGGGCAGGCAAGGTTAAGGGTTGCACCTTCGGTGCTATTATATCGCGATCGCGGGGAACAGTTCAGTAACAGAAAAGCTGTACCCGCCGAGTAAATAATTACGTAGGGGCGCCCATCGGGCGTCCTTGCTTTTTAAAACCATAATAAAAACGACAGACAATCCACATCAGGAAGGTCTGTCGTTTATTTCTTATTGAATTCTTCTCCGTTTATCAAAAAATCTATTGAAACGTTAAAATATTCGGAGAGCTTGTTGAGCATATCGAGGCTCGGCTCTCGCTTGCCGTTTTCATAATGTGAGAGTGCCTCGCGGGAGATGTTTAAGTCCATCGCAACTTTTTGCTGATTGAGATTGCGACTTTTTCTTATCAGCTTTAATCCTTTCATAGCATCACCCCTTGACTTTATTGTAACAGTTTGTTACAATAAAGATGTTACATTTCGTAACATCTGCTTGAAAGGAGAAAATAAAATGAAAAAATTATTAACAATTTTAGTCGCAGTCATTATAGTTATATCTGCTATTCCTGTAGCTTTTGCTCATGAGGAGTGTGCACATATTTTCAATGAAAGCACGCTCGTAAGACCCGAGGGTGATATAGATAGCGTAATGGGAGACACCGGTTATTATATTTGCCCTTCCTGCAACGGAAGAGTTGAGGTTAGAAGGGCAGATTACAGCGGGTATTATGAAGCTCTGATTGGTGGTATGACGATAGAGTGTAGTGTTTATTCTTTAAACGGAAAAGCTTTTGATAATGTGCGTTTTAGTCGTTTTATTGAGGATAAAAATATTTCTACTAGAGACATGATTGAAAAACTGTATTCAAAAGTATATATAGAAACAGAGCAGGATGAACTTGACTCTATAATTAAGGAACTTTCGTTCTATGTTGATGAATATAAAGCCTTCTATGAAGGATTAGGCTTAACCACGGTTATAGACGTATATGATTGTTATAAGTTTGAAATTATAAATCCGGATTTTGCATACAGATTAGAGAATTATTCCAAGGGTCTCAGCGAAGAAGAAATGTCAATTCTCAATGAGAAGAAAAAAGCGGCATATGAGTCTTTTTGGGCAGCAGATGGCTACCTCGGAAAGGGCTATGAGAATCCTGCAGAGGTTTCACAGAGTGAGTTTGACCTTATAGCATCGGATTATATAAACTATTGGAGCAATATTTATAATTGTTGTATATATGACGATCATGATTTTACATCTGTGAAAGACAATTTCGACGGAACTCACAGTATCAGCTGTAGCTTTTGCTTCAAAACAAGCGATGAAGCAGTTGCTCATAATTGGGGAGAATATATTTCCGATAATAATGCCACAACAAGAAAAGACGGAACAAAAACTGCAAAATGTATCGAATGTAATGCAACCAATACAATAGTTGATGAAGGAAGCAAGCTTGAAGACACCTTCACAAAAATTTCCGATGATTTATATGAGTTCATCAAAATGTTTATAGCACTAGTTAATAGCTTTATTGAAACAGTTATTCAGAAATAACATAGAATATACAAAAAAGTCGCCTGAGAAAATCAGACGACTTTTATTCTTTTTCAAATTTTATTATATCGGATATTTCACAATCCAAAGCATAGCACAAGGCATCAATCGTCTTTGTGCTTATGGGCAGACCTTTTTTCATTCTGTGAATTGTGTTTGCAGAAAAGCCCTGCTTATATATTAAGTTATATTCTGTAATGTTTCTTTTCAGTAAGGTCTGAAAGAAAGGCTTATAACTAATCAAATCAATCACCGAATAAATTTTATCATATGTTGCCTATTGACTATACTTAATATATTGACTATAATTTATCTATTAAAACAGAGAGGTAATATATAATGATTGAAAAGCCCTTCAGTGAGAAAAGATTTGAATCCTATATGAGATATTATGTTACTAATCAAAAAATCGGAAAATTAAAATACTTTTGGGAAATTTCTGTTCCCGACAATGAATTCGATGAGCTTTTATCTTTTCTGAACTGTGTTGATAATATAGGTTTCAGTTTTGGCTTTCAGGTCTTAAACCGATATGAAAATTATAAGCTTTTATATGGCTTCACAAACTTTGATATTATACGAAAAACAAAAAATATGAAGCTTTTCAGTTTTAACGCACAAAGCAACGAAGCTTTATTTGAATGTGTATATGGTTGGCACAAGGAAAGCAGTTGCTATCTTATATCAGATTCTGTATTGTTTAATATAATAAAATGACCGAATGAATTCATACAAAAAATAAAGTCGCCCGATTTTCTTCGGACGACTTTTTGTTGTATGTTGTAATACCTTACCCGGCGGGTATAACTTTTCTGTTACTGAATTGTTCCCCGCGATTGCGATATAATAGCACCGAAGGTGCAACCCTTAACCTTGCCTCTCCTGAAAGGTAATTCCCTCTGTTAGAGGGAGTGTCACGAAGTGACGAGGGTGTGCCCGTTTCCGGAGGAAAAGGTGGCACCCGAAGGGTGACGGAGAGGTTCTGCGCATTGCGAATTGCGCATTGATTAAAACTTTCCGAATTTTGAGAAAAGCACCGGCATCCATAAGCCTGCCTGAACAGTTCTGTGATCGAATCCGCTCTGCTTGGGCTTCTTTGTCTCAACCCAGTCAGAGAAGCAGTTTCTGTCCTCGGTGTCTGCAAGATAGTCGCAGATACACTTTGAAAGAAGACCGATATTTTCCTGAGTTTCATCAAGACATGCTGCCCAGAGCTCCCAGTCAGTTTTTGTGAAGGTACGGCGATAGTCGAGGGGAGTACCGTAGGTGTTCATTTCAATGCGGTACTTCTCGCTTTCTGCCTTATAGATGGCCTTGTCGAAGAGGTTGAAGTCGAAGAGAATATCCCATACGAGGTTGTACTTAAGGCTCCATGAATCCTTCTTGTCAACGCTGAAGGGAAGGAAGTCGAGGCCCTTGCCGCATACGGAAACAAGCTCGTCTGCATATTCCTTTGCCTTTGTCATATAGGTGTTTTCCTCACCGAGAATATCAGCGATTCTGCTGTAAGCCGCAATACCCATAACAGCCTTGATAGCAAGGTTAACATTCTTCTTGCTGTGACCTGCGAAGTCGTCGGTGCAAAGCTGATTGTCAAGCACTACACCCTTCATTATGAGGTAATCGGCCCACTTCTTAAGAGTTGCGGAATTTTCCTTAAGGAAGTCGATATCCTTTGATACCATATAGTAAGCATAGGTCAGAAGAATCATATTACCGCATTCCTCAACGGGCATCTGGAACTGAGGCATATACATGCCGAACTTGTTGCTCTTATATACCTTTCTGTAGGTATATGAGTGGGGGAGAAGGTGGTTGTGAATGTTAAGAGCATAAACCTGACCGTTTGCGATGGGGTATCTGCCTATATCGTGGGGAGCGAAATCCGCAGTCCATAAGGGCATAGAGGCAAATTCGAAGATACCGACAAGCATAGCCTTAACAAGCTCGGGAGTATAAATAAGATACATGGGCATAGCGGGGTATGAAACGTCAACGGTATTAATACAGCCGTTTGAATGGCATTCCTTTGACATATAAAGAAGGTCGCCCTTGCTGCTTCTTACGAGCTTGTGAGCTGCAAGCACCTGTCTAGCAGCTGCGGTGAGGATGTTCTGATAATCCTTGCCGAATTTCTCGCTGTCTGCAAGAATCATTTCCTGCTGAGCCATAAGCTTTGTGAAGATTTCGTCCTTGTTGTCAAGGCAGTACTTCATACCTTCATCAATGCTCTTGAATTTCTCTGTCCAGAGACCCTTGAGCTGTTCGCCGAAGTACTCGATTGAGTAAACGTCATCATAGCCGATAACTGTGTTGAAGGTGAGACCTTTTCCGAATACAGTACGGCTCTTCGTGCTGATACCTTCCTTGCATACAGTACATTCGCCGCCCATGAAAGCGTAATAGCCCCAGTCAGCGGAGAATTCGTCGCCTGAATCTCTGAGCGGAGTCTGCTTTGTACAGCCCATTTTAACAAGGCGTACGTTTTCGTAGGAGTCTGTATATTTAGTAATCTGCTTCTTTTTGTTGTTGTAGCAAAGCTCGTCAAAAGCAGTGAATTTAACGCTGATTGTATGCTCCTTGCCGTCAAGTACCTCAACCTCAGTGTCAAGGAATGCAACGGGAAGGCTTAAAAGATGGAGGTCACAGAAAAGGAAGGGTGACCAGGTTGTGAGCTTAAGACGGATTGCGGCATTTTCAAATGTATATGTACTTACATAAGGCTCGATTTTTTCCGAAACCTGGAAAAGAGCAGTTTCCTTGCCGTTTCCGAGGAAGCGGTATGTATCAGCATCAACGCTTACAGTACCTTCGATACGTTTTTTCTGTCCGTACCACTGCTTGGTATCATCTGAAGTGAGACGCTCAGCCTTTGACCAGATACTGAAATGAGGGTCAACGGTTACGATGGGATATGCGGGTAATAACATGATAAATCCTCCCTGAAAAATTCTATTCAGTTAAGGATATCACGAATAGCACTTTATGTCAACTTCTATATACTATAAAAGAAAATATCTGCGTTAAAAAATACAAAAAAATGAAGCATAAAAAGTCAGTTTTATAAAATAGTTAAAAAAATGTAAGCAAGATTGACTTTGATAAATCACTTTGCTATAATTGGCGGGTCGTGTTGAAAAAGGTCGGATTCTGTCCGATGAGAAATAAATCAGGAGGTTACGGAAACCTGTATGGATATTGTATCACTTGAGTTTACCTTCCTGTGGCTCATTGCCGCAGTGGTATACTATATTTTCCCCTTGAAGCACCGCTGGCTTGTGCTTCTTGCTTCTAGTGTATATTTCTATGTTAAGTCGGGTCTTATAGGCACCGGAGTTATGTACTCTGCGGCACTTGTTGTGTGGTTTGTGGCTCTTCAGCTTGATAAAAAGACGGAAGCTAATAAGCTGTACCTGAATGAGCATCCCGATATCACAAGGGATGAGAAAAAAGCGCTGAAGGCTACCTTGCAGAAGGATAAGAGGAAGGTACTCTCTCTCGGACTTGTTATCTGCTTTGTGCTTCTTTTCATTTTCAAATATCTTAATACTACCCTTGAGTTGTCCTTCAATGTGCTCAATTTCCTCGGTCTTAATAAGGACGCACCTTACATAGATATGTATATGCCCTTGGGTATTTCCTTTTACACCCTTCAGGCAACAAGCTATATTATTGATGTATACAGAGGTAAACAGCGTGCGGAAAAGAACCCTCTCAGGGTTGCTCTTTTCGTATCCTTCTTTCCGCAGATGGTACAGGGCCCCATAGGTCGTTTTGACCGTATGGCACCTCAGCTTTTCGAAGGAAACCGCTTTAACGAGAAAAATGTCAAGCACGGACTTGAGCTTTTGCTCTGGGGTCTCGTAAAGAAGCTTACCCTTGCCGAGTATGCGGGAGTTATAGCCAACGAGGTCTTCAACGGCCATGAAAAATACAGCGGCTTTGTAATTCTTGTGGGTGCGATTGCCTACGGTCTTCAGGTTTATGCCGACTTCTCAGGCGGTATGGATCTTATCCGCGGTGTTGCTCAGGTCTTCGGCATTGAAATGGCAATAAACTTCGAGCGTCCCTATTTTGCACGCTCCGTATCGGAATTCTGGCGTCGCTGGCACATTACTCTCGGCGCATGGATGAGAGACTATGTGTTCTATCCCTTGTCACTTTCAAAGAAGTTTGCGGCTATGGGCAAAAAGACAAGAAAGGTCTTCGGAAATACGGTCGGCAGACTTCTCCCCACCTTTCTTGCATCCTTCATTGCATTTATGCTCGTAGGTATCTGGCACGGCTCAAATATGAAGTACGTAGGCTACGGCTTATGGAACAGCATTATCATTTCAGGCAGTATTCTGCTTGAGCCTATTTACAAAAAGACACTCACAAGGCTTCACATAAAGGAAGATAACGTACTGTGGAAGCTTTTCCAGATTTTCCGTACCTTTATGCTTGTAAGCATCGGCAGAATCTTCTCCCGTGCGGATAATCTCACAGTAGCACTTAAGATGATAGGCAATATGTTCTCAGACTTTAATCCGCAGATTTTCTTTGACGGTACAATCTTAAAGCTCGGTCTTATGCTCAGGGCGATTATGGTACTGCTCTTCGTTGTAGCAATACTCTTTGTTGTAAGTATTCTTCAGGAAAGGGGAGTAAAGATAAGAGAGACTCTTGACAAGTGTCCTCTTATACTTCAGCTTTTCCTTGTTTCCCTTGCAATATGCTTCATACTCGTTTTCGGAGCATACGGCTCGGATTTCGTATATCAGAAGTTCTAAGGAGGTACCTGTAAAATGAAAAATAAGCTTTGGTTTCAGTTAATAGCTCTTATACTTGTTTTTGCACTTACTTTTTCAGGTGTGGTTTACGCTCTCCAGGTACCTGAGGTTATGGAGGTTATGAATATAAACACCGTTGAATCAGTACCCGCAGGTACAATTGACGGTATAGTCTTAGGCCCGAGTACCGTAACGGCGGCGTGGGTAAGTGCAGTCGGCTTCGAAAATTACGGAGTCGCAACCTATCATATGGGTACTGCGATGCAGCCCTTTGCGGCAATATACCCTTATGTTGATTACATAAAGCAGAATCACGATCTTAAATACATCGTTTTTGACGTACATTCCCTCAGAAGAGAAAACCTTTACGGAAGTGTAGGCGATTCTCATCTTGTTGGCGCATGTACCGCAATGTGCTCTGTTGAAGCAAAGTTCAAAACCTTTGAGAGTCTTCTCGGTTATGCCGACAGAATATACGAATACTACGGTGAGCCTGAAGACGGCAAGATAAACAGATATGATCCCTCAATCTACACAAGGCTTCTTGATATACACGGCGGCTGGATTGACGGCTTCTCCGCCGCTGACAGAACAGTAGGTCTTATGGAGGACTATCTCGGAGCGCATAAATCAAATGATGCATTCAATATAGCGGATATGACTCCCCGTATGCCCAATCTTGATTTTGAAGGCTATAACTACCTCGACGATTTCCAGAAAAGTGAGCTTGAAAGAGTATTCGAATTCTGCGAAGAGGAAAACTTAAAGGTAGTATTCATCAGCATACCTTCACTGAGAAATCTCGAAATTCAGCAGGAGCTTACAACTATTCTCAAGTACTGTTCCGACAGAGGCTATGACACAATAGACTTCGGCTCAAGAGAAATGTTCGAAGAGGCGGGTATTGACCCCACAAAGGACTTTTACGACGACGGTCATATGAATCTCGCAGGCGGTGAAAAGATGACCGATTATGTGTGCCGCTTCCTTGTTGAAAACGGCTACTCCACTGTTGACCACAGAGGCGAGGAAGGCTACGAAATGTGGGCAAAGGCATCTGAAAACTACTTTGCAATGAGCAAAGAAGGCTGGCAGAGAGCTGACGAAAAGAGAAAAGAAGAGGAGACAAGTAGCCAGTAATCAGGAATCGGGGGTGCCTTCGGCAACGTACAGTAGTCAGCCCCTATTCCCTAGTCCATAATCCCTAAAAAAAGACTCCCAATCAAGGGAGTCTTTTTTATCTGCTGACATACTTCTGCGGGTCAACCTTTGCACCGTTGACAATAACCTCAAAGTGAAGGTGGGGGCCCGTTGAGTTACCGGTTGAACCGATTCTGCCGATTTGCTGACCCTTGGATACCTTCTGTCCTGTATAGACGCTTATAGAGCCGGCCTGCATATGAGCGTATCTTGATTTAATGCCGTTTCCGTGGTTGATAAGCACCATATGTCCGTATCCGCTGTAGCCTCTCTGTACGACTTCAACAGTACCTGATGCTGCTGCAACAACGGGTACACCTGATGAACTCATACCGCCGATAACGATATCGATACCGCCGTGGAATGCCCAGCCTGATATACTTGCGCTTCTGTAGCCGTAGGGTGATGAAATGGAGTATGCGCCTCTTGTGGGCCAGGTCCATCCTGATGAAGAGCTTGTATATGTCTTTGTACCGATGAGGACAATCTTATCAACGGGATTCTTTACAGTCTTTTCCGAAATTAACGTTGTGTAAGAAAGCTTTCCGTCGATATAGGTTTCAAGCTCAGTTACCTCTTTTTTACCGTAGGAGCCTTCCTGTGAGGTCTTTTTGGTACCCTTGGCAAGGGTTGAGGAATTTTTCTCTATTACCTGATAGGGGATATCCTTTGTGGTTACCTTTGTTCTCATAACCTTTACACGTACGAAATTCACCTGACGTGAAACGAGAAGCTTAACCTCCTTGGGTGGCTGTACCTCTGCTTCGGGAGTCTCTTCGCCTTCTGCCTCACCCTCTGTCTCGGGTACTGTGATGAAGGAAGCCTCAAGTGTATCAAAGTCAACATGGGGATTGAGAGCCTTAAGCTCACTGAGTGTAAGACCGTACTTTTTACGTACTGCCTGAACAGTGTCGTTTGCAGTGAAGGTGTGATATACCGCCTCCGACTTGGGATTTGAAAGGAGAGTACGCAATGCATAGGAGTCGTAGATAAGCTCACTGTCAGCGGGATAAAGTCCCGAAACGTACTCTATTTCTTCAACGAAAGCAACCGTGGCGGTTTCTTCAACCTCTTTTTTATAGGGCTCAAGCAGATATTCGAAAACGGTGATTGCATCGGATTCATTTTTAACCGCACAAAGGAATTCACCGTCAACGTAAATACCGCAGGCTCTTATATATTCCGTATCCGAGGAGGCGATAAGATTTTCACTTATCATTTTCGGGTTGCTGAGCTCATTGAGCTCTACATAAGCGGTCTTGTACACCGGCTCTGTGGTGAGCACATCGTTTTCGGTGTCTGCAAGAAGCATCATAGCGTCCTGCTTTGCCTCTTCAAAAACCTCTTTGTTTTCGATATATCCGAGACTATGTCCGTTATAGTAAACCTCAAGAGCGAAGACCTGATTTCTGTTCAGTGAGTAGAGATTATACACTGCAAAAATCACTATAAGCGGGAATGTAATATTTACTACCGTCTTTATAAGTCTCTTCTCGCTGAAAATATAGCTGAAGAAGGCGGGTATATAGGCGGGCTTATGTTCTTTTCCGTCCTTACTCTTTTCTTCTGCCTTTTTCTTTGCGATTTCCTTTATCTTACCTGTAACTGAGGTAGGTCTGTTTTTGATGCTCTGAGCTGTTTCTGAAATCTGAGTGCGTACAAGTCTCAGCCACAGCCTGAGGGGCAGTAAAATAAGCGGTAGAGGCTTTCTGATGAGCCAACGGATAAGAGCTATAGTACTGTCACCGGTAAGGAATATGAGATTTATCAGTGCATTAAAGAGCCTTATGATGAGTGGCTTTTTCTTTTTACGCTTTTTATCCGGTACGGGAGAACCTTCCCCTTCGTCGGAAGTAACTGTATCTTCCTCTGCTTCCTCCACGGGAGTAATAATTTCTATTGCTTCCGCTTCGGCGTATTGAGGATACTGTATTTCATCCTCAAAATAAGCATCGTCAAGCCTGAAGGTTATAGTACTGTCTGTTGCCTCGGGTGTTTTTTTCTGCTCTTTGCTTTCTTCCATTTGCTCACCTGCCTTTCCGTAAAAATCTGCATAACATTATATCATAAAGTAATGAAGTTTGCAACTTTCTTATTTTGTGGGATAAGCGAGCATATCCTCATTCCAGTTTTCGAGCACATCACACATAAAAGCACTTTCCTGCTTTGCACCGAAAAGGTCGTGATCGAGATAGTTGCCGCATTCCTTTGCTGAAACACCGGGTACCTCACCCTCGAAGTCAGCACAGAAGCGAAGAGCCTTCTTTGTAAGCTCAACTGCATCATTAGCTGAAAGAGTATCTGTTGTGATGAAATAGAAGCCTGTTCTGCAACCCATAGGGCCGAAATAAACGATTTTATCCGAAACGTCACTGTTTCTTACGAAGGTAGCAAAAAGATGCTCAAGAGTGTGGATGGCGCCGTTATTCATAACGCTTTCGAGGTTAGGTCTGCGGAAGCGTATATCATAGGTAACGGTGTTAGCATCTTTTCTTGAAAGATACATACCCTTGGGGAGAATTGTGTGGTCGATTGTGAAGCTTGCAATTTTTTCCATAATAAAAATCCTTTCTAATTTAAAGATAAATGTTTTTCGCGTGAGAAAAGTCTGTCGACTGCCTCTGCAAGAGGACGGTTTTCTCTTGAGGTGAGAAGGGGGTCTCTTGCGAGAATCATATCACAGGCCTTTTTTGTTTGCCGTACTATATCCATGTTACCCGTAAGGTCTGCGATTTTCATATCGGGAAGACCGTGCTGACGGGCACCGAAAAAGTCACCGGGGCCTCGTATTTTAAGGTCCTCGTCGGCTATGAGAAAGCCGTTATTCGTACGGCACATAATTGAAAGGCGGGCCTTTGTTTCCTCGCCTGTATTATCGCTTATAAGCACGCAGTAGGATTTCTCCTTGCCTCTTCCGACTCTGCCTCTGAGCTGATGAAGCTGAGAAAGACCGAAGCGGTCAGCGTCCTCAATTACCATTATAACCGAATTCGGCACATCAACTCCGACCTCGATAACAGTTGTAGAAACAAGAAGCTGAATTTCGCCACTGAGAAAGTCGGACATAACTTTTTCCTTGTCCTTAGCCTTCATCTTGCCGTGAAGCAGACCGACTCTGTAGCCGACAAATTCATCCTTACACAGTCTTTCGTAATACTCTGTTGCGCTTGTTATTTCGTACTCCTCGTTCTCCTCAACGGCAGGACATACGATATAGGCCTGAAGACCCATATCAAGGTGTTTTTTGATAAAGCTGTAAATTCTCGGGCGGTAGGAGGTGTCCACACAGTAGGTAGAAATCTTCTGTCTGCCCTTGGGAAGCTCGTCTATAACCGTAAGGTCAAGGTCGCCGTAAATGATAAGTGAAAGAGTACGGGGGATAGGTGTCGCACTCATAACAAGCGTGTGGGGATTTTCACCCTTGAATACAAGGGTACCTCTTTGGGAAACACCGAAGCGGTGCTGCTCGTCTGTAACGGCAAGACCGAGACGGCAGAATTCCACATCTTCACTGAGAAGAGCATGGGTGCCCACCGCAATGGATATCTCTCCGCTTCTGAGCTTTTCCTTGATTTTCCTCTTGTTGGCGGCGGTTACCGAGCCCGTGAGAAGGGTGATTTCTATCCCGCTTCCCTTAAGAAGAGCCGAGAGAGATTCGTAATGCTGCTTTGCAAGTATTTCCGTCGGTGCCATAAAAGCACTCTGGAAGCCGTTTCTTGCGGCTACATAAATAAGGCAGGCGGCAACTGCGGTTTTTCCGCTTCCTACGTCGCCCTGAATAAGTCTGTTCATTGCTCTGCCGCTTTTCATGTCGTTGACGGCATCGTCAATGGCTCTTTTCTGCGCCGAGGTCAGCTCAAAGGGGAGCTTTTTTATAAACTCCTCGGAGAAATCCTCCGTCACCGTGAAGGCAGTGCTTTTTCTCGCGGCATTTTTAAGCCTTTTCATACCGAGCTGAAGAGTCAGAAGCTCCTCGAAAATAAAGCGGTGCCTTGCAGTTTCTATATCCTTACTGCTTGCAGGGAAATGTATATTCTTTACCGCAAACTGCTGATGGCAGAGGCGGAAGGTGTGTCTTATATCGTCCGGTATAATATCCTCGGGTGTTTTTGTGCTGTATATACCTACGGCATTTGACATAACTCTTTGCATTATACCCGAGGTGAGTGTTGAAATACGGGGGTATATGGGTCTTACGGGGCAGTCGCTTCCGGTCGGCTCGATAATCGGGTTTGACATCTCGAAGCTTCCGTGAGAAGCGGTAACCTTGCCGTAGAAAATATACTCCGCGCCTACCTCAAGAGCTTCTGCAAGGTAGGTATTATTGAAAATTGTGATATTTACTCCCGCAGTGCCGTCAGTGACCATTGTTTTATAAAGGGTCATATTCTTTCTTATTGTGTGCTTTACTGGAGTGTAGCCCACAATTGCACTGAAGCAGCACACCGTGTCGGGAATTATCTCATTTATGGGAGTGAGTGCCGAAAAATCAATATAGCTGCGGGGAAAGAAATGAAGAAGGTCATTAAGGGTAAAGATGCCCTGCTTGTTGAGAAGCTCAGCTCTCTTTTCACCCACACCCTTGATATACTTTACAGGTGTATTCATTTTCTTCCCTCCTTTAAATCAATTCGCAATTCGCAATTCGCAATTCGCAATGCGCAATTGCGGGATAGCATCAATCAATGATTTGCGCGCTTCCCACCAAGTAAAGCTGATAAAATTCCGCTTTTAAAATTGTTATGTTTCTGTCAAGCTGATAATCTGAAAAGATTTTTTATAGCAATGTTTATTGGGCGGCGATTGACCTTCCGATTATACGGAGGTTGCCCGCAATTGCGCATTGCGAATTGGGCATTGCGCATTGTCACTCCACCGTCCTCCATGTGCTTGCATTAAGAAACGGCTCATATTCTGTTATATCGCCCTCAAAGGTGAACTCCCTTGAGAAGTAAGCCACGCCGTCACGGTAGCACAAAGGAATAAAGGGCTTATAGGTATCAAAAACCTGAACGAAGGTTGAAATATCTGTTGTACCCGCCATAAAATCTCTGTAAGAAGCGGCAACGGTTGAAGATGTATCAATACCGTATGAAAGATTTCCGCCCTCACTGAAGAAGCAGGAAAGATCCATATTTGCGGGAAGCTTTACCTCGCCGATATAAAGGTCGTATTCCTTTGATTTTATCGCCTTCACATAGTCATCGTAGGGCAGTGCCTCAAGCTCAACATCTATGCCTATAGACTCAAGTGTGTCGTGAATGTACTCGGCACAGTGAAGCTTGTCGGTATTATCCTCGTTTACAACGAGACGGATAACGAGATACTCGAAATCCTTGGAAAGGTAAGTGTTGCCTTCGTATGCGTAGATGTAATTACCCTCATTGAGAAGCTCCTGAGCTCTCTGCAGTGAAGATACAGTTCCCTGGAAGTCGAGCTTTTCGCAGTTGTACCAGTCAGGGTTGAAGGGTGTGGGAGCGTATCTGCACATGCCGCTGAACACTGCATCGGCAACAGTTTTCGGATTTATCGCCGTGGTGACAGCATCCTTTACATAGCTGTCGCCCATAACGGGAGAAAAACTGTTTATGCCCACATAAACAAGATTATTCATCGGTACCTGCTTTATGTTTGCACCGATTTTGATGTATTCACTGTCACTCAGGTCATCGAAGAAGTAGGAAAGGTCGCCGCTCTGAAGAAGGTAGAGCTCTGCTGAGTGAGAGGATATAGGAGCAAGATAAACAGAATTTGTTGTAACTGTTTCTCCGCGTGAGTTGTTGGGATTAGCTCTGAGTACCTTACCCTCACTTGTTTGAGAGAGAGTATATCTGCCTGAGCCTATGGGAGTGTCACTTTCAGCGGTGTATGACTGTACTATCGGGAAGGTCAGTACCGCTTCACAGTGTACATCAGGCTTATCGAGAGTAAATACAACACTGTCCGAAAGCGGGGTTACGTAGGAAATGTTTTCCAAACGTGCGCTGTAAAAGCTACTTTCCTTTGCCTGGTTGAAGGAATAGGCAACATCGTAAGCGGAAAGCTCTGCACCGTTTGAGAAGGTGAGCCCGCTTTTGATTTTTACCGTAACTGTTGTTGCGGTGATTTCACAGCTTTCTGCAATTACTCCCGTCGGTGCATAGCTCTTGTCAAGAGTATACAGAGGGTCATAAATCAGCGTTGAAATATTTCTGTTGGTGGGGCTGTCGGTGGTATATGGGTTAAACGATTTATCCTCATAGTAGCCGAGAGTGATTTTCTTCTCGTATGTCGGCTCTTCTGTTACCGGTGCGGTTGTTTCTTCAGGCTCTTCCTCCACTTTTTCGGGCTTTGAGCAGCCGAAGAAGGAAAAACAGATAAGAAGTGCAATGAGGATACAAATATATTTTTTCATCCGTATCATCCTTTAAGTCAGCTTATAAAATCCGTACTGCTTCTGCCGCAGTACATTTTCCGCTTTTTTCATCAACAGTGAAGATGCATCCGTTGAGCATACATTCGCCGGTTGCGGCATCGAAGCGTACGGGCATATTGGTCATGAATTTTTCAATTACAACCTCTTTCTTGACGCCGAGCACACTGTCCTGTACTCCGCACATACCGATATCGGTTATGTATCCGGTTCCGCCGGAAAGTACTCTTTCATCTGCAGTGAGAACGTGGGTATGAGTACCGAAAAGAGCGGTGATTCTGCCGTCGAGGTAGTAGGCGAGGGCCTGCTTCTCCGAGGTTGTTTCAGCGTGAAAGTCAACAAGCACGATGTTAGTCTTACCCTTTATTTTCTCAAGTACTCTGTCAGCGGTACGGAAGGGATTTTCGAGATTTTCCATAAACATCGTACCCATAAGATTTATAACCGCAACGGAGGTTCTTCCGAGGTCAACAATTGCATATCCCTTACCGGGATTTTCCTCAGGGAAATTGGCGGGTCTTATGATAAACTCACTTTCATCGAGAAGGTCGTATACCTCCTTGCGTCTGAAAACGTGATTGCCCGTGGTTATAAAGTCAACTCCGCTTG
Source organism: Clostridia bacterium (assembly GCA_017555765.1). Lineage (GTDB taxonomy): Bacteria > Bacillota > Clostridia > Oscillospirales > Acutalibacteraceae > UBA6857. The sequence continues at coordinate 12,382 of JAFZFT010000062.1, read as the reverse complement.
TGAAAAGCTGCTGAGCGGAAAGGGGAGTAATACCGTTTCCAGCCGCCGAGTTTTCGCCGTTGGCTATGCAGAAATCAATAGCCTTGAGCTTTTTGAGTGCGGGAAGCTTTTTTCTTAAAAATGCACATCCGATGTCGCTTACAACATCGCCGAGAACCAATATGTTCATCTTTTACCTCTTTCAGTCGTTAAGATATTCGCTTATGTCGAAGTCATCGTCGTTGGGATAATAATCCCAGCCGTCGTAGTAGTTGCCTTCCTTCTTTTCCTCGGGAAGGTCGGGGATTTCTCTTATAGCCTCAAGCTTTCTGCCTGACATCCAGAGAAAATGTGAAGCGAGAAGTGTATATCCGCAGCCTGAGGGAGTAAGCCACTCGGTAGCGGAAGCCTCAGGGATTGCAAAGTTAGCCATAAGTGTTGAGATAACACCGCCGTGAGTGACAATGACAACATTGTCGCTGTCACTTTTGATAATACCGTCAACTATCTTTGCAAAGGCAGTGCATATTCTCGAGGTAAACTCCTCATTGCTTTCACCGAAGGGAGGTGCAACACCCTCTTCACCTCTTATCCAGCGGTCGAAAAGAGGCTGCTTTTCGTGAAGCTCCTCAGCGGTTTTGCCTTCAAATTCACCGAAGTTGTATTCTGTAAGAGCATCGATTTCCACGCTCTGTATTCCGGGGTAGATAAGCTCCGCTGTTTCCTTGCATCTTTTAAGGGGAGAGGTGAAAACAAAATCTGCGTGAGGATAAACATATTCCTCCTTGAGCTGAAGAAGCTGAGCTTTTCCTTCCTCGCAAAGAGAGGTGTCGGTGTGACCTGCGTATATTCCCTTGAGATTATCCTCGGTAAGACCGTGTCTTATGAGATGTATTTTATATGTTTTCATAGTAAAACAGCTCCATTATAATTATAATATCTCTTATTATATAATAAACCGACGGAAATTTCAATAAAAATAGGAACTCAATTGAAAAAAGGCAAATTTGGATGTATAATTAGTGTATAATGTACTTGCGCACTAGGAAAGGAGAGATAAGTATGCTCAATTTTATAACAGGCGTAAAGGGTAGCGGCAAGACGGCTCTTGCCCACAAAATAACAGGCGAAGCGGTCTCGGAGGGTAAAAGCGTAATGCTTATCGTACCAAGACAGTTCAGCTTTGAAAGCGACAGAAGTATACTTTCACTTTTAGGGCCGAAGCTCGCAAGTGAAACAGAGGTATATTCCTTCAGAAGGCTCTGCGATGAGGTAGTGAAAAGCCACGGCGGTACGGGTAAGCCCGTTGCCACTGCAGGTGTGAAGAATATACTTATGTCGATGGCAGTTGAGGAGGTAGGGGAAAGTCTTACCACCTTTTCAAGGCATAAAAACGATATAGCTCTGTCACGTAAGCTTCTTCTGAGCATTGAGGAGATGAAAAACTCGGGCGTGACCTCCGAAAGGCTTCTCAGCTTTGCTTCAGATACCGATGACAGACTTTTAAGAGATAAAATGAAGGAAACTGCTCTCGTGTACGATGCTTACGAGGCTCTTCTTTCTGCGGAATTTTTCGATGAAGCAAACCTTTTCAGATATGTTGCAAGGGTGCTTTCAGGTACGGATTATTTCAAGAGCAAAACCGTTATCATAGACGGCTATTCCGAATTCAGCTTCGGTGAGCTTAAAATTATCGAGCAGATACTCACTCAGGCAGAGCAGGTTTATATCACCCTCTGTATTGATAATCCCGAAACCACTGACACTCTCAGTCCCTTTGCGATTGTTGCAAAGACCTACAGAAGGCTGAGGCTTCTTGCGGGCAATAACGGTGTACCTGTCGGCAGTACTCTTCATACTGAAAGGCAGAATAATTATCCCGACGACCTTGCTTTTCTTCAGAAGAGCATCTTCCTTCACAACGGAGAAAAATATGCGTCAGTACCCGAAAATGTAAAGATCAGTGTCAGTAACACAATGCACGCCGAATGTGACAGAGTTGCTGCTGAAATCAAGTCACTTATCCGCAAGGGTGAGTACCGTTGCCGTGACATTGCAGTAGTTTTCAGAAGTGAGGGTGCATACGAAAAGGCTCTCAGACTTTCTATGAAAAAATACGGCGTACCTCTTTTCGAGGATAAGCGTCAGCCTATATGTAATCAGCCTCTTGTCTGCTTCGTTTCCGCTCTTCTGGGTATCTGCAGCGAGGGATATTCCTCCGACGGCATTTTCAGATATCTCAAAACAGGTCTTACTCCTATGGAGGAAAAGGACATCTCCGAGCTTGAGAATTATACCTACATATGGGATATCGACGGCACCAAATGGATTTCTCCCTTCACGGGCAATCCTGACGGCTTCGGCATAGAAATGAACGAAGCAAGAGAGAAGAGACTTGATAAGATAAACTCTCTCAGAGAAAGCACAGTTGTACCGATTATAAGCTTCAAAGAGCAGTGCAACGGAGCAAGCGGCAGAGAAATTGCAAGTAATATATACTTCTTCCTTACCGAAAACGGTATCGATGAGCAACTTAAGAAATACGCTCTTTCTCTTGAAGAAAAGGGCTTTACCGATCTTGCACTCGAGCAGGAGCAGATATGGGATTTCCTTATGGAAAGTCTCAATGAGCTTGCCGAAACCGTAGGTGACAGACATATAGCTCTCAAGAGATTTGCCGAGCTTTTCGACCTTTGTATAGGAAGCAAGAGCCTCGGTAAAATCCCCGACGGCTTTGATGAGATTTCACTTTGTCCCGCACAGAGAATACTCACAAAAAATCAGAAGGTTGTTTTTGCGGTAGGTCTCAACAGTGATATATTCCCTATGAAGCACAGTGAGGCGGGTATTTTCTCCCGCAGAGAAAAGGCAAAGATGGCTCTCGGCGGCATTGAGGGTCTGAACGGCAGTGAAGACGCAGTACTTTTTGAGCGCTTCCTCGCCTATAACACCTTCTGCTGTGCAACAGAGAAGCTTTACCTCAGCTACAGCCTTTCCGACCCGGGTGAAAATGACCTTTCAAAGAGTGAATATATTGATGCAGTACAGAGCGTTTTTCCGCTTCTCAAGGATAAATACACCTCCGATGCGGATATGTCCGAGCTTATAGAGAGTAAGCAGTCAGCCTTTGAAATAATGGCTAAAAACTGGAATGCGGACGACCCGAGAGTAAGGGCCTTAAAGGAATACTTCGCCGATGAGGAGGAATATTCGGGTAGAATTGCAAGCATAAAGGAAGCGGTAGGCAAGAGAAATCTCAGCTTCAGAGACAGCGGTAAGGCAAGAGAATTTTTCGGCGAAAAGCTTTATTTTTCCGCCACTCAGCTTGACGATTACGGCACCTGTCCCTTCAAATACTTCTGCCGTCACTCCATCAAGGCAAGACCGAGAGAAAAGGCGGAGTTCAATTCCCGACAGATAGGCACTGCAGTACACTATGTGCTTGAAATGCTGCTTAAAAAATATAAGGGCAGAGAGTTTCTTGCTCTTTCCAAGACGGAAATTGATATGGAAATCAACCGCCTTCTTACAGAGTACATAAATCTTGCTCTTTCAGGTACAGACGATAAAACCGAACGCTTTACCTATCTTTATTTCAGAATGAATAAGGTTATTTCCGATATAGTCGGAAGACTCAGGGGTGAATTTTCCGAAAGTGATTTCGAGCCCTGTGACTTTGAGCTTAACATAGGCACAGACGGTGATGTACCGCCCTTTACGGTTGAGCTTGATAAGGGTACTGTAATATTCTGCGGCAAAATCGACCGTGTTGACAAGCTTGATGCCGACGGAAAGCGGTATATAAGAATAGTTGACTATAAAACCGGCTCAAAGGATTTTGTCCTTAACGATGTGCTCAACGGAATGAATATGCAGATGCTTCTTTATCTTGTGAGTATATGGCGTAACGGCAAGGGTGAGTATGAAAACATCACTCCTGCGGGCGTACTTTATTACCCCGCTAAAATAGAGCCGCTCAAGGCTGACAGAGAGGCGGACGAGGAAACAAGACTTCGCAAGAGACTTATGAATACCAAAATGAAGGGGCTTCTTGTTGAGGATGAGCAGATTATCCGCCGAATGGATAAAAAGAGCGAGGGACTTTTTCTCCCCGTAAGCTTTGATAAGAAGACGGGAGAGCTCAAGGGTAATATGATAAGCCTTCCCGCTCTCGGAAAGCTTGCCGAAAGAATGGACGGCATAATAAAGGATATGGGTGACAGCCTTCACGAGGGTAGCGTTGACGCAAGACCGCTTATGGGCGGCGGGCACACAAATACCTGCCTCTACTGTGATTACAAAGAGGTATGTATGCTCAGAAAGCCTACATACAGATACATTGAAAGCCTCAAGCATAATGAGTGCATAGAAAAGCTTATGAAGGAGGGAGAATAATGGGCAGAAACTGGACACCTCAGCAGAAAAATGCTATAGAAGCAAGAAAGGGCTCAGTGCTCGTTTCAGCGGCAGCGGGCTCAGGTAAAACCGCCGTACTCGTGCAAAGAGTTATCGAGCGCATAACCGACCCGAAAAATCCTACCGATGCGGACAGACTTCTCATCGTAACCTTCACAAAGCTTGCGGCTCAGGAAATGCGCGAAAGAATCGCTGCCGCAATATCTGAGCTTATCAGAAAAGACCCCTCGGACTTAAGACTCATAAAGCAGCAGATGCTTCTTGCCGATGCTAAAATATGTACCATTGACAGCTTCTGCTCCTCGGTAGTAAAGGAAAACTTCGAGCTTCTCGACATATCCTCCGATTTCCGTACTGCGGACTCAGGCGAGCTTGCAGTTATAAAAAAGGAGGCTCTTGCCTTAACCGTTGAAAAAATGTACGAAAGCGGCTCAGCGGATTTCAGGAGACTTATCGAAATGCTTTTCAGCGGCTCAGACGATTCAGAAATTGAATCGGCAATAGACAGACTTTACGAGGTATCCCGCTCCTTTGCATTCCCTGAAAAGTGGCTCAGTGAGCTTTGCGATAACTATAATCCCGACAGCGATGTGAAGGAAAGCATACACGGTAAAATAGTTCTTGAAAGGGTAAGACAGGGTATAGAATACAGCCTTTCCGTTTTCAGACGCCTCCTTGAGGATATAGCAGGTGACGAGGTGCTTGAAAAAATCTACAACACCGCAGTAAGCACCGATATAGCACAGTGTGAGTATATCCTTTCGAGAATAGAAGAGGGCAGCTGGGACGATGTGCGCTCCGCACTTCTTCGTTTCAAGGCGGCAACCAAGGGAAAAACCCCCAAGGAAATGAAGGAAGAGCCGCAGATAGTTTATTTTGCGGCACTCAGAGACCATGGTAAGGAAAACATAACCAAAAAGATAAAAGAGCTTCTCTGCTGCAGTGAAAAGGACTACAAGGATGATATAGAATATTTCTCGGGTGCGATTAAGAGCCTTACCGAGGCAACACAGCTTTATTCCGATATATATTCCCGTATGAAAAAGAGCAGAAAGGTCGCAGACTTTTCCGATATAATGCATATGACTCTGTCTCTTTTTGTAAAGAGTACGGAAGAAGGCTATGAGAGGACAGAGCTCGCCGCAAGGACAAGCGAGTGCTACGATGAAATCCTCATAGACGAATATCAGGATACCAATGCGGCACAGTCGCTTCTTTTCGAGTCCATTTCCCGCAACAATCTTTTCAGGGTAGGCGATGTCAAGCAGAGCATCTATTCCTTCAGACAGGCTATGCCTGAAATCTTTATGGGTCTCAAGGATAAGCTTGATATCTATGACCCCGAAAGGGACAACTATCCTGCGAAGATAATCCTTGCGAATAATTTCCGTAGCCGCAAGGGTGTAACAGATATAATCAACTTTATTTTTGAGCAGATTATGAGCCGTGAGAGTGGCGATATTGAGTACGGCAGTGAGGAAAGGCTCACCGCAAGTGCCGCTTACAGTGAAAAGGACGAAGCGGCAACAGAGATACATCTTCTTGATACGGGTGCCGCCGACGAAAACGAGGAAACCGCCCACGAATATCAGGCAAGGTACATAGCCTCACAGATAAAAAGACTTATGGCAGAGGGCTACACCGTCAGGGACGGAAGCATTGAAAGACCCGTCAGCTACAGAGATTTTGCCGTACTTATGCGTGGAATCTCCACAAACGGTACTGTATATGCCGAGACCTTCAGAAGGGAAGGGATACCCTGCTTTATCGAGGTGTCCGACAACTTCCTTGCCTCCAACGAAATTGCTCTCGTACTGAATATCCTCAGAATCATCGATAATCCCGCTCAGGATATTCCTCTTTTAAGTGTAATGATGTCTCCCGTTTTCGGCTTCACTACCGATAAGGTGGCAGAAATAAAGAAGTTCAACCGCAAGGCAAGTGTATATTCCTGCCTTCTTGAAAGCGAAAGAAGGTCGGACGCAGAATGTACCGCCTTCCTTGAAAAGCTCAGGGAATGGCGTTCAATGAGTATCTGCCTCGGCGTAGGGGAGCTTCTTAACGAAATATACGGGCAGACCGCACTTCCCTGCATATTTGACGCAGTGGATAAATCCGGTGCCGGCAGTGCGAATCTCCGCCTTATGCTCGACTACTCGTCAGTGTACGAAAAGTCAGGCTATATGGGCCTTAGCGGCTTTATCCGCTTTATCGACCGCCTCTCCTCGCAGAAGCAGGATCTTACAGGTGCTCTCAATGCATGCAGTAATGCTGATGTTGTCAGAATTATGACAATCCACAAATCAAAGGGACTTGAATTCCCTGTGTGCATTCTTGCAAACTGCAACGGAAAATTCAACATAAAGGACGAGGCGCAGAGCCTTATCATGAGCAAAAAGGCGGGCATCGCCATAAGACACCGTGACATAGACACCTACGAGCAGTTTGAAACTCTTCCCCGTACTGCGGTAAAGCTTGCAATGCACCGTGATATGCTCAGTGAGGAGCTTCGTGTGCTTTACGTTGCCCTTACAAGAGCAAAGGAAAAGCTTATGCTTGTTTATGCGGGTAAGAATATTGCTTCCTCCGTTGCAAAGTGCGGAGTTGACCTTGTGCGTGAAAGCAAGAGCGTAATGCCCTATGCTATTTCTCAGGCAAGCGGCTTCGGTCAGTGGATGCTCACCGCTCTTTTAAGACATAAGGACAGTGAGGCTCTTCGTGAAATTGCAAACATAGATGACAGCTTCGTACTTCCCTGCGAATCCCCGATAAAGGTGTTTATAAGTGAGGGTGAGCCTCTTTGTGTACCTTCTGCGGAAGAATCAGGTAAGAGTGGCATCGATGAAGGCTTCCTCACAATGCTCAGAGAAAGAGGAAGCTTCAGATATAAGTACGAAGCTCTCTCAGGTATAAATATGAAGAGGACTGCCTCCTCGGTTGACAAGGGCAGCATAGACAGGGAGTATTTTGCTTCCTCAAAGCCTGCATTCCTTTGTGAGGGCGGACTTACGGGTGCACAGAAGGGTACTGCGACCCACCGCTTTGCACAGTACGCTGACTATGAAAGGGCAAAGACAGACCTTGAGGGTGAGATACAGAGCCTTCTCGAAAAGGGACTTATCTCCGAAGCTGAGGCAAAGGCAATCAACCGCAGAAATGTGGGCGAATTCCTTAAGAGCGGACTTCTTTCAAGAATTCTCGCCTCCGACAGAGTGCTCAGGGAAAAGCGTTTTATCATTGAGGTACCCATAAATGATATATATGAAAACGTTGATGAATTCTCCGATGAAAAGGTTATGATTCAGGGTGCATGCGACTGTGCCTTTGAGGAGGATGGTAAGCTTGTTGTCATCGACTACAAAACCGACCTTATCGACAGCGAAGAGGAATTCAGAGAAAAGTACAGCTCTCAGGTGCTTCTTTACAAGAAGGCTCTTGAGCTTTGTACGGGTCTGGAGGTGAAGCAGACCCTGCTTTATTCCTTCCATTTATCACGTGAAATCGAGATTAAAGAAAAAAATTGAAAATAAAATAAAGAATTTTCAAAAAAATGTTGATTTTTCATTCTCGATGTGATACAATGCCTTGCGTTAATGTAAATAATAATGTCCGAAAGAGGTGACACATAATGAAAAACGGTATTCATCCCGGTTACGAACAGACAGAAGTAAAGTGCGCTTGCGGTGCAATCATCAAGACTGGTTCAACAAAGAAGGATATGCACGTTGATATCTGCTCAAACTGCCATCCCTACTTCACAGGTAAGCAGAAGCTTGTAGATACAGGCGGACGTGTTGATAAGTTCAATAAGCGTATCAATCTTGCAAAGAACAAATAATTGGCTTAATTAAAGAATTTAGACGGTACAAATTTTTTGTTCCGTCTTATTTTCATTTATTTACGAAAAGGGGGTAACGCCGTGGCAAGCTACAAAACCGTAAAGTACGAATCAAGCGACGAATTCATCACCAAGAAATCCCGCTTCATAGGTTATGTAAAGCCGGTCAAGACAGTTGAGGAAGCAACCGCCTTTATATCCGAGATAAAATCAAAGCACTGGGATGCTACCCACAATGTCTATGCCTACAGCCTTAAGGAAGGTCAGATAAAGCGCTTCAGCGATGATGGTGAGCCTTCAGGCACTGCAGGTATGCCCGCTCTTGATGTAATCATCAAGCAGGAGGTAGTTGACTGCTGCGTTGTTGTTACCCGTTACTTCGGCGGTATAATGCTCGGTGCGGGCGGACTTGTAAGAGCCTACTCTCACGGCTCGAAAATTGCTCTCGATGCGGGACAGGTTATAACAATGTCCCTTTGCAAGATAGTCAGCGTCAAGTCCGACTATAACTTCTACGGCAGACTCGTACCTTTAATCTGTGAGGAGGGCGGCATCGTCGAGGATACAGTATTCACCGATGCGGTGGAGGTTATCTTCAGAATCCCTGAGGAAAAGCTTCCTTACTTTGAAGCAAGGCTCATAGATGTGTCCTGCGGAAAATTCTCCTGCGAGGTAATGGACGAAAAATATTGCGAAATATAATTTAAAAGAGGGAAAACACAAAAATAAGCGTATATATATTCAACACGTCAGAAATCAGTACGAAAGGCGGCGGTTTTTGTGGCACAGATAAGAGAAAGAACTCTCCTTAACGAAAGAAACACTCTTTCGGAGTATGCTATGCTTTGCGAAAATACGAAAGGCAGACAGACCTTCGAGCCTGAGTGTCCTATAAGGACAGCTTATCAGCGTGACAGGGACAGAATCATCCACTGCGCCGCATTCAGACGTCTTATGCACAAAACTCAGGTTTTCCTTGCTCCCGACAGTGAGCATTACAGAACAAGACTTACCCATACTCTCGAGGTTTCACAGATTGCAAGAACAATTGCAGTGGGACTCGGTCTCAACGAGGATTTAACTGAAGCAATCGCACTCGGTCACGACCTTGGACATACTCCCTTCGGCCATGCGGGTGAAAGAGCCCTCAATGAGGTTGTACCCGGCGGCTTCAAGCACTATGAGCAGAGCCTGAGAGTAGTTGATTATATCGAAAACAAGGGCAAGGGACTTAACCTTACCTACGAGGTAAGAAACGGAATTGTCTGCCACACAAGAGGTGAGGAGGCTCAGACTCTTGAGGGCAGAATAGTAAAGCTTGCCGATAAAATTGCATACATAAACCACGATATCGACGATGCAGTCCGTGCGGGAGTAATCACCGAGGGCAACATACCCGTTGAAGCGAGAAAATATCTCGGCGAAAGAAAGAGTCAGCGCATCGATACAATGGTTACATCAGTTATAGAGAATACATACGGAGAGGTCGCCTTTGACAGTAATGTGCAGAGTGCCTTCGATATACTCCACGAGTTTATGTTTGACAGAGTATACACAAATCCCGTTTGCAAAAGCGAGGAGGGTAAGGCAATGGCAATGATTCAGCGCCTTTACCACTTCTTCGAGGAAAATCCCAATGAGCTTCCCAATGAGTACATAGAAATAGCCTGGCGTGACGGTGCTCAGAGAGCCGCCTGCGACTACATAGCCGGTATGAGCGACTCCTATGCCCTTAAGGTATATAACGATTACTTCATCCCCAGCGGCTGGAGCAAGTAAGGGCCAAGGGCCAAGGGCCGACGCGCTTACAAAGGATAATCAGATAATCTGTACCCGCGAAGAATTTTACAGAATGTAAATATATTTGATTTATACTTCAGGGATTAAGCTCTTCAGCTTCAATATAGCTGACAAAGTAAAACATATTTTCATCTTAACTATGCTTGGCCCTCGGCCCTCGGCCCTCGGCCCTTCAATCTACGAAAGGAGACAAAGCCTATGGCGCAGCGTTTTTCAGATGAATTTCTCACAGAGCTTCATATGCGCTGTGATATTGAGCAGACCATATCATCATATGTTCAGCTGAAAAGAAGAGGCAAAAATCTTGTGGGTCTTTGTCCCTTCCATAACGAAAAAACACCGTCCTTCACCGTGTACCCCGACAGTCAGAGCTATTTCTGCTTCGGCTGCGGTGCGGGAGGCGAGGTTATAAACTTTATACGGCGTGCAGAAAATCTCGACTTCTACGAGGCTGTAAGATTTCTGTGCGACAGATACTCCCTTGTTATGCCGTCCGACGGTGTGGACGATTCTCTTGCGGTCAAGCGTAAGAGAATGTACGAAATAAACAAGGAAGCGGCAAGATTTTTCAATTCCTGCCTTTTCACCGAGGAGGGCAAGGCAGGTCTCGAGTATTTCAAATCCCGAGGCTACAAAAAGAGTACGATAACAAAATTCGGTATGGGATATGCACCCAACGACTGGCGAAAGCTTCTCAATCACCTGAGAGAGAAGGGCTATTCCTACGAGGAGGCATACGAAGCCAACCTCGCAAACAAGAGCGAGAAGGACGGCAGAGTAAGCTTTTACGATTCCTTCCGTAACCGTGTTATGGTACCGATTATTGATGCAAGAGGCAATGTGGTTGCCTTCGGCGGCAGAGTACTTGACGACAGTAAGCCTAAATATATCAACACCTCGGATACACTTATTTACAAGAAGAGTCTCGGCGTTTTCGGACTCAACTTTGCAAAAAATTCCACGGATAAAAGTCTTATCCTCGTGGAAGGCTATATGGATGCCATATCTCTTCATCAGGCGGGCTTTACCAATGCAATTGCGTGTCTCGGCACTGCACTGACGGGTGAAATGGCACACCTTCTTTCGCGGTACGCTGACGAAATAATACTGTCCTACGATGCTGACGAGGCGGGACAGAAGGCAACGCAGAGAGCAATCGGAATTTTCAATTCAATCGGTATGAAAATCCGCGTTGTGCATCTTACCGGCGGTAAGGACCCGGACGAAATTCTCCGCAAGTACGGCCCCGAAAGGTTTCAGAGTCTTGTTGACGGTGCGGCAAACGATATTGAGTTTGCTATCGTACGTCTCAGAGGTCAGTACGATTTACAGACGAGCGACGGAAAGATGAAATTCCTTGAAAAGGCTGCAGAGGTGCTTGCAGGGCTTTCAAGTAAGATACCTCAGGAAATATACGCTTCAAGACTTTCCGAGGAGCTCGGAGTCAGTAAACAGTCGATTATGATAAGAATCGAGCAGCTCGCAAGACGTAAGCAGACAAGCGAGAAAAAGCAGTATTTCACTAAAATTCAGCAGCAGGCAATGACCGAAAATACTAAAGAGGCCGTTGCAAGCGGTACTAATATCAAGGCGATAAAGGCTGAGCAGATGCTTATAGCGGCGCTGATGAAAAATCCCGAGTTTTATGAAAGAATGAAGGACAGCCTCAAAAAAGAGGATTTCACAGTAGCTGAGCACGTAAGGCTTTTCGAGGTAATAACGGAAAAAATTGATGACCGCAGAGCCCTTGAGCTGACTCTTTTCTCTCAGGAGCTGACAGCAGAGCAGATGAATCTTCTTGTGAAGATATGTAAGCAGAATGAAGGCTTAAACTTCGGGCTTACAGTATGTGCTGACTGTGTAAGCGTTATGAGAGAAGAAAAAATCAAAAAACAACAGCTGCCGTCAATAGAAAGCTTATCCGACGAGGAGTTTGCGGCACTGTTCAAAAATAAAAAGTAACAAATTTCCCTAAAATAAAAAGGCAGAAAGGCAAGGAAGTAATTATGGAAAACCAGGAAAAAAATGCTTTACTCAAAGCTCTTGTTGACAGAGGTATTTCAACAGGTAAGCTCAACTCAACCGAGATTGATGCCGTACTCGTTGAAGCTGACGTTGATATGGAGGAAATGGAAAAGGTATACGCAAAGCTTGAAAGCTACGGCGTAGAAATCGTTGACGACCTCAGCGATGAAATTCTCGACTCAATTTCCGTTGATATCGACCTTCCTAAGGACTATGACGGTGCAGTTATTGCCGCTGACGCAAAGAGTGTTATCGACGACCCCGTTAAGGTGTACCTTAAGGATATCGGCAGAGTACCCCTTCTTTCACCCGAAGAGGAAATCG
>JAFZFT010000061.1 GCA_017555765.1 Clostridia bacterium | reverse complement strand
GATTTGTTTCGTTGGTGCTTTCTATACTCTCGGCATTGCAATCGCACGCCTTGCAGGTGCTCTCAATGCTGAACTTGCAACAAAACTTGGCCTTATCGGTCTCGTATTTGTACCCTTCTGGTTTGGTCTTTACTTTATGTGGAACAAGAAAAGAGTTGTTGACGGTGCAAACGACAACCTTTCAGGTTGCTATATCGGTATGGCAATACTCAAATATCTCAAAGAAGAAGGCATTGAGCTTGAAAACACAGAAATCGGTGTTGTGTTAACAGGTTCAGAAGAAGCAGGTCTTCGCGGTGCAAAAGCTTATTGTGAAGCTCACGCAAAAGAATTCAACGATGTACCTACATTCGTTTTCTCATATGATACAATTGCACAGTCAGAACAGCTTATGGTTAACTACCGCGACCTTAACTCAACAGTAAAGGTTGACAAAGACGTTTCAGACTTATTCTATGAAGCTTGTCAGGATCTCGGCATTGCTTGTAAGAAAGGTTTCGTGCCTCCTCTCGGCGGTGCAACAGACTCAGCAGCATTTGCACAGGCAGGTATGCGTGCAACAGGTATCACAGCCCTCAACCACGCACTTCCTGATTTCTATCACACAAGACTCGACACTCCCGATGCACTTAATAAGGATTGTCTTGCTAAGTGTTTTGCAGCAAGTGTTAAGGCACTTGAAAAGTTTGACGACGGTGCAAAGCAGTAATAAAGAATAATATTGGGACGCGGGCGAACGCCGCCACATAAGGCAGTATTTCTTTAAAATGTGAAACAACTTCATAATAACGCGTTAAAATCCACCAATATGCGTCAGCATTATTGGTGGATTTTGCCTTTTCTTGCAAAGCTGTTTCGCATTTTAAAGTGCTTCGCAGTTTCGTAAGAACTGAAAATTTCTTGTATTGAAGCCACAAAATGAAGCAAGGCTGTCGCCTTGCGAGGCTTTTGGCAAAATACGAGGAATTTTGTTCGAGAAACAAATACTGCCTTATGTGGCGGCGGCGAAACTCGCGTCTCTTTTATGTTTATCCCGCAGAGGGAAACGGTATTTTGTTTGCAGTATTGATTTTTGTTGCAAATAGTGGTAAACTATCTTTGTCACATGAATTTCATATTTAACTCTTTTCGTTTGGGGACACTATTGGTAAAAATGTGTCTCTGTTTGCCTATATCCCAAGCGGAGTAAGAGTGAAATTTGTGTGACAACAAATGAGATGCATTTTTTGTGCGTCTCTTTGGGGCGCACTTTTTTATTTGCCTCAGCTAAAAAAGACGGCCCGAATATTTAATTACAGGAGGAAAAATCAATGACAAACTTTTTAGCAACTCTTATGGCTTTTATCACCATAGCTGTATCGCTGATTTCAGGCGGAGAGTTTGCAGATGAAATGAAGAACAAGGGCGATATCTCAGGTTTTGCACAAACAGTGACTGTGCAGAAAGAGCTTCCTGATCTTTGTGCTGATGATAACGGAGATTTCACAGTGATTCAGTTCAGTGATACTCATATGACTACAGGTGTTACTTTTTCTGATATGCAGATTCTCAGCAAAATAGAAACACTGACTAAAAAATATAATCCTGATCTTGTAGTTGTGTCCGGAGATATGATAGACGACGGTAATGACGGAGATTTCAATAAGGCCTATGTTCTTCGCACGGTAGCTGAAATATTTGAAGAAGCCGATCGGTATTGGGCGTTTGTTCCTGGCAACAATGACGGTATCAACTATGGCACATCTGCTGATGTAGTTGCTTATCTCTCACAGTATGAACATTGTCTTGTAGCTGATGAGCCTGAAATTTCAGGTGGTTGTCAGTATAGCATTGATATCATCAGCGACGGAGAAATGACCCACTCTATGCTTTTCGTCGACACTATGGACTATGACAATGACGACCCTGACCATATTTATGGTTATGTATACGAAGACCAAGTTAATTGGTGCAAAGAGGAAATAAACGAAAAGCAACAAGAAAATAAAGATGTAACCATAAGCGTATTTCTCCACGAAAACACCCCTGATTTTTTCCGGGCAGCAAGAAAAGGCAAGGCTTATAAGTTTGGTTATCCCACATTGATGATAAGACCTGAAAAATATAATATCCCCAAAAATCAGCCACTTGACGATGTATTCAATGAAAGTGGTTGTGTAGGACTTCTTTCAATGGGTCACAATCATCCTTTGTATGATCAGTGCAGTTTTTACAACAATACATATTACCATGTGACACCTCAGGCTAAACTTGCGAGTGCTCTTATGACAATACATACACAGGCTGATAATATAAAAGATATGTATGACTTTAAATCTGTTTACTGTTAATGGTAAATAAAAAAACTAAGGACACCCCGAATGGGTGTCCTTTTTATCTCGCCACTTGTAACTATAACAAAAAGGACAGTCCCAAGTGCTTCGCTCAAAGACTGTCCTTATATTCATTATTTAATATGCATCTTCGCCCAATTAAACAAAGCTTCTGACATAGTGTCAAACTCTACTATTCCACCATT
>JAFZFT010000060.1 GCA_017555765.1 Clostridia bacterium | reverse complement strand
GTTCGGTCCCTATCTGTCTTTGGCGTAGTATATTTGAGGAGCGCTGTCCATATTACGAGAGTACCGGGATGGACGCACCGCTGGCGCACCAGTTATCATGCCAATGGTACAGCTGGGCAACTAAGTGCGGATTGGATAAACGCTGAAAGCATCTAAGCGTGAAGCCATCTCCAAGATAAGATATCCCATAGCATAAGCTAGTAAGACCCCTCAAGGACTATGAGGTTGATAGGTTGCAAGTGTAAGTGCGGTGACGCATTCAGCTAGGCAATACTAATAGGTCGAGGGCTTGACCAAAATTCCTTGGTTCAGACTACTACAATCCTCATTTCGTTACTTCCTTTGTTTAGTTTTGAAGGTACATAAATTGAGACTGTCCTAAAAGGGCAGTCTTTTTTTGTTTTAGCTCAGATGTCAGAATCTTAAGAATTTTCTCTATTGACAACCGCAATACGATATGTTATATTGGTTATGCGACCAAACTGTATATTAGACAGCGAAAGGGATAACACTTGTAAAAAGTGTATCTCTTATTAACTGTACCCTTTCGTGTCGTTAAGTTTGTGTCGCAACAAATGAGATGCATTTTTATGTGCGCTCATTTGGGCGCACTTTTTTAATTTTATCTGCCGTTCGGACAAAAAAAGATACCGAACAGACAAAAACTCGTTTACGTTACAATTTTTATTGTAATATAAATACACCAAATTAAGGAGGAAAAGAAAATGAAAAAGTCAAAAATTATTGCCGTTATATTTGTCGTACTTGCGGCGGTGCTTGTTTTTTCTGTGAGTGCCTTTGCGGCAGAAACAGAGTATACCTACGGCAAATATAAGTACACAATTACCGAAAATGACACGGTAAAAATTACAAAATACAAAGGCACAAAAGATACCGTGACAATTCCAAAGGAAATTGACGGTAAGACTGTTACGCATATCGGTAAAGATGCCTTTGGCGAAGAATGTCCTACTCAGAAGATTATTATCCCTGACTGTGTGACAACTATTGAGAGAGATGCTTTTGATTTTTCAAACGTCAAAACAGTTGAAATAGGAAGCGGTGTAACTGAGATTGATACCAATGCATTTTTCAGAGCGTGGAAGCTCGAAAAAATCATAGTTTCAGATAAGAATACCTCTTTTAAAGCTGTTGACGGAATACTTTATGACAAGGCAATGAAAACCTTGATCAGAGTACCTGCTGCAAAAACAGTCAAGAAGCTTGTTATTCCCGAGGGTGTTGAAACAATCGGGAACAATGCAACCAGATATGTAACGCTTGAAAGTATTGTTATCCCTTCAACCGTTAAAAAAATTGATACTATGGGGCTTTCATTCAACGGTGCTAAAAATCTTGTAATTCCCGGAAACGTAGAAAACCTCGAGATGGATGCGATATATTATTGTAACGGACTCGAAAAAATAGAAATAAAAAAAGGCAAGCTCAAGTCTTTGGACTTTGAGGATATCCATGCATGTAAAGAGCTTAAAACAATAATTATTCCCGAAAATGTTGAGTATATTGACCGTTTTAATGATTGTGACTCTCTTGAGGAAATCATTGTTTCCGAAAACAACAAAAATTACACAACAGTTGACGGTGTACTTTATAACAAGGCTAAAACGGAGATTCTTGTTTATCCGCTTGCAAAAGCAGATGAGACCTTTGTTATACCGAGCAGTGTAACCGTAATAGGCGATGATGCCTTCAATAGTATATACGACAAGTCTCTTAAAAAGATTTATATGCACGTCGGTGTTAGAGAAATCGAAGAGTGGGCATTTATCTATTCAAGAGATATTACAATCCTTTACGAGGGTACAAAGGCTCAGTTTGACGCAATAAAGAAGCAGGACGATTTCAATATAATGGTTTCTGATGTCACATATAACAACTATATTCACAGATCCGTAGAAAACATCACGTCAACCGCCAAGGACACAGCTATTACTCTCACCTGGGATAAGGTGCCCGGCGCAGCAGGCTACAGAGTATATGTGAAGTCAGGCAGCAGCTGGAAGGCTCTCAAGACAACAACCGCAAGAAGTTATACTGCTGAAGGCCTTTCATCGGGTACAACCTATACCTTTGCCATTAAATATTACACCAAGGAAAACGGTAAAACAGTATGGGATTCTGAGCTTGTAACCGTTAAGGCAACAACAGAGCTCGGTGTAACCTCTTCTCTCAAGAGTACTGCTGCTACAGACTCCGTAACTCTCAAGTGGTCTGCAGTACAGGGGGCAGACGGATACCGCGTTTTCGTGAAGAATACTGCAACCGGCAAGTGGGACATCGCAGTTCGTACAACCGGCAAGAAAACCACAGCTACAATCGAAGGTCTTGAGCCGGGCAAAAAGTACACCTTTGCAGTAAGAGCATATGTCAATAACGGCAGTATCGTGTGGGCGCCCAAGTATAAGAGTGTCAGTGCCGTAACAAGACCCGGTCTTACTGAAAAGATAACCTCAACTGCGGGAGACAGATGGATAAGACTTAACTGGAGCAAGGTGCCCGGTGCAACAGGCTACAGAGTATACCTTCTTAAAAACGGTGCATGGAAGGCACTCAAGACAACAACAGGACTTTACTATTATCTGATGGATGTTGATCTGGGTAAGGAGTACACCTTCGCAGTAAAGGCATACACAAAGGTTGACGGTAATACCTATTGGGCTTCAGAATACGTTGAAATCAGCGGAGTTTCAAAGCCCGGATACCCCGATGGGACTACTAAGGTTATATCCTCTACACGTAATTCTGTGACAATCAGCTGGGATAAGGTTGATTATGCAACGGGATACCGCGTATATATTTACAACACCGAAACGGGTAAGTGGGATACCGCAGTAAAGAACACAACAAAGCTTACTGCAACTGTTGACGGACTTTCACCAAACGAAAGCTACACCCTTGCAGTAAGAGCCTATATAAAGCACGGCACGAGCTATATCTGGAGCGAGGGATATTCAAGAGTCAATGTGAAAACTGCTAAGTAAATAATAAAAGGAGAGCATAATGTGATGCTCTCCTTTGTCTTTTCTATTCTTTATTGCTCGCCGCATGGCGTTACTTTCTTAAAAGAAAGTAACCAAAGAACTTTTATGCTTTATGCCATTACTTTTTCAAGCTCTGCTCTGATAGCCTTGATGAATTCCTCGGTTGTAAGTGCGGTTGCGTCGCCCTTTTCCCAGAGACCTACAAGGTCCTTAGTCATTCTGCCGCTCTCGATAACATCGAGGGATGCTTTTTCAAGCTTATCAGCAAAAGCCATAAGAGGCTCGTTGCCGTCAAGCTCTCCGCGTTTACGAAGGGCACCTGTCCATGCGAAGATTGTTGCAATGGGGTTGGTTGAGGTCTTTTCACCCTCGAGATAACGATAATAGTGGCGGGTAACAGTACCGTGAGCAGCCTCGTACTCGTAGTTGCCGTCGGGAGAAACAAGTACGCTTGTCATCATAGCAAGTGAGCCGAAGGCGGTTGATACCATATCACTCATAACGTCACCGTCGTAGTTCTTACAAGCCCAGATGTAGCCGCCCTTTGAACGGATAACTCTTGCAACTGCATCGTCGATAAGGGTGTAGAAATACTCTATACCGAGTCTTTCGAAGTCAGCCTTGTAGCTTTCGTTATAGATTTCTTCAAAAATAAGCTTAAAGGTCTGGTCGTACTTCTTGGAGATTGTATCCTTGGTTGAGAACCATAAATCCTGCTTGGTGTCAATAGCGTACTTGAAGCAGGAGTGAGCGAAGGAGCGGATTGAGCTGTCCTTGTTGTACATGCCCTGAAGTACGCCGCCGCACTCGAAATCGTAAATGGTAGCTCTTTCCTCGTTGCCGTCGCAGTCGGTGAAAACAAGCTCAGCCTTGCCGGGTTTTGTTGTACGGAATTCAGTTGACTTATATACATCGCCGTATGCGTGACGGGCAATAGTGATAGGAGCCTTCCAGGTGCGTACTGTGGGAGAAATGCCGCTTACGAGAATGGGAGTTCTGAAAACAGTACCGTCAAGGATTGCTCTGATAGTGCCGTTGGGGCTCTTCCACATTTCCTTGAGCTTATATTCCTCAACTCTCTGTGCGTTGGGAGTGATTGTTGCACACTTAACGCCAACACGGTACTTCTTGATAGCCTCACCTGCATCGATGCTTACCTGGTCGTTAGTCTCGTCACGGTAGGGGAGACCGAGGTCATAGTACTCTGTATTAAGCTCAACGAAGGGCTCGAGAAGCTCGTCCTTGATCATCTTCCAGATGATTCTTGTCATTTCGTCGCCGTCCATCTCGACGATTTTATTCATTTTGATTTTTTCCATTGTATTTTCTCCTTCCGGTTATTTACCTGTTTTGATTTCGATAATCTCTTTAAGCTTTGAGGGGTTGCGACTTGTAATATTGTCTGCGCCGTAGCTGAGAGTCTTCATCATATTGTACTCACTGTTTACAGTCCAGATAGAAACAAGAAGACCTCTTTCGTGGAATACTCTTACGAGCTCCTCGGAGCAGCTTTTGTGATTCATATTGATACCAACCGCACCGCAACTGATAACCTTATCGCAAAGGCTGTTGATATACTGAGTGTCACTCTTTTTAGCTTTGCTTACATCAACATTAAGCCAGTATGTGACCTCGGGAGTCTGAGTGTTTACAGCGTTTACATCCTTTTCCTCAATGCCGGTGTAGAAAATACGGTCTTTTATTCCGTACTTCTCGGCAATGGCGACAACCTCGGTGAGATTATCTGTCTTTTTGCAGTCCACGTTTACGTAAAGTCCCTCGAGCTCCGCTATAAGAGCGAAGGCCTCGTCAACGGTCGGACTTCCTTCAACAGCTTCATCGTGAGCGAGTACGGGAGTGCCGTCTGCGGTGAAATTAAGGTCGAATTCGACTATATCAGCGCCGCTTTCATAACCCCTTCTGATTGCCTCAAGTGAATTATCCTCCGTACCCTCACAGCCTGTATGAGCAGTTACGGTAAAGCCTCGTGGCAGAGTAACGCTTTGATTTTTAAGATTGTTGTAGCTGATGAGAGCTACCGCTGCCGCCGCACCGACAAGCACTGCCGAGGCGACAATAAGCTTAGTACATTTCTTCATAAATTCATCCCCTTTATTTTTGGGCTTACCAAATCATTATATCACCACTGAACTCCTCTGTCAAGGAAAAACGCTTCATCCGTTTAAAGCGTTTTCACGATTGCCAATAAAAAATCAGACACCCCGAAGGATGTCTGACAAATTATTAAAGATGATCCTTAACGTTTGCTTCGTAATGACCTGTATCCTGGAAGCCTGTCTGAGTGTTGAGCATATCAGCACCCCAAGCCTTAGCAATGTCTTCATAGGAGCCGTTGAAGATATCAGCTCTCCAGAAGCCGTCCTTTGCACCGTAGAGACACCAGTCGGAGCTCCACATGCCGTGACCTGTTGCCTTGTAGGTCCAGAGCATCCAGCTGTAGTTAAGTTTGTTCATTGTTGAGAAGCAGTTGTTCCATGTTGTAGCCTTATGGGGATAGAATTCGCCGACCATAAGAGGTACATTGGGATGGATTGCCATTGTGAGAAGAAGGAAGAAGTTAAAGATAAAGTCTGAGTTGTTATAGAAGTGTACCTGATAAACAACGTGATCCCAGCCCTTAAGGAATGACTTGGGAAGAGCGAAGCCTGTCCAGATAGCTTCCATAGTGATGATATGATCCTCGTCAACGGCACGTACTGTATCGTAAAGACGGTCATAAATCTTTTCGTTCTTGATTCTTCTTTCAATTTCTGTGCAGCTTACGTCGCACATGGGCTCGTTAAGAAGGTCGTACATAGCAACTGCGGGGTTACCGTTGAAGCGTGATGCAATTGCACTCCAGAGCTCATCTGTAAGCTCACGGTATCTTTCGCCCTGCTCACTGTCTTCCATAAGCTGTGCGCCGCCGAAGGCTCTGCCTGAGTGGGGAGCATCGCTCTGTGAGCCTACTGCACCGTGCATATCGAGGATAACGTAAAGCTCTCTCTTTGAGCATTCCTCAACAACCCAATCAAGTCTTGAGAAATCCCATTCGCCGTTTTCGTCAAGGATTTTTGTACCCTCATCGTCATAATAGAAGTTTCTGTACCAGAAGGGTACGCGGACACAGTTAAAGCCTAATTCCTTGATGTTGTCAAGGTCGTACTCTGTAATCCAGTTGTCGTAGAACATATTGAGAAGCTCCTGAGCCTTTTCTCTGCCGAAGCGTTCCTCAAGCTTATCGTATACCATTTCACCGTCATACTTCTTTTCAGCAAGTACCTCTGCGGGGATGTGGTCGGGGTTGAGCCAGTCCTCACGGACAAGCCATGCACCAAGGTTTACGCCCTTGAGCTGTACCTTTTCGCCTCTCTGATTAACGATTACTCTGCCCTTTGTTGTAAGGAAGTCCTCGTCTGTGAAGCCTGTTACCTCGTTTGCTTCAGCTGTTACATCTGCTGCACTTACAAAGGGAATTGCAGTAAGCATCATAACAAGGCAAAGCATAAGGCTGAGTGTTCTTTTGAAGATTTTCATACTCATTCTCCTTTAAAATATATATCGTGATTACAATTATACAACTAATTTATAAAAAGTCAACCGAATTTATTTTTATGACATCATTTTATTGATTTGTTTTTATTCGGATGATATAATGTAAAATGCAAAATAAAAAATGTAAAATTGCGATCAAACCCGACCGCATATCAGATTGTCAGATTGTTACGGAACGAAGTGACCGTTCATTTTGCATTCTGCATTTTTGCATTTTGCATTATTAAAAAAGGCGGTGCTTAAAAATGGAAAAATATCTCATCGTCGGTGCGGGCAGAAGCGGTATTTGCTCTGCGAATATGCTTGAAGCACTCGGCAAAAGCTATGCAATATATGATGCTAATGTAAATCTCGATAAGGAAATGCTTATCGACAGACTTGATAATAAAAATCCCGAGCTTGTTTTAGGCGAGGTTACGGACAGTACTCTCGAGGGTATCAGCATCTGCGTCACCTCTCCCGGTGTACCTCTTGAGACACCCATTCTTACTGCGGTACAGAATAAGAATATCCCCATCTGGAGTGAAATTGAGCTTGCTTATCTTTATGATAAGGGCAGAGTTATCGGCATCACGGGTACTAACGGAAAGACAACCACAACCTCACTTACCTACGAAATAGTGAAGAAGTGGAATGAAAAGACCCTTCTCGTGGGCAACATTGAGATTCCCTATACAGGTCTTGCTCTTGAGTCAGTGGAGGGCGGTGCAACCGTTGCGGAGATAAGCTCCTTCCAGCTTGAAACTATGCTTACCTTCAAGCCCAAGGTAAGCGCAATTCTCAATATTACTCCCGACCATCTCGACAGACACAAGACTATGGAAAACTATGCAGATGTGAAGAAATCCATAGCCAAGAATCAGGACGAAACCGATTTCTGCGTACTTAATTACGAGGACGATGTGCTTCGTGAATTCGGTAAGGATTTAAAGTGCAATGCGGTATTTTTCTCCTCACTCAGAGAGCTCAGCGACGGACTTTACTATAAGGACGGCGTGATTTATCTTGCAGAAGGCGGAGAGAGTACACCCTATATCCGTACGGACGAAACAAACCTTGTGGGTCTTCACAACTTTGAGAATATTATGGCGGCTGTTGCTATGACAAGATCCTTCGGTGTACCCGATGAGGTTATCAAGCAGGCAGTACGTGACTTCGTTGCCGTTGAGCACAGAATAGAATTCGTTGCTGAGATAAAGGGCGTGAAGTATTATAACGATTCAAAGGGTACCAACACCGATGCGGCGATTAAGGCTATTGATGCGATGCCCTCAAAGACAGTACTTATTGCTGGTGGCTACGATAAAAAGAGCGAATATGACGAGTGGGTGAGCCGTTTCCCCGGCAAGGTGAGAAAGCTTGTGCTCATCGGTCAGACTAGAGAAAATATTGCCGCCGCCTGCGACAAAATCGGCTTCAAGGATTACTGCTTTGCAGAAACTCTTGAAGAAGCGGTGAAAATCTGTGCTGAGAGTGCCGAGGAAGGCGATTGCTGTTTACTTTCACCCGCCTGTGCTTCATGGGGTATGTTTAAGAATTATCAGCAGAGAGGCACAATGTTCAAGGAATACGTAAAAGCACTCAAATAAGAAAAGTTCTTTGGTTACTCGGCTCTCCTTTAGGGGGTCGATTCCCCCATAGTATGGGGGAAATGTCACGAAGTGACAAAGGGGGACGGGCGTGTTACGCTGTCAAGACGGAGTCTTGACTGAGGAGTTATCAAGAAAGTAACGGCTGTCCGCCGAGGACATAGAAAAGAGCATATATTATAGTATGTAGAAAGAGCAATCCGATGTAATGGGTTGCTCTTTGTTGTTTGTGGGTTATTTTCGTACCCGCTTTGCGTGGTGCTGACGGTGAGGGTGTACCCGGCGAGGTGGGGGAATAACCTCCCTCTTAGAGGGAGGTGGCACGGTGTAACCGTGACGGAGGGAGTAAGGTTGTGCTTTTTCACCTTCCTGTTTCAATAAGGCTTCAGCCGTGGTAACGCTCATGCCGCTATGGCACATTCTTTGTCCGGAGCGACAAAGAATGCAAAGCGCTCTTTTTTTATAGACACGGCTCGGCATATTTGAATATATGTGTAGTCCGCCTTCAACAGCAAACTGCGGAAGCGAGCCATCAGTGATATCCGCTGAGAAAGATAGCTATTATTAAATTCTACTACGCCCTGACAGATTACCCGCCCTCCGTTTGCAGTTTCCGCAGCGGGTAACGTTTTGTTTTACACAGTGCTTTACGGAATTGTTGTTCCAAGCTTTTGTTATAGTCTTTCCTCACGGCGACCGTGCCTTCCTCTTTAGGGGCATCGTTGCCGAAACGCTCGCAGTGCGAGGTGAAGTGAGGCAAGGATGGCGGAGAGCTTATCACGCTGATTTATATCGCCGCCTAAATATAAAAATACATCCCGTAGCGGTCGATGTCCACAGCGACCGATGAAGCCTTCCTCCTTACGCTCGCCCAATTGTAAACCTAACCTCCCTCCTTGAGGGAGGTGGCAAAATCGCAGATTTTGACGGAGGGAGTATTATTGAAACATTAAGATGAAAAAGCACAATCTCACAGTCGGATTTACGTAAAAAGTACGATATAAAAATCTGTTGACATTCACTTTGCTTTGTTGTAGAATCAAATTGTACCCTACATCGGTACAATAAATAAAAAGGAGAACAAAAAATGAAAAAGAAATCATTAATCGCTTTACTTGCTCTTATCACCGCTTGTATGCTTGTTCTCACTGCCTGCGGAGAAAAAGCAGCCACTCATACAGATGTGGCAGAGCAGACAACTCAGGCAACTCAGCCCGAAGCTGAATTGAGCTCGGTAACTTATGAACGCTCTCCCAAGGAGAGTGACGAGTTAAGCATAACGCAGATATACACCTTCTATTACGACGACCGTAATATTGTAAAGAAGGCGATTTCCGAATGGTCTACAGATGTCAGCGAGCCCGATAATGCGAAAGAGGGTTTAGAGTATCTTTTTGATGCGTGTAAAGGTCGTGAAGAAGAAGGAATTCCTGAGTGCAGCTATACTCAGGACGGAAGCATACATACTCTGAGGCTGGCCTTTGACCTGACAGATGAGGATGTGATTACAGCCTTTGCATCAACCATTTTTTACATCAAAAACACCGATGAACCCATTACCCTTGAAGAAATAGAAAAAACTGCCTATGCCTATGGTATGGTAAGGGTTGAACCCGGATTGAATCGGGTAACCTATGAATACGCTAAGGAAAGCGACGAAGAAAACGGAACACTGAGATACACCTTCTATTATGATGAAAGTAATACAGTAAAGAAGGCGATTGTCGAATGGTCTACAGATGTCAGCAAACCCGGAAATGTAAAAGAGGGCTTAGATCATCTTTATTCCGAAGCTCAGAGTGAAAAGGGAGCAACGGGTGTTTACGAATACAGCTATACTCAGGACGGGGACATACATACTCTGAGGCTGGAATTTGACCTTACAGATGAGCTTGCAATCACAACCTTCAAATCAGGCTTTTTACACATCTATACCGACGGCGAAACCGTTACTCTTGAGGCGATAGAAAGTGCCGCAGACTATGCAGGGTATGTAAAGCTTGAAGCATAATACAAGCTGAAGCAAGGGTATTTTACCCTTGCTTTTTCTTTGAGGTAAATAAAATACCGATTGACATATACTCCCTTTGGTTGTATAATCAAGCTGTACCGTAAATCGGTACAAAAAAAGAAAAGGAGAACAAAAAAATGAAAAAGAAATCATTAATCGCTTTACTTGCTCTTATCGTTGCTTGTATGTTCGTTTTCGCTGCTTGCGGTGACAAGGCTGATACAAATAACGGCGGCAGTATTGCAGACAACACAGAAGCTTCAACAGAGCTTACAACCGACGAAAACGGTGAGGTATTTACTCCCAACGAGGGCACTCCCTTACCGCTTCCCACAGATAATGTAACAGAGCCTACAGAGGTAACAGAGCCCTCAGCTCCCGCAGGCAAGACAGATGCTGAAAAGGTTGCAGATTATGTTGCCGTTTACGGAAACGAATTTGCTGACGGCTTTGTGGAAGGCTTCACATCAACAGGTCTGACATGCACATCAGCCATAAAATCCGAAGGTACAGGCATCATTTTAACAGTTAATGTTAATGAGTATGAAAATTTAACTGCTGACCAGAAGGCATCAATGCAGTCCTCTTATGATCAGGCTACTCCTTCATTAAAGGAGGGCTTAAGCGGCGTAAAGGCATTACTTCCCGAGCTTTCATATGTTAAGGTCGAGATGTGCGAAAAGGACGGTGACCTTATCGCTATAATCAATATCGATTTCACCGAAGGTACAGAGATAACCGTACCCTCAGCTCCCACAGTAACAGAGCCCACAACACCCGCTGAAAATACTCCTTCTTACTCAGTAGGTTCAGTAAGCTATAAAATCACCAATGAAGAAGGCGGTAAGTATGGCGCTTTCACCTTTATGTATGATGAAAATCAGAACGTAACAGAGGTAGTTTATGTAATGGCGGGTAAGGACCTTCCTCAGGAAGAAATCGACTCTCTTGAAGAGGCTTACGAGGCAATTGAGCAGGCTAAGAATATGGGTTGCAATATGAATGCAGATATGTACCAGATTGACAACGAGTACAGAGTTGAGTTTGCAATCCTCATTTCAAGTGATATTGATGTAGCCTTCATTGAAGGTATGTTAGAAACAGAATTCGACGGCACAACAATTCCTCTTGCAGAGGCTGAAGCGGCTATGGTTGCACTTGGATTCGTAAAGGAATAACATAATAAAAGGGACTGCGAAAGCAGTCCCTTTTTTATGTGTGGTTTATTTTCGTACCTGCTCTGCGTGGGGCGTAACGGCAAAGAACTGCTTTTTCACCTTAATGTTTCAATGATATATCAGCCGTGGTAACGCTCATGCCGCTTGGCACTTCCTTTTGTCGGTTGTGACAAAAGGAAGCAAAAGCACGCTTTTTTATAGACACGGC
>JAFZFT010000059.1 GCA_017555765.1 Clostridia bacterium | reverse complement strand
CATGGGCTCAGTTGTTGACAAGACAAGAACCAAGTGGGGTAAGTGCAGACCCTACCTCAAGTGGATGGCTATTCCCATCGGTATTATGACACTTCTTTGCTTCCTTCCTATTTACGAAGCAAAGGCAATGTGGACATTCGTCGCAATAGCAATCATTTATGTTGTCTGGTCTGTTGCTTACACAATTGCTGACGTACCTTATTGGGGTCTTGCAACATGTCTTACAAACGACACTACAGTCAGAGGTAATATCCTTACAGTTGTTCGTCTCGTATGTACATTAGGCGCAGGTATTGTTACTGTTGGTGTTCCCATTATCACAAATGCAGTTACCGCAAAATTCAAGTACACAGAAGAACATATTGCTCAGATTATGATCGATAAGGCTGACCAGATTGCAAGCATCGTTGCTAATCAGGGCAAGACAGCCGAAGAGGCAGCTCAGTCCTTCGTTGGTACAGTTATGAACGAATATGTAACCGCAAATGCAGATACTCTTAAGTGGACATACTTCATCTGTGCAGTTGTATTTGTTGTTGCCGCAATGCCTATGTTCTTCTATGGCTTCAAGAATACAAAAGAGCACATCACTGCAAGCTATGACGATATACCTTCATTTACACATAACATTAAGCTCCTCTTCAAGAATAAAGAGCTTCTTCTCATCGTTCTTTCCGGTATTCTCGGCGGTGCAAGAATGGTTTACTCATACACCGGCGGTCTCTACTTCGCAAAGTACGTTCTTAAGAATGAGGGCATGTATGGTATCATAACAATGCTCGTTATTCCCGGCGGCCTTGTAGCTTCAGTTCTCGTTCCTTGGCTTACAAAGAAGTTTACAAAGAAGTATACATATATCCTTGTACATCTCTTCGGCGGTGTAGTAATGGCTGTTATGTACTTTGTGGGCTATGATGCTCCCTGGAAGCTTGTTGTAAGCGCAATCGGCCTTGTACTTCTCGGTATTCCTCAGGGTGTTAACAACATTATGAGTTACGCTATGATCGGTGACACCGTTGACTACCTCGAGTGGAAGACAGGCGAAAGAGGCGAGGGCATATGCTTCGCTATGCAGACTCTTATTAACAAGATTGGTATGGCAGTTGGTGCATTCATCGGTGTTATGTCAATGTCAATTGCTAAGATTGACGCTGAAACAGGTTTCGTTCAGGAGCCCGATAAGCTTTGGGATGTTCTTATCCTTTCAGGTGTTATCAGTATGTTCGCTTGTGCAGTTCCCATGTTCTTCTATTCACTTACAGAAAAGAGACAGAGAGAGCTTGTTGCGGAAATCGAAGCACGCAAGGCTTCTGCTGAATAATCAATTAATCTTAATTAAAACAGACGGTGTTCTTTTAAGAGGGCACCGTCTTTATTTGTTGTTTATGTAAAGCATTTGGAACTGCAAAAAGAATAAAAGGAATGAAAGAAAAGACTCATATGTAATGCTATCCCTTTAATTCTAACATTTCCAATTAACTGTAATAGAATCATAAAAAATACACAACCGAATTTCGGTTGTGTATAATTCTTTTAAATTCGTGTTTAATAGCCGATTGCGTATCCAATGAAGGTTAATCCTACCGAAGCTATAAGTACGGCTAAAAACAGCTTCCAAGCGCATTTTAGATACTTAAGGTAAGAAATATTGATAATACTCAACGCAATCATAAGAAGACCGTTGGTGGGGTAGAGCACATTGCAAAGGCCGTCGCTGAGACAGAAGGAAACGATAAGGTTCTGTCTGCCGATGCCGATCATATCAACAAGCGGAAGTAATATAGGCATAAGGAGAAATGCTTTAGCTGAACCGCTTCCGATGAAGAATTCAAAAATACAAATTACAAAGAAAATGATTGTAAGAGCAACATAAGGATTAAGAGTGCTTATGTAATTATGTACCCAGTAGAGAAGTGTATCGATAATCATACCGCTCTTGAGGATGTATGTTACGCATATAATAATCATAATGATAGGAGCACAAGGGAGGATAGATTTTGCACCTTTGATGAAAATTCCTCTGAGTTCCTTGCCGGTGAGACCTGATATTTTACCTGCCCTCATACCGCCGATGGTAAACAGTACTGCCATTGATGCAAGAGGAAGATAACCGATAATACCTGAAATTGTACTGTCACCTAATAAAATATTTGTAACAAGACAAACTATTGTAACAACTAAAACCGCAACAAGAGCACTCGCAAATGCTTTCGTAGCCTTAGGGAGCATTTTGTTTTGTAAAGCTTTTTCGATTTCGTCGGTGTTAAGAAGCTTTTCCTTTAATTTGATATCAGACTGATAACAGGGGGATTTCATCGGATTCTTTTCGATCTTTTTAGCGTACGAAATGAAGAAACCTGCAAGTATTGCGTAAATAACTACGAATACAAAAATTCTGAATAAAACACCTGAAAACATGGGTAAATCAGCCATTGTATGGATTATACCGATGTTGAAGGGATTAAATGTAGCAGCGGCATATCCGAATGTAACAGATATGAGGCTGAAGCCGAGGCCTACAAATGAGTCCCAACCGAGAGAAAGTGAGATAGCTACTGCAAGTGGTACCAATGTCAGCGATTCCTCGAGTATACCTGCAAAGGATGAAAGAAGCATACAGAAGAATATCATTACAGCGAGAAGAGTGTACTTTTTATTCGAGAACTTGTTTACTATTGTTGACATTATATATTTGAGTACACCGCTTTTATCAAGCACCAGGAAAGTACCGCCGATAATAATAATAACAAGTATTATAACGATACCGGTCATAGCTTCTGCGGTTGAATTGATAAACATCTCAATAGGTGAGATGAAAATTCTCCAGAAATCATAACCTACACTTTCGCGTGCTATTTCTGTATAAGTTCCGCTTATGATGTTTCCTGAGGCATCAGTTTCGTATGCGCCTGTAGGTATCACCTGGGTGAGTATACCTGCGAATATCATTATCGCAAATAACAGACCGCCTATACCCAACAAGGTTTTTTTATTTATACTGATAATAGATTCATTTTCTTTCTGCATCTTTATTCTCCTTAAATGTTATTAATCTGCATTATTTGTCTTTCAACAAAGAATGTTACTTTATCAAATCCACACTCTTTGGCAATTTTCATACCCTCGATGAGTCCGAGGCCTACATCGTAAGCGCTGTGTGAGTCTGAGCCTATAGTGATGTACTCACCGCCAAGTTCACGGTATCTTTTTATTATGTTTACATCAGGCATTGTACGACCTACGGGTTGTCTGAGACCTGAAGTGTTAATTTCAAGAGCCTTTCCGTTGTCAATTATTGTTTTTAAAAGGCTGTCCGTTGCATCGGAAATTTTGCTGTAGTCAAAATCAATATTATATAAACCCTGTATTCTGCGCATTGGACAAGTGATATGTGCGAGTACATCAACATAGGGACATTTTGCAATCTCTTCAAGCTGAGAAAAATATGAACGCATAAACTCGTAAACATCAATCTTTGAATAATCGATTTCTTTTATATCACAATCAAACCCGTCGGGTCTGTGTATACTTCCGAGTACAACGTCGTAATTTTTAGTTATAACAATTCTCTCAGTGAGATTTATATCATAAAGAGGTTGACCTATTTCAATACCAAGAAGTACGAGTAACTGTCCCTGAAAGGCAACTCTTGCCTTGCTGGTTTCAAAGTAAGAATGAAAAGTTGCACTGTCGTAGCCCTGGGATTTGTAATTGTCAATTTCACAGTGGTCAGTGATTGCAATAGCTCTTAATTCATTTTGTACTGCTTGTTCGCAAATGAACATAGGGGAATGCTTGCCGTCGGGTGAATTATCCGAGTGTACATGCATATCAATTTTACGTTCCTTTTCCACACAAACACCTCATAATCAAAATATATTACAGTATATAATAATATGTAAAAATATGCAAGTATTATTTCAAATAAATGTATAAATATATAAATTAATGCAACACTTATGTATAATTCTAAGTGTTGCATTTTCATTAAACGAATTTTAAAGCTTCACTGTCAAATAAACACTTGTTTTCTTCTAAAATATCAATCAAACGATTATAATAATTGCTACTCATAGCACAAAGTGGAAGCCGACATCCGGAATTTACGTTGTAAAGATATTCCATAGCTGCTTTAACCGGGATTGGGTTAACATCCGAAAATAATGCCTCGATTATAGATATTACTCTGTGTTGCATTAAATTAGATTCATTAATGTTTCCGCTGAGTGCTTCAGATGTAAGCTTATGTGTATATGATGGGAGAATATTTGAGAGTACCGAAATGACACCCTTACATCCCGACAAAATTGCCGGTACAATCATATCGTCGTTGCCTATATAAAAATCCAAAGTATCTTCGCAGAGATAAATAGATTTCTGCAGCTTGGTGATACTGACATCAGCTTCTTTGACTCCTACAATATTATCGTGTTTACCAAGCTCCTTGTACGTTTCAGGAGTGATATTCACCCCTGTTCGTGAGGGAACGTTATAAACAAGAATTGGTTTTGTACTGTTATCAGCTAGCTTATAAAAATGCTTGATTATACCACTTTGAGATGTTTTGTTATAATAGGGAGTAACAGATAGATGTGCATCTATACCGCATTTTTCTGCTTCTTTTATAAGCTCAAGTGAAAAAGAGGTGCTATTACTGCCTGT
Source organism: Clostridia bacterium (assembly GCA_017555765.1). Lineage (GTDB taxonomy): Bacteria > Bacillota > Clostridia > Oscillospirales > Acutalibacteraceae > UBA6857. Next base: position 2,921 of record JAFZFT010000059.1, on the reverse strand, counting down.
GCCCGCAATTACAGGTACTCTGCCGTTGACTTTTTCAACAGCAAGGGAAAACAGCCTGAGTCTTTCTTCCACTGTAAGCGTTGAACCTTCTCCTGTTGTTCCACAAACAATAATAGCATCAGTTTTGTTGGAAATCTGGAATTCTATAAGCCTTGAAAAAACATCAAAATCAATTTTTCCGTCCTTTTCGAAGGGTGTTATAAGAGCAACACCGCTACCGTAAAAGATTGGCCTCAAAGAATAACCTCCTTAGTCGATGTAACCTTCAGCGCAGAGGAGTTCTGCAAGAAGAACAGCACCGCCTGCTGCACCTCTGAGTGTGTTGTGTGAAAGACAAACGAACTTATAGTCGTACTGACTGTCTTCACGGAGTCTGCCTATTGAAACTGCCATACCGTTTTCGTTGTCGCGGTTAAGCTTTGTCTGAGGCATATTGTCCTCGGTAAAGTAGTGTAAGAACTGCTTGGGAGCTGAAGGAAGCTCAAGCTCCTGAGCTCTACCTGCAAAGCCGTTCCAGCTATTTATAATTTCTTCCTTTGAAGGCTTTTTACCGTCTTCAAATCTCATAAATACAGCACCCATATGACCGTCTGAAACGGGCACTCTGATGCACTGAGCGGTGAAAGCAGGGGATGCAGCATTCTTGATTACGCCATCCTCAACCTTACCCCAAATCTTAAGGGGCTCCTGCTCGCTCTTTTCTTCTTCGCCGCCGATGTAGGGGATAACATTATCAACCATTTCCGGCCAGCTTTCAAATGTCTTGCCTGCACCTGAGATAGCCTGATAGGTACATACTAGAACTTCCTTAACGCCGAATTCCTTATCGAGAGGATAGATCGCGGGTACGTAGCTCTGAAGTGAGCAGTTTGACTTAACTGCGATGAAACCGCGCTTTGTGCCGAGTCTCTTCTTCTGATCGTCGATAACCTTGATGTGATCTGCGTTGATTTCAGGAATTACCATAGGTACATCAGCTGTGCCTCTGTGAGCGCTGTTGTTTGAAACAACGGGGCATTCTGCCTTAGCATATGCCTCTTCGAGAGCTCTGATTTCTTCCTTCTTCATATCAACTGCACAGAATACAAAATCTACTGCTGAAGCGATTTCATCGATATCTGCAGTTGCATCCTTAACAATCATATCAGCCATCGATGCGGGCATTTCCTTGGCAATTCTCCATCTGCTGCCGACAGCCTCTTTGTATGTCTTACCTGCTGAGCGTCCGCTTGCAGCAAGTACTGTAACATCAAACCAAGGGTGAGAGTCGAGAATTGTTGCGAATCTCTGTCCAACCATACCGGTTGCACCGATAATACCTACTTTATACTTTTTCATAAATGAACACCTCTGTTTTTTTTGCTAAATTTTTTTACTCATTTTTGCGCAAAACTGTTGATAAATTCAGCATTATGCACTATAATGAAAAATAATATTTATATATTATCACTTATTAACTTATATGTCAATTTAATTTTGAAAATTCTTTATCACTTTAAAGATAAAAATTCTTTAGCTGGAAGGTTTTAAAATGAATAAATCAGATTTTTACTATGACTTACCTAAAGAGCTTATTGCACAGCATCCCGTTGAACCCCGTGATAGCTCAAGACTTATGACTGTTGACAAGACAAGCGGAGAAATATTACACAAGCATTTTTTTAATATTATTGATGAGCTAAACGAGGGGGATTGTCTTATTTTGAATAATACCCGCGTACTTCCTGCAAGAATGTATGGCACTAAAGAAGATACCGGTGCAAGGGTTGAATTCCTTCTTCTTACAAACAAAGGTGACGATGTGTGGGAGACTATCACAGGTCCCGGCAAAAGAGCAAAAATCGGTACAAAGTTCGTTTTTGGTGATGGTTTACTTAAGGCTGAGATTATCGATGTACTCGAAGGCGGTAACAGACTTGCGAAATTTACTTATGAAGGTAATTTCTACGAGGTACTCGATAAGATAGGTCAGATGCCCTTGCCTCCGTACATAACCGAAAGACTTGAAAATGGCGAACGTTATCAGACAGTGTATTCAAAGACAGTAGGCTCTGCCGCAGCTCCTACCGCAGGTCTTCATTTTACTGAAGAGCTTATGAAAAAAATCACTGACAAGGGTGTTAAAATCGGATATGTTACTTTGCATGTTGGTCTCGGTACATTCAGACCGGTAAAAGCAGACGATATTTCAGAACATATTATGCATTCTGAGCATTATTGGTTACCGTCAGAAACTGCTGAGCTTATAAACGAAACAAAGAAAAACGGTGGAAGAGTTGTTGCAGTCGGTACCACAAGCTGCCGTACTCTTGAATCAGTTGCAACCTTCAACGGCAAGATTGAAGAAGCTGAAGGTTGGACGGATATATTCATTTATCCCGGCTACAAATTCAAATGTATTGATGCTCTTATCACTAACTTCCACTTACCTGAAAGTACTTTGATTATGCTTGTAAGTGCTTTTTGTGGTTATGAAAACACAATGAATTTTTATAAAACTGCCGTAGAGGAAAAATATAGATTTTTCTCATTTGGTGATGCAGTTTTTCTGAGGTGAATTTATGTTTAAAGTAATTAAAAACAACGGAACAGCAAGAAGATGCGAGTTTGAAACAGTTCACGGTACTGTGCAGACACCGGCATTTATGAATGTCGCAACCTGCGGAGCTATAAAAGGCGGTCTTTCAGCTGTTGATCTTAAAGAAATCAGATGTCAGGTTATGCTTTCAAACACATATCATCTTCACGTGAGACCCGGCGACAAGCTTGTTGCTGAAATGGGTGGACTTCATAAGTTTACAGCTTGGGACAGACCAATACTTACTGACAGTGGCGGATTTCAGGTTTTTTCACTTGCAGGTCTTCGTAAAATCAGCGAGGAAGGCGTTACTTTTTCGTCTCATATAGACGGTAAGCGTATT
>JAFZFT010000058.1 GCA_017555765.1 Clostridia bacterium | reverse complement strand
TGAATTAAAAATCAATTTCAATAGTTTTCTACAAAAAAGACATCTAAGTTAATAGACATCTTTTTCACAACGTAAATTCTTATTTGTAGAACTGATTATATCACACACAATACGATAAATTCAAGAGAACAATAAATTTCTATCCACAGTCCAAAAAATTAAGTCTCACTATAGCGTTATATATACGCTATGTTGTTTAAAAACACTCTTTCTGAAATTATACCAAGTATAAAACAACTATGTATATAACAGAAAACGCCGAGGATTACACCCCGGCGATGTTTATTTTTATTATCTGTTTGATCAATCCCACTCGCAGCCTGTAACCGTAGTAAGATCAACGCCCTTGGTTTCATTAACCTTGCTTACGAGTATAACCATAGCAAGAAGCAGGAAAGGAATTGCAATACCGAGATAGAGGAATCCGATAGATTCTATAAAGAGCATACCAACGGTCATCATAGCAACTGAAAGCACGTTACCTACACCTGACATAATACCCATAGTTCCTACAACGGAAACTCGGAGATTGGTAGGAGTTGATTCACCAGGAAGCAGGATAAACATAATATCTGCAGCAGACCACAGACCCCCGATAAAGAAGCCGTAGCTTATACCGACAAGCACAGGAGATATTCCGAAATTAGAGCAGCAAACAAAAGAAACAACACCCACGAGAGCAATTACTGTATGTACAATAACCGAACGTTTTCTGCCGATAAGGTCAGTGATAAAACCGCTGACAGCCGTCATTGCAGCATTTACCAGAGGAATGAAAAACATTGCGGTTGTAATATCGTTTGTAGACATACCGCCTGTCTTCATAATAGACTCATAATAGTTGGTACCACCTGTGGAGGCAACGAATATGAATGCACATAAAGCAATAGCACGCATCTGCTTATGACCAAAGATAAACTTGAGAGCATCCTTAACACCACCCTGGGACTGCTCTGCAGAATTATTATTTTCGGCATCTTCTGTTTTTTCAAGTCGAGCAAGACGACGTTTAAGATACGCAGGAGTTTCAGGCATTGCAAACAGCGAAACAATACCCATTACCATACCTGCAATAGCGGGAATCATAAATACCTTCTGCCATGTACCGCTTCCGTCTGACATGAAGAAATTTCTGAGAGCAGGAATTGCCATAACACCTAAAAGAGCAACAGCCTTGGTGATACTTGTAAATTTAGCTCTGTGCTTTTCAGGTACAGACTCCATAATATAAAGCACCTGCATATCGTTGTTCATCATAAAGTTGATGACACCTACACCGACAAGATACACAATCGGATTAGGTGCAAGCATACAGATAAGCATACCTAAGCCCATAGAAAAAGTATTGATTGCAAGGAACAGCTTACGTCCAAAACGGTCAGCGAGAGACTTATAGAACGGCGTGATAATCATAATCACGTACAGTGGTGCCGTCATCGCAGAATAAGTAGCGAGACCTGTATTGAAATCCAAACCCTTGCCATTCACGTAGAACTGAGTAACCATATCAGACTGCAGTGAATTATATATGTTAGATGCTATTTCATCAACGATGTATACCATACTCAGAATGGTAAGCATATATGCCATATAGCCGGGCAAAAGGACTTTACTCATCGATTTTTTAGCTTTCGTAATTTCTTTTTGTTCTTTTGATGTAAGATTCATAATCGAAAACCTCCTTTTCAATTATTTTAACACAACTAAACCGGTAATCAATTCGAAGATAGAAATTTAATATATGATTTTAGTCCAAAAAATTAAGACTCACTATAGCGTAGCATATGCGGAGCTTAGTTGCTTGTTATTTTTTCTTGTACTCGCTTGCACCTTACTATAAATAACACCCTGACTTTCAAATCAGATCATCAGGGGTTTAACTTTAAAGTTTGAATTTTCTTTTCACCATATCGATAAACTGTGAGGTTGTCTTACCCGTAAGAGAGATTACACCCGTTGCAAGCTTACCAACAAAAAGCGGAATACCTACAGAAGCTATGTTATTCTCCAAAAATTCATCGGTAAAACGATCATCATAAGTCTTCGGTACAATATCACAGGTCTTCATATACCACAGAAGAAGCTCTTCTTTCATTTCTGTGATAATTTCTTTGTACTTTTCATCGTCAATACGGTTGATACTTTCACCCTCGGAAAGCACATAAAACTCATCCTTTTCGTAGAGTCTCATAACGTACTTGTAATTCTTTGAGCGAATCATAGCTGCCTTTGTGTGAGTACCATCCTCTTTCATCTGTAAAAGAAGTCTCGGTGAATATTCGGCGTCCTCGTTTATGAAAAGGTTGCTTTCGGAGCAGTGAGTTTCACCCTTAAGCCTGCCACCCTCACAGAAAACATAATCCTTATGCGGAGTGCTTTTATCCTTCATTGTAGAGAGGAGACTTTCGGAAAAGCTCTGTCTTTCACACTTGATACCTGCAAGGTCATAAACCGTAGCACACAAATCCGCAAGTTCAACAAGATTTTCGTTGATGCCCTTGTCAACAGATATATTCTTCGGTGGTTTTATGATAAAAGGCACATTGGTAAGACAGTCAGGGAAGCAGTTCTGACACTTTTCCACTATGCCGTAATCGGTAGTATAATCGCCGTGGTCAGATAGTACTATTATAGCGGTATCATCGTAGATACCCTCATCTTTGAGTGTGCTGATGAGTCTTCCTACCTGGTCATCAACCTTAGCACACATAGCAAGATATGTACGCCTTATCTCACGAAGCCTTTCCTCGCTCCATTCGGATATACC
>JAFZFT010000057.1 GCA_017555765.1 Clostridia bacterium | reverse complement strand
GTACCTTTGGGCGACCTATGTGTGGAATATGTTTGACTTCGGCGCTGATGCGAGAAACGAGGGCGGCGAAAACGGTATGAATCACAAGGGGCTTGTTTCCTTTGACAGAAAGTATAAAAAGGATTCATTTTATGCCTACAAGGCGTGGCTGAGCGAAGAGCCCTTCGTACACATCTGCGGCAAGAGGTACGTCGACAGGGTTGAGGAGTATACCAGGGTGACGGTTTACTCCAATCTTCCTGAGGTTGAGCTTTATGTAAACGGTACTCCCTTTGCAAGGCAGAGAAGTGACAGCCGTTTCTTCCTTTTCGAGGTACCGAACAAGGGTGAGACTCATCTTATAGCCAAGGCGGGGGACTGCAAGGACAGTAGTGTTATCCGCAAGGTTGAGGTGTTCAACGAGAAGTACCGTCTTAAGGAAAAGGGCGCACTGCTCAACTGGTTTGACATCACCGAGCCTGAGGGATGCTTCTCTCTCAACGACAAGCTGGGGGATATTCTTGCTACCGAGGGCGGAAAGCGTCTTTTCGCAGGCTTTATGAAGGCTATGACGGGTGCACCGGGTACTGCTTCCTTTGCGGGATTTGAAATGAACGAAAGTATGCTTAAAATGATGAACGGCTTTACCGTACTTCGTCTTACGAATCTTCTTTCTTCAGCGGGTATAAAGTTCACAAGAGAGCAGCTTCTGGATATAAACAGTCAGCTTAATAAGATAAAAAAAGAGTGATTTTTCAGTAAGGCTACAGTGCTGTTTCGGTACTGTAGCCGTGTTTTATTTCTGTTGAAGATGTATTAATAAATTGTAAACTCAATGTTTCGTAGTAATGAAAACATAATTAATAAAAAATAAAAATAAAACTGTGCAAGATAACGAAAATGCAATATTTCGTTGATTTTACAGGCGTTTTATGGTACTATATACACAACAGTGGAGAGGTCCGCTCTGTTTTGCTATACCCTTGGGTCAGAGAAGGGTACAAAACACCAAAGAGAGGCCGCTCAGTGTTATTGAAAAAACCGCTATTTTACTGAGAAAAACCAAAATAGTCTGTTTTTTCAGACTCCCTTTTTTCGGCGGGAGTAAAATGCCGGAAGACAAAGCATAAAACCCTTGCCTTTCGGCAAAAAAATCTTAAATGGAGGAAAAAACATGTTAGTAACAAAAAAAGAAGTTAAACAAACTTCAAAAAAGCTTCTTAGCGTTTTACTTGCTTTTGTTATGGTTGTTTCAACTGTAAGCGTTTGCTTCGGCTCAATTGTGTTTACTGCACCTACAGCTTCAGCTGCAGGCGGTACTGCAACCGATGCACAGTGGAATGCTCTTGCTGCTGCTCTTGCAAATGACACAGTTAAGGGTGCAACATTCTCAGGCGCTACTAACGACTACACAGTTTCCGACCCTGACGGTAAGATTATTGCAGCTGTTGAGGCTTATTGGAGTGTTTTCGAAACACTTGCTAATAAGTCACCCGCTTCAGGTGATCCCACTAAAAACACAAATGTTACAGGTTCAACTGAAGGCAACAGAACAATCAACCAGGTCAATGACTCAATCAAGGCAGAAATGAGCTCAAGAATGGGTGCTGATTATACTAACTATAATGTAGCAACATTCCTTACAAAGCTTATGTCAGGCGCTAGTGTAAGCTCAGGTACAGGTACTGAGCAGGGCGGCGAAGACACATCAGATGACTCTAAGGCTCCCGGTACAAACCTTAGTGCTGTTGCAGACATCAAGCTTACAGTTATGATGGAAAGTGCAATCACAGGTTATACCAATGTTGAAGACCTTCCCGCAAAGGTTGTGACATCAAAGTCATTCACTGTTAAGCACGGTAATGACAAGTTTGACTATGCTTACAGCACACGTAGCGAAACAACTTCAGGCTGTAATCCAACCACAACTACTTACCACAAAGAGACTTATAAGTACTTCTACTACATCAGCGGTACATCATCAGCTAACGGTGCTGAGATCGACACTCAGATCATCAAGGATGCAGGTGCTACACTTGCTGATTACGAAGCTTATTTCTCAATGAACATGGATGCACTCTATGCAACCGAAACAGCTACTCTTACAACTGTAAGCAACGCAGTTTCAACAGCTAAGTCAAATGTTGTAACAAACTTCGGTGGCGGTGTATTCACACACTTCTTCTCAGCTTATGCAGTTGATACTCTTGTAAATGACATTGCAACAGCTAAGGAAATTCAGGTTATTGCTCCCAAGCTCCTCAAGGCTTATGAGGATATGGAAAAGGGCTACGCTGATATCATCACAGACAGAGCAGCTCTTGTAACTCTCGCAACAACAATGCAGGTTGCAATCGATGCTTACAATGCAGCTTCAGCTGCAGCAAGAGCATACTGCACAACAAAGGGCTTCATCGTTGCCGATGTAACAACCTTCCGTAATGCAGTTCTCCGCGAAATCGAGCTTATCGACCTTCGCGCACTTATCGCAGAAATCAATACAGGTGTTGTACCTTACATCACCTACAATGAAGCAGGTATCGATGAAGGTACAGTAACAACCGCAATGATCGGTGCTGCTCTTACAAAAATTGCAGGTTGGCAGTCACAGCTCGCTGCTTTTAAAGATGCTGATATCGCAGAAATCGGCGGCGCAGAATTCAAGGCTGGCCTTTCAAAATTAAATGAAAACCTCAACTATCTCAAGACAGTTGCAGGCTACAATGATGACTTCGCTGCAGAATACAGCAAGTTTGCTGCTGAAATCTTCTCAGTAACCGATAATGGCGGTGACGAGGCTACACTTCTTGAAGCTCTCAATAAGTATGACAGCTGGTACACAGGTCTTAAGGCTCTTACAGCAGAGATGGAAACAGTTCTCGGTGCAGAGCTTGCTCAGGATCTCTTCGACGGTCTTAACGATGTAATGGTACAGCGTATGGATGATGCATATGTTGCTCTTAATGCTTATCTTGAAGCAGAGATCGATTATGCATACGACCTCTTCGAGGCTTATACAAGCACATACGGTGAAAAGGTTACTATGGTTTCTGTATCTGAATACAGATTCATGCAGGCTTCAATCGGTCTCATCAATGTTGATGTTTATAACTTCCTTAACGGTACAGCTAACTTCAACCTTTCAGCAGATGCAGTAGCTAAGTACACTGCTATGCAGAAGAAGTTCCCTCAGTATCAGGAATTCCTTGACAGCCACGGCTTTGCAACCTATGAGAAGTCAACAATGGATGATCTCCAGAGACCTGACACAGAAAATGATATCGCTCGTGAAAACGAAGGCGGCATCTACAAGACAAGTGATGCAGATATCGAAAAGATCATCGGTCTCGTTGACGCTCTTCTTAAGAATGACACTATCAAGTCTCTTCTTGGTGACCTCATCAATAAGGACGAAGACGGTAACCCCACAGGTGAAGCTTTCGAGCTTGGCGCTCTTGTAGAAAACCTTCTTAACGAAAGCGTATTCTCAGATAGCCTCATCAATACAATCATCCAGTTTGTATATCCCATCGTTTGCAAGGAATTTGCAAAGGTTTGGGCAGGCCTTCCCTCAACATTCACAGTTTTAGGTGTTGAAACAGGTCAGTCTCTTGCTCCTACAGCTGACGTTAAGGACTGTCCTCTTTACCTCAACGATGTTGAAACATCAATAGCAGCAGTAGGCGTGTTCCTTTCACCCGCAACTCTCGCTAAGAATCTTAATAATGATTACGGAAAGAATAGCGGTGAGTATAAGCAGTTCAGTGATGCTATCAACGTTCTTTCATCAGCTACAACAAAGGCTGTTTATAATAAGAACGGTGAAGGCGATGACGACGACACATTCACAAATCCCTGGGAAGATCCCAATCTCTTCAAGAATGTATATGACGAAGAAACAGGCGAACAGATCTTCAACGATGACGGTACACCCAAGCAGGTTTACAAAATAAACTGGGGCATTGACGAAGCTGAAGATAAGAGAGCAGCATTCCTCGATGCAGCTTGTGCAGCACTTTCAGGTCTTGAGCCTCTCCTTCTTGCAATTCTTACAAACCATACTCAGGCTAATGCTAATGAGTCAGACGACCCTCCCAGAGGTCATAAGATCGGTACAGGTAAGGGTACAGCAAAAGTATCAGCTCTCGGTTTCATTCCCCTTGATCTTAACCTTAACATTGATCCTATTACACTTGTTCTCAAGTTTGAGGGTAATGACGGTTGGGACAATGCTCTTGCTCCCATTTTCGAAGCACTTGGTCTTAAGAATATTCCTCACGGTGAAGAGCTCACAACAATAAGAAAGATTCTTGATGATGGTCTTCTTACGATGATTGACCAGCTTATCGATCGTCTTAACACAGACCCCGTTACATTCCTTCTTGAAGCACTTCCCAACCTTGCTTATGCTCTTGAGGGCGGTCTTGTAAAGCCTCTTCTCAATATGCTTAAGACTGAAATCAACTACTATGCCGACGCTCAGTATACAGCTTCACTTGGTAGCTCTCAGCTTGCAGGTAGCACTCTTAAATATGCAATGGGTTCGTTCCCTGATAATAGCAAAGACTCCAATGGTGTACCCACAAAATGGGATGGTATCAAGATTAACATCGGTGAAATGATTAACCTTGATGATCTTGGTCTTGACATCAGCTCATTCCAGGCTATCTGGGATATGATCGCTGGTGGCATTGAGCTCCTTGACGGCATTGCACCTCCCAACGCAGGTAAGCTTGCTACAATGGGTAAGCTTGTTGAAAAGGATACTAACAGAAGCGCTAAGACTTACACAGGCGGTACAGCAGGTAAGGCTTACCACATCGAAGCTAACAAGGCTGATGTTCTTCTCTTCCTTCTTGACTATGTACTCGGCAGCGGTCTTCTTCAGAAGTTTGAGCTTCCCACAGAAGGCTTCGTAGCAGACCTTCTTGCAAGCCTTACAGAGAACTCAGACATTATTCTTGCAGCAGTTGTTGAACTTCTCAACCAGAAGGAATACGATACTCTCAGAGAATATGAATGGTTCAACGGTCTTATCAATAATGAATCAGTAGTTGGCAACTCAGCTAACGAAATCTACCTCAACCCCGAAAATGACTGGACAGAGGAAAAGGCTAACTACCTTTACGAAAACCTTGACGCTATTGTAGCAGCAGTTCTTACAATGGCAAATGTTGACTTCGACGAAGAAGCAGAGGGCGTTCAGAACGACCTTGGCGAGCTTCTCGGCGGTCTCATCGACGGTCTTCTTTCAGACAAGACCCTCACAGCTCTTGCAGCTCTCCTTGCAAAGCTTGACCTCAATGCACTTCTCGCTCCCAAGGCTGAAGAAGAAGCAGGTGAGGATGCTCCTGAAACAGTAGCAGAGGGTGAAGAGGAAGAAGCAGCAGCTGCACTTGACCTTGATGTCAATGCACTTGTAGCTGAATTCCTTGGCATCGACCTTGCAGCAATCGCAGCAGAATATGCTGACATCGCAGCAGCTCTCGAAGCAGATCCCGAATATGTTTACGACTTCGGTGTAGACGCAGGCACAACAACATTTGCAGCAGCTCTTGTTGAAATGCTTGAGCCTCTCAGCGCAGTTCTTGACTTCATCCTTTCAGGTGAAAACCTTGTAATCACAATTGAAGGCAAGACAGTTGAGCTTGTAGGCTACGACAGCTACAACAATGCAATTATCCCCATCCTTGAGGCTCTTGGTTGTGACGTTGTTGCAAGTGCTGATCTCGAAACAAGTGCTCTCGAAGCAACTCTTACAGCTCTTCTCGGCAAGATTGAAGAAATCAAGGCAGCTCCCATCAAGGCTATCATCGATATCCTTCCCGGCGTATTCTACTTCATTACAAGTAAGGGCCTTTCAGTTTCAGTAAGAAACATTCTCCAGCCCGTATATGTAATCCTTGATACAATCAGACCCGTATTTGACCTTGACCTCAATGCTACAATCAACGATCTTCTTCCCGAAGATTTCGGTATGAGCATTAACATTGACGATATCGGTCTTGAGTTTATCTTCGAGCTTCTTGCTAAGTTCGTACCCGACCTTGACCTTTCAGGTCTTAAGGATGTTATCTATGACATCTGCTACTATGCAAATGAAGGCTACACATCAAAGTCAACTCTCCAGACAAACTGGAAGAGAGGTGCTTTCACAGAAGAGTTCAGCGCAGCTGACCTTATCACTGTAGTACTTTCATTCGTACTCGAGTGGGCAACTGTTGCCGAAAACGGTGCAGCTCTTGACGAAATGCTCGGTACAGACGGTCTCATCTCAAGCATCGGCAAGGTATTTGACGATCTTGACATCTCCTACGGTACTCCCGACTGGGATTACTGGTTCGCAGACGAGGATGCATTCAATGCATATCTTGAAAGTGGCGTAGCAGTTGAAAACACACTTCATCAGCTTACCTATCCCAACGATTGGTCAAATGAAGCAGCAGCATACATTGCTGACAATATTGACACTCTTGCAGATTTAGTAATCGGCCTTATCGAAATTGACGGCGTTAAGTACGAATCAGTTTCAGCTCTTCTCGAAAATCTTGTATACGGTGACTTCGACATTACAGTATCAGAGGCAAACGAAGAAGAAGGCACAGAAGCAGTTGTTATCAACTACCTCTTCTCAGACGAAACAATCAATGCACTTATCGGTCTTCTCAATGGCGTACTCGCAAACATTGACGATGCACTCCTCGGTGCAGGTTATATCCTTGATGTTGACGTTGTAGGTCTTAAGAACTACGTATGCACAGAGAATATCGAAACAATCGAAGGCTTCTTCGCAGAGCTTGCATATATCCTCGATACATATGCAAAGGGTCTTGTTGATGTACTCTTCTTCGGCGACGACTTCAGACTCGCTAAGAAGTCAGACAACACAGACACAATCGTAATCAACGGCGGCGAAGGCTACAAGTACGGTCTTGCACTTATCCTTGAAGCTCTCGGCTGTGACGTACCTGATGCTGAAGAAGCAACAGTATACAATGTACTCGGTTGCCTTGCAGCACGTATCGAAGCTATTCTCGCAAACCCTGTAGTAGAAGTTATCGATCTTCTTCCCAACCTTGTATACTTCCTCAACGCAAACGGTGCTTCTGTTGCAGTTGACAACATTCTCAAGCCCGTTTACGGAATACTTGACAAGCTCACAGTATTCGGCGTAAATCTTAACCTTGCTGATCTTCTCGGCTTCGACCTTAAGTATCTCTCACTTGCAGATATCCTTGCACTTGTAGAAGATATGACAGAGCTTGACCTTGAAGAAGCAGAAGAAATCCTTGTTGGTCTCTGCTACGGCAACATCGAGGAAGCTAAGTACGGTTATAAGATGGCTACAGACAGAAAGGATACAATTACAATTATCCTTACAACTGCACTTGTTCTCATTTCTGACGAAGACTTTGCAGCAAAGCTCGAAGAAATGCTTGGTACAGATGTTATTACTGCTATCAAGACAGTGTTTGCATCAGCTCCCGTAACCTACAAGACTCCCGAATGGTACGGTCTTGACAGAGGCGATGTTGATTACGACAACGCTACAGTAGGCGTTATCAAGAAAGCTATCGAATATCCCAACAACTGGACAGAAGCAAGCGCAAAGTACGTTGCTGATAACCTTGTTTCAATCGGCGACCTTGTTGCAAGTCTTATCGACAGCAACTATGATTCACTCGGCGCACTTCTCGGTGATAAGGTAGATATCTACACACCCGAAACTCTTGAAGCTATCCAGAAGCTTCTCGGTGACCTTATCGGCGGCCTTGATGAAGACCTTGCAGAGCTTGTAAATGTTGGTCTCGGCGCAGCAGATGCACTCCTCGGTGCAGATGTTCAGGGCTTACTCGATTACGATGTAAGCGGTGTTAAGGATAAGGATACTTTCGTAGCTGCTCTTACAGGTATGCTTATGGAAGTTGAAGGTCTTCTTGACTGGCTCCTCTTCTGTGAAGATTACAAGTTCTTCGTTGACAACGACAAGAACGACATCATCACCATTAACGGTGGTCACGGCTATGCAGAAGGTCTTGCACTTGTTCTCGAAGCTCTCGGTGTTGAAAATCTTCCCGACGTTTACGCTATGGAAGAAATCAACACAGCAGAAGTTGTAAAAGCAATTCTTACAGCTACATTCGACAGACTCGATGCAATCCTTGCAAATCCCGTTGAAGAAGTATTTAACCTTCTTCCCAACGTTCTTTACTTCATCAACGCAAACGGTCTTACCGTTGCAGTTGAAAACCTTATCGGTGCAATCAATGCACTTGTATACAAGCTTGAAGGCCTCGGCGTTGAGCTTGACATCGCAGCACTTGTAAACTTCAGTGATATCATTGGTGTTGAGACAGAGCTTGCTCTTAACAACATCTCAATGGAAGCAATCATTGCTCTTGTTGCTGAACTTGCAGGTCTCAATCTTGACCATGTTGCAAACGTACTTGTTGACTTTGCACTTGGTAGAGCACAGGCTTACGAATCAGTAAGCAAGGTAGTTGCATACAAGATGTACTATCATGACGACTTTGCTAAGTATGACATGATTACAGTTATTGCAACAGTTGCTATCATCACTCTTACAGATGAAGTTAATGCTGAAGTAGTAAAGGGCTTCCTTGGTGAAGATATTTACGATTTAGTACTTAACCTCATCAATATGGGTGAAGTTGAAGTTCAGGACTTTGATTGGCAGTTTGTTGAAAGAGCAAATACCGGTGAGGTATTCTCAGCTCTTGCTTCATCAGAGCTTTACGAAAGAGGCAAGTACGGACCTCTCTACACAGAGGAAATGGCTCAGTACATTGCTGACAACTTCGGCGGCTTTGTTAACAACATCATCTACCTTCTCGGCATCAGCATTGATGGCAAGAACGTAGATAATCTCAAGGATCTCATCAACGGTCTCCTTGGCGGCTCACTCTACACAAGCGATAACGTTATTGCTATCCGTGATGCTCTTGCAGGTGTACTTGCAGGCGTTGCAGAGCTTAAGGTTAACGATGTAGTTGTAGGTGGCTACATTGCTGAGATTCTCAAGGCAGCAGAAATCGCTGACATTAACGCAGTAGCAACAGTAGAAGTTCCCGAGTTCTCAAATGACAGAGCACAGTTCGTTGCTTCTCTCTGCGACGTTCTCGAGCCTCTCTACGGCGTACTCAAGTACGTTCTTGCTAACGAAGACCTCACATTCTTCGTAAATGCTGAAAAGACAGATGCAATCACACTTAAGAGTGCAGAGGGTTATGCTTACGGTATCATTCCTCTCCTTGAAACTCTTGACTGTGAAAACATTCTTGCTCCCGAAGCTTACTATGCAGCAGTAGAGGCAGACGGCGATGTACTTCTTACATCTATCCTCAATCCTCTCCTTGACAGAGTAGACGAAATCCTTGCAGATGATCCTGCTCAGGAAATCCTTGATATGCTTCCCAACCTTATCTACTTCATCAACTCAAACGGTATTGATACAGTAGTTAAGAACACTCTTGCAGCAGTATTTGCTCTTCTCGAAGCAATCAAGCCCATCGCAGAAATTGATCTTTACGCTCTTATCGGCGTTGATCTTGCAGAAATCGACTTTGAGTGGCTCTTCGATAAGGCTCTTGACCTTATTGCAGAAGCAACAGATTACGAATTCGAGACACTTGACGCAAGCGCAATCCTTGAGCTTACAACAGGTACTCTTGAATCATACACCTCACTCAACGGCAAGACTGCATACAAGATGGTTTACTCCGATAACGGTCTTACAGCCGGCAGCAAGGCAGAAATGGTTACAGTTGTAATGCGTCTGCTCATCACATTCATCATGCATGAAAACAATCAGGAAATGCTCATCGGCGTTCTCAATGATGTATTCAACATGACTGATGATGCTGAAAAGTATGTTCGTGGCTTAATCGGCCTCTATGCAACAGTTGCAGTTGATACCCGTCTCGGTATGGACCAGGCTCTTGCAACAACATACTACATGTTCTACGGTGCAGACCTCGGTGTTGACAATGCATTTGACGGTTATAAGGATATTAATGCTGAATGGCTTAAGATCCTCTATGCTCTCGGCTACGAAGGTCCGGAAGATATGTCTGAATCAGCAAAGATTATCGGTGAAATTCTCGGTCTCGATATCTTCGAGGGAATTTTCGATGATCAAACCGGTGAACTTGCTCCCAACGGACTTATCGCATTCTTCCAGCAGATTGCTTCACTCTTCAATCAGCTTGTTGAATGGATTAAGAACCTCTTTGCATAAGATGCAAATAATAAGAGCTGTCGCTTTTGCGGCAGCTCTTAGCTTGTCGAAAAAGTATTTTCGACAAGCTGATCAGGCTGGTGAGAAAGTTGCAAGATGGCCTTTTCTTTACCCCGAAGCTGTACGATGGTACCGCGAGAGGGTGAAAAAAGGTCAAAACGATACAAAAATCGTCGGGATTCGATGTCCCGACGATTTTTTTGAAGCTTTTTGTGCAAATAAGTACCCTTAAGGGCAAAAAAACAGGTACCTTCAATTGAAGGTACCTTATTTTAATTGTTTGCTTTATGCGGGTTCACCGATGTAAATTCCGTAGAAGATGTATCTGAAGAACTCATAAATCTCAACGCAGAAATCCCAGAAAATCTGATAGAAGTTTCTGTGCTCTTCTTCAGCTCCTTCGTTTGCATCGCTCTCTGTTACTTCAACAATTGCAACATCGTCATCTGCTGCCATAGCTGAGAAGCCGACAACTGCAACTGACATAATCATAATCAGAGCAAGAACGAGTGAAATAATCTTTTTCATGAAAATCTCCTCCTATATTATTTTTTACCCCTCCATTTTAAACTATGAAAGGGATTTAGTCAAGAATTTTTCTTAATTTCTTTCAATACTTTGACTTAATTGAGACAGTATCGCAATATTTACCGTAAAATTCCTTGCCTGAGACACTCTTGAAGGCTCTTGCCCGGTAATAGTAGGTTTTATAAGCCTTGGTAGCTTTGTCGATGATACTGTACTCGAGTATACTTTTAGTTCTGCAGATTTCCTCAAAGGGTCCGTCCTTGCTCTCGCTTCTTTCAATGCAGTAGCAATCGGCACCCGTGACGAGTCTGAGGGTTATTTTTATTCTTTTGCCCATAATAGCCTTAAGTGAAAGGATTTTACCCTTGTCAAGGCTTACGCAGTGTACCTCATCGCTGAAGTTACCCTGCTTTTCATCCTCATCCTTACCGACAACCGCCTGTACGGAATAATGATAGGGCTGACCCCATACGGTTTTCTCGTCGGTATAGGAATTCTCCGTAACTCTTGCTACGGGGAGAATCTGCGAGTAGAAATCGTTTCTGCGGCTTACAATGTAAGCATCCGCACCGTCGCATTTATCCCAGGTGAGCTTAACCGAAGCACCCTTTTCCGATTTTGCGGTGAGATTGAGAGGGGCGGGGATATCGGAAATGACCGCCGCCTTTACGGCACTGAGCTTTGTTGAGGTCTTTTTGCCCTCAAGCTTCTTGTAGGCCATTATCTTATAGCGGTAGGTGGTATCCTCACTGACATTTTCGTCGGTGAATTCCGTTTTTTTACACCATGCAATATGCTCAAAGTCGTTGCAGTCCGAAAGGGCTCTTTTCACACCGTACTTCTCAGCACCCTCAACCTTTGACCACTTGAGAATAAGCTTTTTGTCGTCGGTAACGGTGATGCTTTTGATTTTCGGAGAGGCTTTGAGCTTGGTGATTACATCAAGGCTCATTTTCTTTCTCCTAAAAGAGCGGCACTGTCATTGTCAAGGAAGACAGTAACATCTGAATGAAGCTTAAGGATTGAAGCGGGGCATTCTGCAGTTACTTCACCCTCAACGAGAGCCTTTACTGCCTTTGCCTTGCTTGCACCTGTAGCGATAAGGATAATCTTTTTAGCACGCATAATGTCGCCGATACCCATAGTAAGAGCGTATTCGGGCATAGTGTCGCCGACTGCCTCGAAGTACTTCTTATTTGAATCGATAGTGCTCTGTGTGAGCTTTACAGCGAAGGGTCCGTCAGCAAACTTTTCACCGGGCTCGTTGAAGCCGATGTGTCCGTTTGTACCGATGCCGAGAATCTGAAGGTCGATACCGCCGCATTCTCTGATTCTCTTTGAATATCTTTCGCATTCAGCTTCAGTGTCTTCTGCAAGACCTGAAAGGAAGTTTACTCTGTCGAAATCAACGTCTGTTTTACCGAAAAGGTTGTCCTTCATAAACCAGAAGTAGCTGTTTACGTTTTCTCTGTTAAGACCTACGTATTCGTCAAGGTTGAAGGTAGTGATGTGCTTAAGGCTTACATCACCCCTTTCATAAGCTTCGATGATTCTTTTATAGGTTTCAACGGGGGAAGCGCCGGTAGCAAAGCCGATAACGCTGTCCTTCTTTTTGTTAACCTGATTGATGATAATTTCAGCCGCATCCTTTGAAATTTCAAGAGCGTCATTGAGTACTATAACTTTCATATATCATTTCTCCTTTGCTGTTATAGCTTTATAGTCGCAACTATGATAACACATTTGTCTTTTTTTTGCAATATAAACTTAGCGGAAACATTTGATTTAATGCCTTATCTGTGATATTATATAAACATAAGTAGCATAAAATTACAAAATGAGGTATTTAAAATGGAAAAAACTAAACGCGATTCCTTCGGCAGCCGTTGGGGATTTATACTTGCCTGCATCGGCTCTGCAGTAGGAATGGGAAATATATGGCTCTTCCCGATGAGAGTTTCATCAGGCGGAGGCGGAGCTTTTATTCTTCTGTACCTTCTCTTCGTTGTGCTTATCGGCTCAACGGGTGTTATCGGTGAAATGAGCTTCGGAAGACTTTCAAAAAGCGGCCCCGTAGATGCCTTCGGCTATGCGGCAAAAAGCAGAGGTAAGGAAAAGCTCGGTCAGACACTGGGACTTATCCCGACTCTCGGCTCACTTGCTCTTGCTATAGGCTATACTGTTGTTATGGGTTGGATATTCAAATACACTGTGGGTACCTTTACGGGCAGTACTCTTGCCCCGACTGATGTTGACGGCTTTATGGGTAATTTCGGTACAATGGCATCACAGTACGGCAACAATCTGTGGCAGATTCTCGCAGTCGCAGTAACTCTTGCGATACTTATCTTCGGCATCGGCTCAGGCATTGAAAAGGCAAATAAGGTTATGATGCCTCTTTTCTTTGCTCTTTTCGTTGGTCTTGCAGTATACATTTCTACCCGTGAAGGTGCAATTGAGGGCTACAAATACATTTTTACAATTGACCCCAAGGCGCTTCTTGACCCGAAAACATATATTTATGCTCTCGGTCAGGCATTCTTCTCACTTTCTGTTGCGGGTAACGGTACTCTTATCTACGGCTCATACCTTTCCGATAAGGAGGATGTGCCCGGGAGTGCCCGTAATGTTGCATTTTTTGACACCGTAGCGGCTATGCTTGCGGCTCTTGTAATTATTCCCGCTATGGCAACTGCAGGTGCAGAGCTTTCAGCGGGCGGACCTATGCTTATGTTCGTTTTCCTGCCCAATCTTTTCAAAACAATGCCCGGCGGCTCAGTTATTGCCATAATTTTCTTCGTTGCCGTATTCTTTGCGGGCCTCACCTCACTTATCAATCTTTATGAGGCTCCCATCGCTACAGTACAAGAAAAGCTTAAGCTCAAAAGAATCCCCGCCGCTGCTATCGTCTGCGGTACGGGACTCGGTATTTCACTTCTTATTCAGCACATCGTTTCCGACTGGATGGATGTTATTTCAATATACATCTGCCCCTTGGGTGCGGGTCTTGCGGGTATAATGTTCTTCTGGGTGCTCGGCAAAAAGGTTGTTACCGAAGAGGTGAATAAGGGTAGGTCAAAGGCTCTCGGCGGATGGTTTTATCCTCTTGCGAAATATGTTTTCTGCCCCGTGTGCATTATCGTACTTATTGCAGGTGCACTTCTCGGCGGTATAGGCTAAAAAAGGTAGGATTTTATGAAATACAATTATCATACACACACTGCCCGTTGCTTTCACGCAGTGGGTACCGATGAAGAATATGTAGTTGAAGCTATAAAAGCGGGCTTTGATGAAATAGGCTTTGCTGATCATTCTCCCTGGAATTTCAAGGATTTCGTTTCGGGTATGCGAATGCACGAAAATGAGCTCGGTGAGTACTGTCTGAGCGTAAAAGGTCTCAGAGAAAAGTACGCTGATAAAATCAGCATAAAGCTTGGACTTGAATGCGAGTACTTTCCGAAATATATGCCCTGGCTTAAAGAAATGCTCGAAAAGCACGAGATGGATTATATCATTCTCGGTCATCATTTCTGCGACGATGAGCCCGGTAGCCTCTACAACGGTCAGCTGACAGAGGTCTCACAGCTTTACCGCTATCGTGACGATATTATCGAAGCGATGGAGACGGGTCTTTTCAGCTATGTTGCCCATCCGGATATCTTTATGAGAGGCTATCCCGGGTTTGACGAGCATTGCGAGAAGATTTCTCTTGAAATCATAGAAAAGGCGATTGAGACAAATACCCCCCTTGAATATAATCTTCTCGGCTTCAGCCACTCCCTCAATGACGGCAAGCAGGGATATCCCTATCCCGATTTCTGGCGTCTTGTTGCGGAAAAGAAGCCTCCCGTAACAATGGGTATTGACGCTCATCAGCCCGAAGCCTACGCTGATTCCGTACTCTATCAGAAGGGTCTCGATGCACTTTCCGAGCTCGGACTTTCTCTTGTGCCCTCGGTTAAAATGTTAAGATAAGGTGGTAACAATGGCTGATAAAAAAGTAAAGCACTCCTTGGGTGCTAAAATAAAAAAGGCGGTTAAGCCTTACCTTCTCGAGCTTAAGGAGCTGAAGGTGAAAAACTTCCTTATGCTCATAATAGCGGGTATTGTAAATGCCTTTGGTGTAACGGTTTTCATCGCTCCCGTAGGTCTTTATGACAGCGGCATTTCGGGTACATCACTTCTGCTTTCACAGGTTACTCCCGAATGGATGAGCTTTTCACTGTTTCTTCTCTTTCTGAATCTTCCTCTTTTTCTTTTCGGACTCAAAAAGCAGGGGGTAGCCTTTACTGTTTACTCCGTATTTGCCGTTGCGATATATTCCCTCGGTGCATATCTTATCACAGATGTGCTTCCTATTGATGTAAGCCTTATGTCTCCCATAGCAGGGGATGACCTTCTTCTTTGTGCTATTTTCGGCGGTCTCATATCGGGTGCGGGCAGCGGACTTACGATAAGAAACGGCGGCGCCATCGATGGTATGGAGGTTATGGCGGTTATATTTGCGAAGAGGTTAGGTCTTTCTGTCGGTACCTTTGTAATGGGCTACAATGTAGTGCTTTACATAATCTGCGGTATTGTAATGAACAGCTGGATACTTCCGCTTTATTCAATCGTAACCTACTATGCGGGACTTAAATCCGTTGACTTCATCGTTGAGGGTCTGGACCGCTCAAAGGGAGTTATGATTGTCACCTCAAAGCCTGAGCAGGTAAGCTCGGCACTTATTCAGGAATTCGGTTGCGGTACGACTAAAATTGCTGCTAAGGGCGGTTTTTCAAACAAGGATATGGCATTGGTCTACTTCGTTGTAAACCGCTTCCAGATAGCTAAAATGAAAAATGTAGTTCACCGTATAGATTCCAAGGCGTACCTTACAATTCACGAGGTAGCCGACGTTTTCAAGGGTGAATAAAAAGAAAGGTTGTGCTTTTATGAATGATAATAACAGAGAATACATAAGCGTCGGAGCTAATGTTCTGCCTCAGCAGAACCAGAGGGCAAATAAGAAAAAGAAAAGTCTGCTTTCAAAGTTTATTAAAGCAACTGCAGTGATTTTTGTGCTGTTTATCATATCTGTATTTATGGGTGCAACAGAAGAACTCGGGGTTGAAGAAGAAGAGTTGCTTCAATACAGTACTGAACAGTATTACGAGGTTTTCGGCTCATCCTCGGCATCAGAGGATAATATACTTTTTGTATTTCTTATAGATGAGGGAGATTACAGTAATTCCTCATCAATAGGTATAGTCGGTGCAAATGTAAACGATTATATACACATTATGTTTGAGGAGTACGGGGATTACTACGACTTATTTGATGATTTTCTTGATTATAGCCAAATCGAGTATTTCAGCGTTGACTATGCAGGAATCATAGACAGTATGACTGCAAATATTATGGCTCACGGATTTTACAGCAGCTTCGATGCACCCTCCGACAGAAGCAATCTTGTCACCTCAGGAGTTATAAACAAAACGGAGCTTGATTTGAAAGACGGCTATATAGACGCGGCGCTTAAACGATTCACCGAAGAAACAGAAATTCCCTGTGTGCTTCTTATCGAATATGAGGAGAATGTTTATTCGGATTTCGAATCAGTATACAGTGACATCTTTATGGCGTTACTTCTGCTGCTTGTAATTATGATTCCCGTAACTCTTTGTGTTGCATTTATCGGCTTTGTCAGTAAGTCGTCAGGAGGAAATCCCACAGGTGGTAACAGACCTCCAAAACCCTACACAACGGGCGGGGGATTCGCAGAAAAGTGCGGCAAGGACGGTTGTGACGGCAGAGTACGACGTGACGAAAGACCCCCTTGGGAATATGACTGATAAAATAAACTGATATAAATACAGAAAGGACGTGTTATTATGGCAGGACCCGGCGGCGGATCAAGAGGCGGCGGATTTTCAGGAGGTAGCTTCGGCGGCGGAGGACGTAGCTCTGGCGGCGGCTTTGGCGGCGGAGGCTTTTCAGGCGGAGGAAGCGGCTTCGGAGGAGGCTCATTCGGAGGCGGCCCGAGACCATCAGGCGGCTTTGGCGGTGGCCCTCATCACACACCACCCCCACCTCATCACGGACCTCATTACGGCGGATGGCATCATCGTCCTATGTTTGGCTACAGAAGAGGCGGCTCAGGATGCGGTGTAGTTGTTATT
Organism: Clostridia bacterium; assembly: GCA_017555765.1. Taxonomy (GTDB): domain Bacteria; phylum Bacillota; class Clostridia; order Oscillospirales; family Acutalibacteraceae; genus UBA6857. The sequence continues at coordinate 3,537 of JAFZFT010000057.1, read as the reverse complement.
CTTGCGATTTTTGCAATCTTTTTCATAGGCGCAATGCTTACAGGTAATGTTTCATATGAAATTATTGACGGTCAGTATGAGTACACCGATTATGAGCTTTACGATGAAGCAACTATGCAGAAGTACGCTGACGATAATTACAAGGACTTTTTCTCAGAGAGTACCGCACCCGAGGATAATATTCTGCTTGTTTTCCTCACAAATGAAACCTGCGACGGCTATTATACAATTGCCTGGGTAGGGGACAATATAAAGCGTGATATAAGCGATATGTTCGGTGAATACAGTGAGTACGGTTGGTCACTTGACAGCAGAATCAATGTCAATTATTACGGCTACAGTCTTGATACAGACCTTGCGGCAGTGATGGAGGATATGACACGTCATATAACTGACCTCGGACTTGAAAGCTCCTTTGTCACAGTATCAGAACAGAGTGATGCAATTGCTTCGCGACTCGAAAACCGTACAAGTCTAGACCTTACAGAGAGTGTGGTAAACTCCGCACTTGCAGATTTTACCAAAAAGACGGGTATTCCCTGCATAATCCTCGTTGAAGATGCAGAGAATGTCTTTTACACCGACGAAGAGATGGTTGACTATGTTGAACCTACTCTTTCCGATGTCGAAGGTAATTTTACCGAGGTTGAGGGTGATGTGCAGCCCGCTGTCCCCAAGAAGAATTACGATTGGCTCATCGGTATAATCGGAATCGCAGCTGTTGGTGTGATTCTTTTCGTACTCTTCAAGGCTTTCGGCAAAAAGAATAAGACTTCCGGAAAGCAGGACGAAAAGTGCGGAAATGACGGATGTGACGGCAAGGTAAGCTCCGGTACAAAGCCACCCTGGGAGCTTTAATAACTGAACAGATAGAGTTAAAACCGTTGGAGTAATATCTCCGACGGTTTTATTATATATTTAGATGGTATACAAATAAGGTATAAGTATAACAGACACAACTGCCCAATCTGTATATTATTCGCATTTTTCCTAAAATATAAATGAAAAACGTAAAAATATTCGCACATCCTACAAAATTTGAAAAAATAATGAATTTTTCTTGCAATTTTTTATCGGTAGGAATAAAATATACTCTATCACATTAAAGTGCTGATATTATTTATACAATTCTGCTCAATTTATGAGCTTACAAAGGAGTTTTATTAGTAATGAGTTATGTTCAGAACGTAATTGACAGCGTAGGCAAGAAGTACGCTAACGAGCCTGAGTTTGTTCAGACTGTTACAGAGGTGCTTCTCTCACTTACACCTGTTATCGAACAGCATCCCGAATATGAAAAGGCAGCCCTTCTTGAGAGAATGGTTGAGCCCGAAAGAACAATTATGTTCAGAGTTACATGGACAGACGACAACGGCAAGGTTCATGTAAATACAGGCTACAGAGTACAGTTCAACGGAGCAATCGGTCCCTACAAGGGCGGTCTTCGTTTCCATCCTTCTGTATACATCGGTATCATGAAGTTCCTCGGCTTCGAGCAGACCTTCAAAAACAGCCTTACAGGTCTTCCCATCGGCGGTGCAAAGGGCGGCTCCGACTTCGACCCCAGAGGTAAGAGTGATGCAGAAATTCTTCGCTTCTGTCAGGCATTTATGACCGAGCTTTACAGACATATCGGCCCCGATATCGACGTACCCGCAGGTGACATCGGTGTTGGCGCAAGAGAGGTAGGCTACCTCTACGGTCAGTACAGACGTATCAGAGGTGCTTTTGAAAACGGCGTACTTACAGGTAAGGGTCTTTCCTACGGCGGCTCACTTATCAGACCCGAGGCAACAGGCTTCGGTGCTACCTACTACACTGTTGAAGTGCTCAAGCATTTCGGTGAGGAAATCAAGGGCAAGACAGTTGCAATCTCAGGCTTCGGTAACGTTGCATGGGGTGCAGTTAAGAAGATTACAGAGCTTGGCGGTAAGGTTGTTACCATTTCAGGTCCCGACGGTTACATTTACGATCCGGATGGCGTAAGCACTGAGGAAAAGATTAACTTCATGCTTGAAATGCGTGCATCAGGCCGTGACAAGGTACAGGACTATGCAGACAAGTTCGGTGTTGAGTTCTTCCCCGGCAAAAAGCCCTGGGGTGTTAAGGTTGATATCGCTATGCCTTGTGCAACACAGAACGAAATCGGTATGAAGGAAGCTGAGCAGCTTATCGCTAACAAGGTTCCCTACTATATCGAGGTTGCAAATATGCCCACAACCAACGAGGCACTCGCACTCCTTATGAACAGCTGTAAGGCAGTAGGCCCCTCAAAGGCAGTTAACGCAGGCGGTGTTGCTACATCCGCACTTGAAATGAGCCAGAACTCAATGAGATACAGCTGGACTGCAGAAGAGGTTGACGCAAAGCTCCGTCAGATTATGATCAGCATCCACGACAACTCAGCAAAGGCTGCAGAGGAGTACGGCTTTGGCTACAACCTTGTAGCAGGTGCTAACATTGCAGGCTTCATCAAGGTTGCAGATGCAATGATGTCACAGGGCATATTCTAATCAATGCGCAATTCGCAATTCGCAATTCGCAATCGCGTCTCTCGTCTGCGATGACGGATAGAATATTCCCGCCACTTAAAGCAATAAAAAGGTCATCCGAATCGGATGGCCTTTTACTTTTTTATTTAAGATTTGGTATACCATTTTCGTCAAAGCGTACTTTTCGTATTCTCGCGTGGCGGCAGGGGTCATAAAGGGGGTCATCGGTAAAGGTACCGCACTTGCCTTCAAGATGAGAAGCGGGTCTTGCGTGATAAACGAGAAGAATATCTCCGTTTTCGTCGGCAATAAAGCTGTTGTGACCGGGGCCCGATTCGCCCACAAGGTCTTCCGTTGAAAGTACGGGGTAGGGGAGCTTATCCCAGCTTTCGATGTTCATTAAATCCGCATCGGCATCAGCACAGAGCCTTCCTATGCAGTACTCGGAGCCCGTACCTGAGGCGGAGAAAAAGACATAGACCTTATCCTCGGTTTTGAGTACGGCGGCACCTTCATTTACGTGGAAGCGTACCTTTTCCCAATCGTACTCGGGCTTTGTGAGAAGTATAGGATGCGAAATGAGCTTCCATGGCTCGGAGGGGTCAATTTCCGCCATAAAAAGAGAGGAAGCGCCTATGATTTCAGCCCAGATTACGAAGTGCTTACCCTTGTGCCCGAAATAGGTCATATCAAGAGAAAAGCTTCTGAAGGACTGTTCGTCAGACTCCGTAGACTCCATTCTGACGGGGGGACACCACTCGTCATTGAAGGGGTCATCACCCTTACAGCGAAGTACATAGGGGCGGATATGCCACACATCGTCGCTGTTACCCGCGGCAAAGTAAACATACCACTTACCGCCTATGAGATGAAGCTCAGGCGCCCAGATATGTCTTGAGCACACACCCGAGGCGGGAGCCTTCCATATAGTTTTCTCCTCAGCTGAGGAGAGTCCCGCAACAGTACTGCTCTTACGAAGCACAATACGGTCGTACCCGTGCTCTGCGTCACCGAAGGCGGGGTATGAAGCCGTAAAGTAGCAGGT
>JAFZFT010000056.1 GCA_017555765.1 Clostridia bacterium | reverse complement strand
GGAATTAAAGACCTTAGGTGTGAAAAAGGTTGCAAAGGGCATTTTCGGCGCAGATATGGCAGTATCTCTCGTTAACGACGGCCCCGTAACCATCATAATGGATACTGATATCTGGAAGAAGTAAGTACAATTCGCAATTCGCAATGCGCAATGCGCAATCGCGGGTAAGGCGGATGATACAGAAAAATTCTGCCCGCCAATTTTATATTGATAGTGTAACTCAAAAAACGCAAAAAAATTACCTTTGCGGGATATTACTTCCAGATACATCTTACTTTCAGCGCAATTCCGAATTCCGAATTCACAATTCCGAATTACCAAGGAGGTTCCCATGTCTCTTTTATTCAAAGCCTTTAACCCGCCCGTTGTAGCGTCAAACAGCTATATCATCAAGGATATTGAAAGTGGCGAAGCGGCGGTTATTGATGCGGGTGTTTACAATGCTCGTTTCGAAGCGATGCTTAAATCAATGAATATTGAAAAGCTTAAATATATTCTTCTCACCCACGGTCATTTCGACCACATTATGGGTGTGAAAAGGCTTCAGAAGGTATTCGGCGGTGAGATTGTAATCCACGAGGCCGATGCAGATTGTCTTACCGACAGTAAAAAGAGCCTTGCCGCTATGCTCGGCTTTGATTGTCCCGCCTTCAGTTGCGATAAAACTGTAGGTGACGGAGATATCCTCACTCTCGGTGAAGAAAAGATTGAGGTAATTCATACTCCCGGTCATACAGTGGGAAGTGTAACATACAAGACAGATAAATATCTTTTCTCGGGCGATACACTTTTTAAATGCTCGGTCGGAAGAACAGATTTTCCCGGCGGAAGCGCAGAGGAAATCCTTACATCAATAAAAAAACTCTACTCTCTTGAAGGCGACTACAGAGTGTGTCCCGGTCACGGTGATGAAACCACGCTCAGCTTTGAAAGAGACAATAATCCGTATACAAGAGGACTGTAATATGTACCTTATAAATAAAAATCACAAATTTCACTACGAAATGGAAAACCTTCTCAGGGTGTATTTCCCTGAGAAGATAACAATCAGCGAGGAAATACCCGAAAATGAAGACTACTGTCTTACCGAGCTTGACGGCAGTACTGTATCGGTCACCGTAAGGCTTCTCGGCAAAGAGTACAGCGAAAGCAAAGTGGCGGATTTTTCTGAAAAAAATGCTGACGATACCGATGAATCGTATCTTGAAAGAAAAATGGCTCTTATGATGTTTGAGCTTCTTTCGGAAATAACAGAATATACACCGCCATGGGGTATACTTACAGGTGTAAGACCCGCAAAGCTTATGAGCAATCTTTCAGAGGCTCACGGCGAAGATTGGGCGAAGGAATACTTCGTAAGTGAGCTTAAGGTAAGCGAGGATAAAACTAACCTTGCTGTCAGTGTAGCACAGAAGGAAGCACCGATTATAAAGGCGTCACAGCCCGATTCCTATTCACTTTATGTTTCAGTACCCTTCTGTCCCACAAGGTGCAGCTATTGCTCATTTATTTCCCACTCAAACGAAAGTGCCAAGAAGCTTATCCCTGAATACGTTGAAAAGCTCTGCGAGGAGCTTGCCGTTACGGGTAAGATAGCCAAGGAGCTTCAGCTTAAGCTCGAGAGCATATATATCGGCGGCGGCACTCCTTCCGTACTTACTGCAGAGCAGTTAAAGAGAGTTACCGATGCAATAAGCAGTAATTTTGACGTACCCTCCGTACGTGAGTACACAATTGAGGCGGGCAGACCCGACAGTACGACCAAGGAAAAGCTTGAGGTTATGAAAAACTGCGGCTGTACGAGAATCAGCATCAATCCGCAGACCTTCAATGATGACGTACTCAAGGAAATCGGCAGAAACCACAGTGCACAGATGACGCTTGACTGCTTCTCCGAAGCCAGAGAGGTCGGTTTTACAAATATAAACACGGATCTTATCGCAGGTCTTCCCAAGGATACTCTTGAGTCCTACGAAAAGACTCTCAGCAAGGCTATCGAGCTTTCTCCCGAAAATATTACGGTACACACCCTTGCGCTCAAGCGTTCATCAAACATCGTTACAGAGTCAAGAAAAACCAACTCAGGTATAGTAGCCGCAGAGATGCTTTCACTTACACAGAAAAAGCTTACCGAGGCAGGCTATGTGCCTTATTATATGTATCGTCAGAGCAAGTGTCTCGGCAACCTTGAAAATGTCGGCTGGACAAAGGCGGGCTATGAATGCCTTTACAATGTCTATATGATGGAAGAGTGTCATACCGTACTTGCAGTAGGAGCAGGCGCGGTAATCAAGCTCAAAGCTCCCGAATCTAAGGAAATCGAAAGAATATTTAACTATAAATACCCGTATGAATACATAAGCGGATTTGATGAAATCATAAGACGCAAAGAATATATCGGTGAATTTTACCATAAATACAGGTGATTGTATGTTGTTTTATCTTGATGAAATAAACTGCAGGATGGAAAACACTCCCGAGGAGTTTATTGATAGCTGTGAAAAAAGCTTCAGAGAAAGAATAAACGCTCTTTGTGACAGTGTTTTGTCAGAAAGCGGCAGAGTACTCGTTATGCTTGCGGGGCCGAGCTCTTCAGGTAAGACTACAACTGCCAACCTTTTAGCCGATGGCATAAGAAAAGCGGGAAGAGGAGCCACAGTGATTTCTCTTGACGATTTCTATCTTGGCTCAGAGGCGAATTTCACCTTCGAGGACGGAACTGTTGACTACGAAACAGTTAAGGCGCTTGACCTTCCCTGCATAAGCAGTACGATGCGTGCTCTTCTTCGTGACGGTGAGGCAATGGTGCCCCGCTTTAACTTCAAAAGCGGCAGCAGAGACGGATATACCGCAGTAAAGGTACAGGAGGATGAGGTAATCATCCTTGAAGGTCTTCACGCACTTAATCCTCTTATAACTGACCCTCTCAGTGATGAGAATATGATAAAGCTCTATATCAGTGTTTCCTCAAGAATAGCCGACGAAAACGGAATTCTTATGACAAAGAGGGACTTGCGTTTTATCCGCCGCCTGATAAGAGACTACCGTCACAGAAACAGTGATGCCGAAAGGACCTTCTACCTCTGGAAGGGAGTACGTATGGGTGAGGACAGATATCTTTTCCCCTTCAGTGACAGAGCGGATATAAAAATTGACTCAATTCACCCCTATGAAGTGTGTGTTTTCAGAAAAGAAGCAGAAAAACTTCTTGACTCGGTGGCCCCTGATAGTATATACTACACCGAGGCAAAGCTTCTGAAAGATAAAATAACGAAGTTTACTGAAAAAGACAGCAGTATAGTGCCTGAAGGCTCACTGCTTAACGAATTTATAGGATAAACAGAAAAGGAGATGAAATTATGGCAGAAAGAAAGAAACAGTCCCTTCTTACCGGAGCGGGAGTTCTTGCCATAGCGACCATATTAGTAAAGCTTATAGGTGCAGTGTTCAAAATACCTATAAACAATCTTTTAGGCACAGAGGGCTACGGCTACTTTACAGGTGCCTATGCAGTTTATACACCCCTTTATGCAATTTCAATGGCGGGTCTTCCCGTTGCAGTGTCAAAGCTCGTCTCACAGAATATGGAGCTTGGCAGAATAAAGGATGCAAAGGCAATATTCAAGGTAGCACAGAAGATGTTCTTCCTTGTGGGTGTAGCGGGTATGCTTGTTCTTATGGGAATAGCAATACCTTACTCAAACTTCAACGAAGCTCCCATGAACTACGTAAGTATCTTTGCAGTTGCTCCTTGCGTACTTTTCTGCTGTATGATGTCATCCTTCAGAGGCTACTACGAGGGTCTCAACAATATGACTCCTACCGGTGTTTCTCAGGTTATCGAAGCGGTTGTAAAGCTTCTTTTCGGTCTGAGTGCAACCTTCGTATTTATGAAGGCTACACTTTCTCATTATGAGAAAAATGCAGTAAACGGTGCAATGAAGCTTTTCGGTGTTGAGGTAAGAGACGAAGCGGAGGCACTTGCGGCTATTTATCCCTATGCGGCTGCAGTTGCGATTTTAGGTGTTACACTCGGCTCAGCCTTCGGACTTATTTATCTTTACATCCGCTACAAGAGAAAGGGCTTCGGCTTTACAAGAGAAGAGCTTGTAAATTCTCCCGAGGCAAAGAGCAACAAGGATATTCTTAAATCACTTCTTGCAATATCAATTCCCGTTGCAGCGGCTTCACTTGTTACAAATATCAGTAACCTTATCGACGATATAACTATCAGAAGCAGACTTGTAACTGCTCTTTCCGACGGCTTTGACACCGTCAAGGGAATGTACCTCGATACACTTACAATCGACCAGACTCTTGACGAAAACATCTCTACATACCTTTACGGTATGCACGGCTCAGTAATCAACATCAAAAATCTTATTCCTTCACTTACTCTCGTACTCGGTATCAGTGCAATTCCCGTACTTTCCAAGGCGTGGACTGCAAAGAACAAGAAGGACATCAAGGTTTGTATTGAGTCCGCACTCAGAGTTGCAATGCTTGTTGCAATGCCCGCAGGTATAGGCATCGCAGTACTTGCTGAGCCTATACTCAATCTTCTTTACGGAAGCGGAAACGAGCATTTTGCCCCCGCAGCGGCATTTATGATGACCGTTTACGGTCTTGCTGTACCTCTTTTTGCTCTTGCTTCACCTCTTACAAATATGCTTCAGGCTGTAGGTAAGACAAAGGTACCTATTGTTACTATGGCGATAGGTGCAGTTATCAAGGTAACTCTTAACTTTATTCTTATTGCAAACCCCGAAATCAATATCAAGGGTGCATGTATCAGCTCATCAATCTGCTATCTTGTAATGGTAACAATAAATATAATCCAGCTTACAAGAGCAACAGGTGTGAAGCTTAACTATGCGTCAATTTTCCTCAAGCCCTTCATTGCCGCAGTGTGTTGCGGTGTAGGCGCTTGGCTCGGAAACTTCCTTCTTGTAGATGTTTTAGGCATCGAAAGCCGTCTTACAACTATACTTGCAGTGTGTGTCGGCGGAGTCTTTTATGCAATTTCTATACTTTTAGTTAAAGGAATTGTTAAAGATGACTTAGAAATGATTCCTAAAGGAGAAAAAATTGCAAAAGTTCTTGCAAAATTTGGATTATTAGGGTAAAATAGTCGTAATGAGGTTTTAATTATGACAGACTTTGAATTTAAAGAGAAATATACTATTGAGGATTTGCTTGAAATCATGAAAATACTCCGTGCCCCGGGCGGTTGTCCCTGGGATGCAGAGCAGACACATGAGAGTATAAAAAAAGACTTTATAGAAGAAACCTATGAGGTTATCGAAGCCATCAACAAAAACGATAAGGTGCTTCTTGAGGAAGAGCTTGGCGATGCCTTGTTACAGGTGGTTTTTCACTGTGAGATTGAAAGGGCAGAGGGCTCCTTCGATTTCAGCAACGTAACAGACGGCATATGCAAAAAGCTTATCGAGCGTCACCCACACGTTTTCGGCGAGGTCAAGGTGTCAGGTACTGATGAGGTGCTTTCCAACTGGGATGATATCAAGCGTAAGAGCAAGAATCAGAAAACCCAGGGCAGCTCAATGCTCAAGGTACCCAAGGAGCTTCCCGCTCTTATGAGAGCGCAGAAGATTCAGTCCAAGGCTAAAAAAGCGGGCTTTGATTGGGATGATATGAGCGGAGCCTTTGATGCTCTTGAAAGTGAAATCAAGGAGCTCAGGCAGGCTATCGCAGGCAAGAGCCAGGATGAAATCGAGGAAGAGCTCGGTGACGTGCTTTTCTCAGTTGTCAACGTTTCAAGATTCGTCGGCGTTGATTCCGAGGAGGCTCTTACCCGTTCAAACGAAAAGTTCATCACCCGCTACCTTGAGGTTGAAAGACTTGCTGCAGAGCGCGATATCGATATGAAAAATACACCTATCGACGAACTCGACGAGCTCTGGAAGGAAGCAAAAATCAATTTAGTATCCAATCGGGATTAAACCCGTGGAAAATATAATATCTATGGAGGATAAAAAAATGAATAAAACTGAACTCATCAATGCAGTTGCAGCTAAGGCTGAAATTTCAAAGAAGGACGCTGACAAGGCAGTAGCAGCAGTTTTCGCAGCTATCGAAGAAGCTCTTGTTAAGGGCGACAAGGTTCAGCTCATCGGCTTCGGTACTTTCGAAGTTAAGGAAAGAGCAGCAAGAACAGGTCACAACCCCCAGACAGGTGCAGCAATCGAAATTGCAGCTTCAAAGGTTCCCGGCTTCAAGGCAAGCTCAGCTCTTAAGAACGCTGTAAAATAATTACAGAAAAACGGGACTGCCTTCGGGTAGTCCCTATTTTTTTGGAGGAACTATGCGACTTGACAAATATCTTAAGGTGTCACGCCTTATAAAGAGAAGAACTATTGCCAACGAGGTCTGTGATGCGGGCAGAGTTACCGTTAACGGTAAGGTTGCAAGAGCATCCTACGATGTCAAGGTAGGCGACATTCTCGAAATACAGATGGGCGAAAACCTTCTCAAGGCGGAAGTACTTGTGGTTACAGAGCATGCTACAAAAAACGATGCCGGACTTATGTATAAGATAACGAAATAACGTAATAAAAAGCCTTCCCTACGAATAAGCTTGAGTAGGGGAGGTTGTTTTATGTCCGAAAATAAAGATAAACTTATGCTTACACACAATATAACACTGAAGGACAGAAAGCTGCTTACGGTTTCGGGTGTGACCGATGTGGATTCCTTTGATGATGTCGAAATAGTGGCCTATACCGATGCGGGAGAGCTTACGGTAAGAGGGGAGCAGCTGAAAATCAACAGACTTAACACGGAAACGGGTGAGCTCAATGTCGAGGGAGTGATATCCTCACTTTCCTACCTGAATGAGAGACCTGAAGCCAAGAGCTTTCTGGCAAGGATATTCCGATGATTTACAGTGAGCCCCTTTTTAATCAGATAAGTCGCTTTCTTGATTCTGTAGGGATGGGATTTATTCTCTGCGGCTTGTATATTGCCGTTAAGGTGCTTTTCAGAATTTTTGGAAAAGGGAAAATTACCGTTGCGGTTTCCGACGGTGTTTTTTGCGTACTGACCGCCTTCGTCTCGTTTTTCTATATGCTTCTTGAAAACAGTGGCACGGTCAGATTCAACCTCGTAGTCGGTCAGCTTATCGGCGGTTTATCGCTTTACTTTACAGTAGGCAGATTTATCCTGAGGCTACTGTATCTTATAGCCGACGGAATAAACGCTCTCATAAGAGGTGTTACGTACCCGATAAGGCTTCTTGCGGTCGGTGTATTTAAACTGCCGTTAAAGCTCATAAAGGCATTGTGTAAGGCTTTTGGAAATATAAAAAAGCCGCACATAAAGCAAACGGATGAAAATGTTGATAAAAAAATAAAATTATTGTAAAAATCCTCTTGAAATATTCAGATAAATAAGTATAATTAAGTGTAAGTATTGATTATTAGTGAAAGAAGGCGGGACTGTGGCAGTAAAAGAGTTCAAAGCTGCGAAAAAAAGCTATAAAAAAACTCCGGCACAGAGAGTTCATATTGCTGTTTTAGTTGCCGTCGTAGCACTTTTTGCAGTAACATTTTTCGGTTGCATAATGCCGAATTATTCCGCTGCTGCTGAATACGAGGAGCAGATAGCACAGCTTGAAATGAAAACAGCTGCACTTGAAGCTGAAAGTGAAGAAATAAGCGATTCTCTCGGTAACGAGATGGAGCTTTTTGAAAAAATTGCAAGAGAAGATTACGGATATTGTAAGCCTGGTGAAAAGGTCTTTTACGGCTCTTCTTTTGGGGAATAAATTTTAGGAGGATAACATCTTTTTATGCTCGAAATCGGCGCTATTGTTGAAGGTAAAATTACAGGTCTTACCGCATTCGGAGCTTTCGTAAGCCTTCCCGACGGAAAAAGCGGTATGGTACATATTTCTGAGGTTTCCAACACCTTTGTTAAGGATATCAAGGAATTCCTTAAGGAGGGTCAGGAGGTAAAGGTGAAGGTTGTTTCCATCAGTGATGAGGGAAAGATCAGCCTTTCAATCAAAAAGGCAACCGAAGCACCCGCAGAGGAAAAGCCCAGAAGCTTTAACCGTCAGAACCGTTCTTCCGACAGACCCAGAGCCAATGTATGGCAGGGTCAGCAGAAGCAGCAGCCCAAGGAGGCAATGTCCTTTGAGGAAATGATGGCTCAGTTCAAGGCAGTCAGTGACGAAAAGATGTCCGACCTCAAGCGTTCAACCGAGTCAAGACAGGGCTCAGGCAGACGCGGCAGATAAAATAATTAACGCATCCCTTTGGGGTGCGTTTTTTGTTTTTTAGCATATCCTATCCTGATTGCGCATATAAATTTACTGTATAAATTGGGAAAAGAGGATGCAGAGATGAAAAATGCAAGTATTTACAGCTCAATGGCCGCAAGAACAGGCGGTGATATTTATATCGGCGTTGTGGGGCCCGTACGCACAGGTAAATCAACTCTTATCAAGAGGCTTATGGATGTTTCCGTACTGCCCAACATTGATGATGGAGCGGTACGTGAGAGAGCAAGAGACGAGCTTCCCCAGTCCTCCAACGGCAGGACGATTATGACAACAGAGCCGAAGTTTATCCCCGAAAATGCCGTTGAATTAGAGCTTGAAGAGAATATCCGTTTCCGTCTTAGGCTGATTGACTGTGTCGGCTATATCGTACCCGGTGCAATCGGCTACATAGAAAACAATCAGCCGAGAATGGTACGTACCCCTTGGTTTGATAAGGAGATACCCTTCAATATGGCGGCTGAAATCGGTACGCAGAAGGTTATAAGTGAGCATTCGACGGTGGGGCTTGTAGTTACTACCGACGGTACTGTAGGCGAAATTGCAAGAGACGATTACACTGAGGCAGAGGAAAGGGTCATAAACGAGCTTAAGGAAATCGAAAAGCCCTTTGTTGTGCTTCTCAACAGTAAAAATCCTGACAGTGAGGAGTGTATTTCTCTTGCCGAGATGCTGAGCGAAAAGTACTCGGTGGCAGTTATGCCCGTCAACTGCAAGACCCTTACCGAAGAGAAAATCGAAGAGATACTTTCCACCGTACTTTATGAGTTTCCTGTCAGGGAAATACATCTTGATTTTCCTCACTGGATAAGCAGACTCGACTCCGACCACGAGATAAGAAAGTCGATTTTCTCCGCCGTTTCCGATGATGCTTCGAGGCTTTGCAAAATAAAAGATGTCCGCGGCTTTGTTTCATCGCTGAAGGAAAAAGAGTGTGTATCTGACTGCAGAACCGATGAAATTGACCTTTCCGTCGGTTGTATAAGAATTATCCTTTCCGTACCTGAAAATCTCTTCTACAAGGTACTGAGCGAAAAAACGGGCACAGAAATATCCGACGAGCAACAGCTTATGGATACCCTTATAGGTCTTACTGAAGCTAAGAAGGCTTATGAGCGCTTCCGCACTGCCCTTGACGAAGTTGAAAAGACTGGCTATGGAATTGTGATGCCTACTATGGAAGAGCTTTCCCTTGAGGACCCTGAAATAATGAAGCAGGGAGGTCGATACGGGGTGCGTCTTAAAGCTTCGGCACCGTCGATTCATATGCTCAAAGCAAATATCACAACCGAGGTTGCACCTATAGTCGGTACGGAAAGCCAGTCCGAGGAGCTTATAATGTACCTTCTGAAGGAGTTTGAAGAAGACCCGTCAAAGATATGGGAATCCAACATTTTCGGCAAAACTCTCAACAGTCTTGTTAACGAAGGTCTTCACAATAAGCTTTACAAAATGCCCACCGATGCTAGAATGAAGCTTCAGGAAACCCTTGAAAGAGTAATAAACGAGGGCTGTAGCGGACTTATATGTATTATACTGTAAAGGGATTAGGGAATAGGAATTAGGGAATAGTAGTTATGATTTGAAAAAAGAGCACCCGTCTCGGGTGCTCTTACTTACTACTTATTACTCTCAGGCTATTCCGAAGAGTCTTTTTGCATTTTCGTTGCAGATATCAATAAGCTCCTGCACGTCAATGCCCTTTGTTTCTGCAATCTTTTCAGCAGTATATGCAATATGCGCTGAATCGCAGCGTGTACCTCTGAAGGGTACGGGTGTCATATAGGGTGCATCAGTTTCAAGCAGAAGTCTGTCGAGAGGAAGGTATTCCACAACCTCGACAGGCTTTTTGGCATTCTTGAAGGTTACTGCGCCGCCGATTCCGATGTACATTCCGAGCTTTACGATTTCCTTTGCCGATTCGGCCGAGCCCGAGAAGCAATGCACAACACCCTTGGGTCTGTACTTCTTAAGAAGCTTCATTGTGTCCTCGTGAGCCTCTCTGTCGTGAACTATAACAGGAAGGTCAAGCTCATTTGCGAGCTTTATCTGCCTTTCAAAAACCTCAATTTGTCTTTCTCTTGGTGAAAAATCGTAGTGATAATCAAGTCCGATTTCGCCGACGGCAACAACCTTTTCATTTTTGTAAAGCTCTGCGATTTTCTGAAGGTCTTCTTCCGTTGCTTCCTCCGCTTCGTGAGCGTGAACGCCTAAAGCTGCATAGATGAAGTCATACTTTTCTGCAAGAGCAAGGGTAGTAAGAGAGCTTTTAAAATCGCATCCGCAGTTTATGATATGGCTCACACCCTTTTCAGAAAGAGAGGACAGAAGCTCGTCTCTGTCCTCATCAAATCGACTGTCATCATAGTGGGCATGAGTGTCGAATATATTACTGTACATTATCTCACCTTTGAGCCGGCAGGGATACCGTCAACGAAGATAACCTTAACATCCTCTTCGCTGCAGTCAGCGGCAAGAATCATACCCTGACTCTCAACACCGCAAAGAACGGCGGGCTTGAGATTGGATACAACAATAATACTCTTACCGATAAGGTCTTCAGGCTTGTACCATTTTGCGATACCTGATGCAACTGTTCTGGGAGTACCTGTACCGTCGTCAAGAGTGAGCTTAAGAAGCTTCTTTGCACGCTTTACGGGCTCACAATCGGTAATCTTTGCAACACGAAGGTCAACCTTAGCGAAATCATCAATAGCAATCTTTGCAACGCCTTCGATTTCTTCCTTTTTCTGCTGCTGAAGAGTTTCTTCATAGCTCATTTCCTTTGCGGCAGCCTGCTGAGCCTCGATATCAGCCATAAACTTCTCTGCATCGATACGTGCAAAGAGGGGAGTAGCTGTACCGACCTTATTGCCTGCTGCGAGAGCGCCGAAGCTCTCAAGACTTTCATAGGTAGCAACGTCACAGTTAATCTGCTCAAGGATAGCCTTTGAGGTATCGGGCATAAATGCTGAAAGAAGAACAGAGATATATCTGATACCCTCAAGAAGGTTGTAAAGCACTGTGCCGAGTCTTTCCTTGTTTGCTTCGTCCTTGGCAAGAGTCCAGGGAGCAGTTTCGTCGATGTATTTGTTGCAACGCTTTGCAAGGTTGATGATAGCTTCAACTGCATCAGCGATGTGATAGGTTTCCATCTTGCTGTCAACGGTCTTGACTGTTTCAAGAGCAAATGCCTTGAGCTCCTCGTCAAGTGCATCAGGACAGGTGGGAGCCATAACAGTACCCTCAAAGTACTTGTTTGTCATAGCAACAGTTCTGTTTACAAGGTTACCGAGAGTGTTTGCAAGGTCAGAGTTGAATCTTTCGATAATTGTTGAATATGAGATTGAGCCGTCGTTAGCGTGGGGCATTTCTGAAAGAAGATAATATCTTGTAGCATCAACACCGATAAGCTTTGAAAGCTCGTCGGCATAGATAACATTACCCTTTGACTTGCTCATCTTATCCTCGCCGAAAAGAAGCCAGGGATGACCGTAAACCTGCTTGGGAAGCTCCTCACCGAGAGCCATAAGCATAATAGGCCAGTAGATTGTGTGGAAACGTACGATGTCCTTACCGATGATATGCACATCTGCAGGCCAGTACTTCTTATACTGTTCACTGCTTCCGTCGGGATCATAGCCCATAGCAGTGATGTAGTTTGAAAGCGCGTCAATCCATACATAGATAACGTGTCTGTCATCAAATGAAACGGGAACACCCCAT
Source organism: Clostridia bacterium (assembly GCA_017555765.1). Classification (GTDB taxonomy): domain Bacteria; phylum Bacillota; class Clostridia; order Oscillospirales; family Acutalibacteraceae; genus UBA6857. Next base: position 911 of record JAFZFT010000056.1, on the reverse strand, counting down.
TTGAAGGAGGTTCTTGAAACGCAGAGATCCTGAAGACCGGGCTTGATGAAGTTGTTGAGCATTTCCTTCTTACGGCTTTCGGGATAAATGAAGTTATCGTTCTTTTCAATGTATTCCTCAAGCTGCTTCTGGTATTTTGAAAGACGAAGGAAATAAGCCTCCTCCTTAGCCTTTGAAACCTCTCTGCCGCAGTCGGGACACTTGCCGTCTACAAGCTGAGATTCTGTCCAGAAGGACTCACAGGGAGTACAGTAAAGACCTTCATATTCACTCTTATAGATATCATCCTGATCATAGAGCTTTTTGAAAATCTTCTGAACTACCTTTTCGTGGTAATCGTCAGTTGTTCTGATGAACTTATCGTAGGTGGTGTTGAGAGTGTCACATATACCTCTGATTTCACCTGCAACGTTATCTACGTATTCCTTGGGAGAGATACCTGCTGCCTTTGCGTATTCCTCAATCTTCTGACCGTGCTCGTCGGTACCTGTGAGGAAAAATACATCATAGCCCTGAAGTCTCTTATATCTTGCAATAGCGTCTGTAAGTACGATTTCATAGCTGTTACCGATGTGAGGCTTTCTTGATGTATATGCAATAGCGGTAGTTATATAAAACTTGCCCTTATTCATATTTTCATCTTCCTTTCAAAAGAATTTTATTCATATCATTGTACCAATTTTTAATAGTATTTGTCAATAGAAATCGGGATATAACGGAACATAAAAATCCCACCGATGTGTTTATCGGTGGGATGATTTTTAATATTCGTCAACGAGGCCCTTTTCATCGAAGAGGAAGAGAGCGTTAAGTGCGATTTCAAGGCACTTTTCAACTGTCTTCATATCCATGTTATCAGCCGTGTCGCCTCTTGTGTGGTAGTACTTCGGAGGACCGGGGTTCATAGCTGC
>JAFZFT010000055.1 GCA_017555765.1 Clostridia bacterium | reverse complement strand
TGCTGTGGCAGATACAGTATCTTTCCGTTTTTTTCGATATCTCCACCATCACTTTTTACCGTGTCGGCAATAATTTTCAGAAGAGTACTTTTACCGCTTCCGTTGGGACCGACAATAGCTACTGTTTCGCCTTTTGAGAAGGTGAGATTTTCAATATCGAGTACGGTTCTGTCACCGTAAGTCTTTTTTATATTTTTTAGTGTAATCATCTTTTATCCTCCTTTACTGCGAAGGATGCAATTACGTTTACTGTAAGGGAGATGAGCAGAAGGATAATACCCAGAGCCAATGCAAAGGAGAAGTTACCCTTGTTGGTTTCAAGCATAATTGCTGTTGTCATAACTCTTGTTTTCCATTGAATGTTACCGCCGACGAGGCTTACCGCACCCACCTCGGCAATAGATCTGCCGAAGGCAGTAAGTACCACGCTGAAAAGGGCGGTTTTGTTTTCCGTCAGCATCAAAAGAGCAGTCTTGCCCTTTGAAAAATTAAGGCCCTTTGCCGTTTCAAGTAAGGGTGATGCATTAACTGAGGTGATGGAATGGGTAAGATTTATCACAACGGGAATTATGAGCATACACTGTGCAATTACCATAACTTCTACTGTGAAAAGAAGACCGAGTGAGCCGAAAATGCCGTTTTTAGAAAACAGCATATAGACAATCAGGCCTGCCACCACCGGTGGCAAGCCCATAAAGGTTCCTGTTAATTTTATGATTGTCCCTTTGCCTTTGAATCTGCTTTTACCGAGAAGTACGCCCAGAGGCATACCGATAAGACAGGAAATAAGAGTACTGAAAAACGACATACGGAGCGTTACACCGATAATCTGTAACAGCTCCTTGTCCATACTCATAAGCATTTCGAAGGCTTCATTTATTTTATCCAAAATTATTCAGCCATTGAAAGGAAGGTTGCCTTGTCGGTGAGACAGTAACCATTCATCTGCTTTGCCATTGAGATACAAGCACCCATACCCTGACCGGCACTTATATACCATGTATCATTTTCGGCGTTGGGTACATTTTCGCCCCAGATTTTAAGCTCAGCCTTATGTGTACCGCTGTCGTCGCCTCTTGAAATGAAGGTTGACTTGCTTTCAGCAATCTTAGCAAAAGCAGCTGCAGCATTTGCACAGTCTCTGATGCCTGCGGGGTCACTTTCGGGACCTACAATTACAAAGTAGTTATACATAAAGGGGATTCTTTCAACACCGTAGCCCTCGTTTACGAATTCTTCCTCAGAAGCCTTTGCATGTACGAGAATAAGGTCAGCGTTGCCGTCCTTTGCCTTCTGTATAGCCGCACCTGTACCTGCTGACTGAACCTCAACTGTGTAGCCTGTTTTTGATTCAAAGGTGGGGATAAGATAAGGTAAAAGACCTGAATCGTTTACTGATGTGGTTGTTGAAATGCGGATTACCTTATTGTCTGATGCGGTCGGTGCTACATACTCTTCCTGAGAGAAAGCCTCGTCGATGAGATAGAAGAGAGCCTGACCGTACTGCTGCTTGCCGTATTCTGCAATAAGAGCTGCTGCCTCTGAGCTTGTCATCCATTCGATGAAGGCATTGGCACCCTCAACATTGATGTCAACAAGCTTATCGGGGTTACAGGCTATGAGAGAATATGTGTTTTTCATATCCTCGCCCTTCTCAAGAAGGATAGTGTAGCCGTCTGCTGCTTCCGGTGCGTTGGTCTGTGTTTTTTCACCGCCGCATGCTGCGAAGGCGAAGAGCATTGTGAGTGCGAGAAGCACTGCGAGAAGTTTTTTCATAATTCATTCTCCTTTTCAATCACGGAAGGTAAAAGAGTTTCCCTTTTTACCCTTGACCGGTGTCCGTCTTTTTTCTCCTGACAGACAGTGTTTTTTCGGTCACGCCCATACCTTCGTGCCATTGGTTTAGAATGTATGAGTCGGAATATGAATTAAGCGGATTTACCGCAAACTTCCTGGGTTTAATGTGCAAATTGTTTATCAATTTTATTTTTACGAAAAAAATATTGTAAACTTTGTTCCTTTATGTTATTATATATCAGTAAAAGGTATATTTCAAGTAGGGAGTGATAATTTTTGGTTTTCGCAATAGTTTGTGTCAGTGACCGCTGCTCGCAAGGTATATGTCAGGATAAAAGCGGACCGCTGATTAAAGAACTCGTTTCACCCCTTGGTAAAACAGCAGAATATATTCTCGTGCCCGATGAAAAAGAGAAAATTGAGGAAGCTCTCATTTATCTTTGCGACGATGTGAAGGCTGATGTTGTTCTGACTACGGGCGGAACAGGCTTTGCACCGAGAGATATAACTCCCGAAGCCACAAAGGCTATAATCGAAAGAGAAGCCCCCGGTATTGCCGAGGCTATAAGAATTAAGAGCCTTCAGATAACTCCCAAGGCTATGCTTTCGAGAGCTGTGTCGGGTATAAGGGGCAAAAGCCTTATCGTGAATCTTCCCGGCAGCCCCAAGGCAGTAAGAGAATCTCTTGAGTTCATTCTTCCCGTACTGCCCCACGCAGTTGAGGTTTTGTCGGGTGATACTCAGAGTTGCGGAGGAAATTATGACAGCAAATGATAAAAAGCTGACACAGGGATTTTCTCTCAAAGGTAAAAGCTGTGCTGTAATCGGTCTTGGCGGACTCGGCACAAATGTTGCCGTACATATGGCGGGTGCAGGTATCGGTAAAATGTATCTTTGTGATTTCGATACCGTAAGTAAAAGCAACCTCAACCGACAGTTTATGTATACTGCTGACGATATCGGCAAAAGGAAATGTGAAGTCCTTTATAAAAGGCTTTCGGCATATTCACCCGAATGTGAAATTATATCCGTAAACGAAAAAATTACAGATGGCTCACATATAGAAAAATTAAAAGACTGCGATATAATTTTCTCTTGTGTCGATAACAACGAAGCAAGGATTATACTTGAAAATTTCTGCCGTGAAAATAATATCCCTCTTGTCCACGGCGGTATAGACGGCTTTTACGGAGTGGCATATCTCTATGTGCCGTCACATTCTCTCACACCGAGTGAAGCAGGTCTTTGTGAGGGCAGTAAAGCAAAATATAATATAAGTGCTACGGCAGGGGTTATCGGTTCATATCAGGCGTCACTGGGTATTCAGTACCTTCTGACAAATGATAATTCCTTAAGTGGCAGAATACTTGTATTTGATGATAACAAGACAGACACTCTTCAACTTAGAATTTAAGGAGCGTACATATGACAAACTTAAAAGGCTATATGGGTAAGGTCCTCTTTGTAGACCTTACGAACAGAACTCACAGTGAATTCCCCTGGACAGATGAGGACAGAAAGAGAACCATCGGCGGTAAGATTATGGCGGCTGATATTCTTCTTAACCATATCCGTCCCGGTATGAAGGCGTTTGACGAGGATAACTGGCTTGTTGTTACAACAGGCCCTCTTACCCGTTGTAAATCACCCTCATCAACCAGATTCAATATTTCAACAGTTTCACCTTTAACAGGTCTTCTGACCTCCTCAAACTGTGGCGGCCCCTTCGGCAGACGTCTTAAAAAAGCAGGCTGGGATGCTATGGTTATCACCGGCAGAGCAAAGGAGCTTACCTGGATTGAAATTGACGATGACAAAATCACCTTCCACGATGTACCCGAAATGAAGGGTATGATGACAGGTGAAATTCAGCATCAGTACCCCTCAGGTACAAGTTGTCTTGCTATCGGTCCCGCAGGTGAAAACAAGGTGCTTTATGCGGGCGTATTCAGCGGTGAAAGAACAGCGGGCCGTGGTGGTGTAGGTGCTGTTTTCGGTGATAAAAACCTTAAGCTTGTTACAGCAAAGGGTACTCACATCTATCCTGAAATTCACGATCAGGAAAAGCTTGATGCACTTAATAAAGAGTGGGCAATGCAGTTAAAGCGTCATCCTATCACAGGTGCTCAGCTTTCAAAGCTCGGTACTGCAGGTCTTGTGGCTCCCATGCAGGCTCACAGAATTCTTGCCACAAGAAACTTCGGTGACGGTCGCTTCGAAAACTTTGAAAAGGTATCAGGTGAGGAGCTCAGAGAAAAGCACCTTATCAAAAACGGCGGTTGCTACTCCTGTCCGATGAAATGTGAAAGACGAGTTCGTTATGAGGGCAAGAATATCAAGGGTCCCGAGCTTGAAACTCTCGGTCTTCTTGGTCCCAATCTTATGAATGACGATATTGAAAAGATTATCAAGTGGAACTATGAGCTTGATGAGCTCGGTATCGATACTATCTCTGCTGCAGGCTGTATAGCTTTTGCAATGGAGCTTAACGAAAAAGGGTTATGGGACTGCGGTCTTGAATTCGGAAAGACCGATAATCTCAGTGAAGTGTTCCACGATATCGCATACAGAAGAGGTATCGGTGACATTCTTGCAGAGGGTACCAAGAGAATGAGTGAAAAGTTCGGCGGTAAGGAATTTGCTATCCACGCCAAGGGTATGGAGCTTGCCGCTTATGAGCCCAGAGGTGCAGTAGGTCACGGCCTTGGCTATGCTACTTCTAACCGTGGCGGATGCCATCTTAATGCGGGCTATATGGTTGTTCTTGAGGGTCTGGGCCTTAATATGGATTCCTACACTCCCAAGGGCAAGGCGGGTCTTGCAATTACCTTCCAGAATGTTATGGAGGGTGCTTCTGCAGCGGGCTTCTGTGTATTCACTTCATATGCAATCTTGCCCTGGTTCATCGTTAACAAGCCAACAAGCCTTATGACAAGAGCGGTGCAGACTGTATTCAAATATTCCGCCCCCGTACTCTATCCCGTGTTACAGTTCCCTCAGGTGCTTGCAGTAAATATTCCTCTTGTTCAGTACCCCAGAGTGCTTAATGCTTCAACGGGCTTACACTATACTGCAGGCTCATTCATCAAAGCAGGTGCGTACGGATACAATGTAGAAAGACTTGCTAACATCATCCTCGGTCTTCCTGTAGGTAAGGACACTGACACACTTCCCAAGCGTCTTACCGACGAAGAGCAGGTACCCGGTGACAAGAGAACAAAGGTACCTCTTGAGAAGATGAAGAGAAGCTATTACATTATGCGAGGCTGGAAGGACGGTGCCCCCACACTTCGTACACTTAAAAGACTCGGAATTAAAATACCTGAATGTGCAAAGGAGGTATTCCCTTATGGTAAAGGTTAAGACTTTCGGCGTTATCAGATCAACAACAGGCTTCGGTACATTGGAGCTTGAGGCTAAGACAGTAAAAGAGGTTTTCTCTGTAATTTCAAAAAAAATGGAAGAGGGCTATTATGAGGATCTGAAAAAAGAAGAAGAACGAATGAACGATCCTAAACTCAAGTACCGTCCTGAAAGAAATGCCGCACTCAAGCCTCATAAGGAGCTCAAGTTCGGTGAAGCTGTTGTTTATGTCAACGGCGACAGATGTATGAGAAAGGGCAAGAAGCTTAATGACGGCGACGAGATATGGCTTCTTTCTCCTGCAGCTGGCGGTTGATGAGAAATCGGTTGCGATTTTATAAATCCTGATAAAAATCCAAAAACTTTACAAAACTTTACAACTGCTAAACGCACCGGGGAACAACAGGTACTGTTTATAGCCATTTTCAGGCATAAAATCTACCAAAAACACCCCTTAAAACAGCTGATGAATTTAGGCAACAACCCCAGGCTTTCTTGACTGTTGCATGTGCAGTTGCTATTGAAGAAGCAAGTAAATAATAATCTTCTTATAAAAAATCATCTCCCGCTCAAAAAGAACGGGAGATTTTTTTCATCTTCTACCATTCAGACAGAAAAACATACCATACAGACAAAACTGTTGTTTTTTTGGCGAAAAAACACTATAATTATAAAATAGGAAAGCTATAAATAATTCGGACGGTGATTTTATGATACGCATATCAGTTTGCGACGACAGCAGCTATGATATTGAGCTTGTAAAGGCTGAAATACAGAAGTACAGCTCTGAAAAGCATATTCAGTTTTCGGTTTCGGAGTTTTCATCTCCCGAGCAGCTGCTTTATGAGCTTCAGGACGGCAGAGTCGCAGATATTTTTATCCTTGATGTTTCTATGCCGGGCAAAAGCGGCTTTGAGCTTGCAGAGGATATCAGAAAATATACAAAATCCTCAGAGATAATTTTTCTGACCTCCATGGAGGAAAGAGCGGCAGAGGGCTATAAGGTCAGGGCGTTGAGATATGTTATAAAAATGAATCTCAGCCGTGATTTCCGGGAAGCTCTTGACTGTGCGGTCAGAGAGGTTTCAGACCCCGAAGACAGTGTTGTTACTCTTCACAGATATAACGATTACAGAAGAATAAGCTACGGCGAAATAGTTTATGTCAGCCGTGTTTCAAGACAACTGATAGTTTATACCAAGGATCAGGGTGAGCTGACAGATAACAGGGGTATAACCGAATTTTACGCCCTTCTCGATGATGAGAGATTCCTTTTTATTGACAGAAGCTGCTTTGTAAATGTGGATTATATTTCGCGTATATCGGGTTTTGACATTACTCTTAAAAACGGTACGGTGTTGCCCGTAAGTCGCAGACAGCTCCATAGTGTCAAGCAGACTCTGCTTGAAAGATGGGGACTATAAGTAAGGGGAGGACATGTTAAATGAGTGAGCTTTTTTATCAGCTTTTTGAGCTGCTTGCTACCTTCGTTGAAGGCTTTGTCGTACTTACTGTAATAGGCAATATGTGCGAAAAAAGATTTTCAAGGCTGAAGAATTTTTTCTTCACCCTGCTTTTCACTGTCGTCTATACAGCCATTATAACCTATATGAATCAGCTTCAGCTGTTTTCATTTGCAACAATAACAGTGGCGATACTTTTCTCCTTTGCGGTGAATTTTATCCTTCACAAGGGGAATCTGCCCTTAAGACTCTGCTCGACAATGATTACCTGGTTCTTTCTACACTCCTTTGAGTACGTTGTAACCTACAGTGTAGTTCTTTCTGTCAGCATGAAATCATCAATTGCAGAGGGCTTTCGCACTGTACTTATGTGGGGGACATCTCGTATACTGTTCATTTTAGGCGGCAAGCTTACGGAGGTTATACTCTGCATTGCTCTCAGAAGACTCTGCTCGTCCATCAGAAAGCTCGGAAACAAAAACCTGCTTATGATATTTTTCGTTTCACTTGCTTCCTTCGTTGCTCTGAACATACTTATGGGCATGATTTTCACGGAGTCTCTTGTGGTAATGCAGCTTGCAACTATTTTTGCCACATTCTTTATTGTTGTTTCCATTGTTTCGATTATTGTTGCAATTTCACTTAATGTCAGGTACGAAAAGGAAAAGCGTGAGACTGTACTTATGGCTATGACCAACACTATGATGGAAAAGAACTTTGCCGAGCTTCAGCATTCTCAGGAGGCAATCCGTCAGCAGGTACATGACTTCAAAAACCATATCATAACAATCGGCGGAATGATAGAAAACGATGAAGGTGCCAAAGCCTATATCAATGAGCTGCTTTCCGTTTCCTACAGTCAGGCACAGTTTTGTAACAGCGGAAACAAGGTTATAGATTCCATAGTCAACTGCAAAATCACCGAAGCAAAAAATCTCGGAATTCCCTTTGATCACCGTGTGATACTTGTAACGCCCTTGCATTTATCGTCTGTTGATATATGCGCCGTGCTTGCAAATCAGATTGACAATGCTCTTGAGGCCTGTTCGAGAATGTCGGAAAATGAGAACAGATTTGTCAGAGTTGAGATATGGCAAAAGGAGGCCTTTGTTTTCTTTAAGGTTACAAATACCTGTGTTGACAATCCCTTCGGTTTGGGCAAACAGCTCAGAAGTACGAAAAATGACCCGTCAGGTATGCACGGCTTCGGAATAAAGAATATTTCAAGAACAGTTGAGCGGTACGGCGGTACGCTCAGAAATGAGTATAAAAACGGCTGTTTTACCTCGGTTGCAATGATTCCCAATAACGAATAATACAAAAAATTCTACCATTCAGACAAAAACTCACAAATACGTTTCAGATGCTGTTATTATTAAGCCAAGATAATTACAGTGTCTGAAAAAAGGAGGAATCATTATGAAAAAGACCAAAATATTATCTGTTGCTTTTCTTACCGTACTCTTATCCGCAGTTCTGGCTTTCACCACTCTCGGTGCCGAGGAAGAGTATACGGAAGGTGTATTTACCTACACCGTTGAGGATGGAAAGGCAACCATTGTAAAGTGTGTGTGGGAAACAGGGGACGAGCTTGTAATTCCCGAAGAGCTCGGCGGCTACCCTGTTGTGGCTATCGGTGACGGAGCCATGCAAGGCGACAAATACTATATAGATGAAGTTATAATTCCCTCATCTCTTGAGAGGGTCGGAGCCAAGAATTACATTTTTAATGCAATGAAATTTTATATAAAATGCGTTGAAGATTGGCTGGATATCGAATTTTCAGATAATTCATTCAGAAACGACCCGTTCTTTTATATTTATGTTGACGGAAAGCCTCTCAAGGATCTTGTTATTCCCGAGGGTATAACCGAAATAAAGCCTTATGCTTTTAACCGTTGTACAACAATAGAAACCGTAACGTTGCCGAAGGGCTTCAAAAAAATCGGTAATGAGGCGTTTACCAATTCAAAAGTAAAAAAGGTT
>JAFZFT010000054.1 GCA_017555765.1 Clostridia bacterium | reverse complement strand
TATACCGACAACGAGGGCGAGGTTATTTTCAAGAAGTACTCGCCTATGGGTGAGCTTGGCCCCTATACCAAGCAGTATGTTGATGTGCTTAACCGTACGAGCGGATTGGCGGTTGTAATCTGCGACAGAGATCAGGTAATTGCTGTTTCGGGTATGCCTAAAAAGGAAATGCTCGGCAAACGTATTTCACCTATGGTGGAAAGCTATATGGAAAGAAGAGCAAGCTTCGTTTGCGGCTCGGATAAGGGTGATCTCGTGGTAAGTGAGGAAATGCCCTCGGCTGTGTCCGTTATGTGCCCGATTATCGGCGGCGGAGATGTTATGGGAGCGGTAATGCTTCTTTGCGGTGAGACTTTAGCACCGCCCACTCAGACGGATATCAAGCTCACTCAGGTAGCCGCAGGCTTTTTAGGCAAGCAGATGGAGGAATAGTAGTAAGAAGTAAGGGCTTTATACTCATCAACATTTTCCGAAGGAAAATATTTCCCCCGTACCTGAGTGCGGATTTCACATGCCGCAGGCATATTTCACATTGCGCAAGCAATATTTCACTAAAAAAACGCCCCGAAGGGCGTTTTTTACTTTGTGGGTATTCTGATAACCGTAGCTGAATACTGAGGTACGGTGTAATTGAACTGATTGCTGATGCCGTTAACTGTGAATTCTTCCATTACACAGTCTTCCTTTGCACCGAGTACGTTATCGTTGTCGAGGCTGTCACCTGCAACCTGATATACTGTTGCGGTTGTGCCGTTGATGTCGGCGTTCTTGATGTCGATTGCGAAGGCTCTGTCATCACCTGTTACGTTAACGAGCTTGATGATGATATCTCCGCTTTCGTCGGTGGAAACAACCTGATAGCTTTCTGCTTCAGTACCGTTGGTAGCATCGTAGTCAAACTGAAGCTCGCCGTCGATGTAGCCCTTGATGTTGTTGCCGCTGACAACAAGCTTGATTTCGTAGGTTACGCCGTCTTCAACTGTGAAGGAGCTTGCAGTGCCGGGAATTGCATCTGTCTTGATGCCGTCCTCCATTCTCTGAAGGGCTGACTTTGTATTGCTCCAACCGCCGATGTTCCAGAAGAACATATTCTGCTCGTCCTCGATAAGGAAGGGAATGTAGAAGCCTTCACCGCCCTCGAGCTTTGTTGCCTCGAAGGTGTAGGTGTAATCTGTCCAGTCTGTATCGCCGTAAACCGCTGATGCACCGAGAAGGTTGTAGGGATGATAGTCATTCTGCTGAATGAGCTTGCCGTTCTTTATCTGCCAGTCACCTTCGCTGATTTCCTTCCAGCCCCACCAGAAGTTGGGTACTGTGAAGCTTTCTTTTGCAAGTATCTTGCCGGTCTTGTTGTCGGTTACCTTGAGATTATCAAACTCTGCCTTTGTCCACCAGGTACCGAGACCTACCATACCCTTGAGCTCTGACATGGGTACGTCCGCACCGTCAAGATCTGATGCAAGAAGGGTTGTACCTGCGTTTGTTGAGAAGAGCTTCTGCATATAGTAGTTGGTTGAGCCTGTTGAAAGGTGGTTGTTGAACCAGATGAGGTTGGGTGCCCAGTGAGTAGCGGTGAGATTACCGAAGAGGGGAGCGTAAGCTGCCATAACAACGATGTCACCGTTTCTCTCGAGACCTGTCATGTATGCTGCTTCAGCAAGAGCAGCCTCGAGTCTGTTTGAGCGGGCCGCGTATTCACCTACGAAGACCTTGATGCCGCCACCGTAGAAGGTGTCGGTCATGTTTTCAGCGTCCCTCTTGTAGTTCTTCTCATCGTAATGGTCTGCATTCTTGAGGAACCACTGAGGATCGTTATAGTAATGATGGTCTGTTGCACCTGCGAATTCGTCGATGCTGATACCGTTTTCGTTTATGTACTCATAAGCGTACTCGTATGAAGCGAGGTAGTTTGCACCGCTTGTAGCGTCGTCAGTACCTGATGAATAGATAAGCTCAAGACCTTCATAAAGCTCGGGATTCTTTGCCTTTTCTTCATTGAAGCGCTCAAGGAAGGCAGCATATCTTTCAAAGTAAACTTCACCTTCGTTTTCGTTACCGATGCAGATGTACTTGAGCTCGAAGGGCTCGGGATGTCCGAGAGAAGCTCTTACCTTACCCCAGGTTGTTGTTTCGTCACCTCTGCAGAATTCTACAAGGTCAACCATATCCTGAAGGTACTGCTCGAATTCTTCAGTATACATATCAACGGGACCCTTGCCTCTCATCTGGCAGTAAAGACCGCAGTTGATAACGGGTACACCGATTGCACCGATGTCCTCAGCAAGAAGGAAGTACTCATAGAATCCGAGTCCGTAGCTCATATAGCAGGGGAGGGGATCATCTGTGGTGCCGATGTTTGTCCAGAGGTTGATGCCATAGGGACGTGCGGCAACATCACCGTACTTGCCGTTAAATTCAAGGGGAAGTCCGTCGGGACCTGTTGCAATTGAATCCTTCCAGCTGAAGGCGGTTTCCTTGTCGTAGCCCTCGATGATGCATCCGCCGGGGAAACGGAGGAATGCGGGCTCAAGCTCTGCAAGCTTTTCTGCAAGGTCTATTCGCATACCGTGATTTTTGTATGTGGGGGGCATAAGTGAAATCATATCAAGAGCAACCTCACCGCTATCGATGAGCACCTGAAGATAAACACCGTTTGTTGCAGTGATATCCGAGGTGAGAGTCGCTTCGTACTTTGCCCACTCTGTACCGATTGATGAAACTGTAGCTTCAGCTGCAACGGTGCCGTTTGCAACGAGACGTACAGTTATATCGCCGTCATAATTGCTGAGAGCCTTTGCATATACTGAAAAGTCGTATGTTACACCCTCTTCAATAGCCATACCCTCAAGGAAGCCTTTGTTGGCAACACCGCTCTTTTCACCGGTGGTATTGTTGATAACAAGATAGTTTGTGTTGTTTACGTTGAGTCCGCCCTCGGTATCGTCAACGATAACATCGTAATCAGCCTTGCCGACACCGCTCCAGCCGTGAAGCTCGTCACCGTCTGCAAGCTCGCCGTATTCGAATGAGCGGTTTACTACCTTTTCAGCGTAAAGACCGCCGTCAGCGGCGAAGTTGATATCCTCAAAGAAGATGCCGTAAAGAAGGTCACTGATTTCGTGTACCTCATCAGCGGCGTCAATTGAGAGCTGATAATCGGAATTTGCTATGTCGTAAGCGGTAACGGTGTTTTCCTCACCTCTTACAATGCTGTTGTCCGCATTACTGCCTCCTCCTGTGCATATGCCGAGTGAAAGAAGTACGGACATAATTGCGGCTATAACCTTTTTGTAATATGTAACAAGAGTGTGCTTCATATTACTTCCTCCTTTTAATCAAAGTTAATTAAATGATACAGTAATCAATGCATTTTGTCAATGAAAAACCGCTTATCATCAGCCGAAAAAGTGAGATTTAATGGTTTAATGGGTTAAAGTTGCACAAAGCCTTAGGTGGAAATTCACAAAGTTTTAGTGTGCTAAAGTTTTTTGATTGACATAATTCTATTATGATAGTATAATCGTAGCAATTATTTTTTTAATTACACTATGAGGTGATATATGATGAAAAGAGTTTATAATTTCTCAGCAGGCCCTTCAATGCTTCCTCTTTCAGTTCTTGAAAAGGCTCAGAAGGACCTCGTATGCTACGGTGAAAGCGGCATGTCCGTAATGGAAATGAGCCACCGCTCAGCAGACTACGATGTTATCATAAAGGAAGCGGAGGCACTTCTTCGCGAGATTATGGAAATCCCCGACAACTATAAGGTGCTTTTCCTTCAGGGCGGTGCTTCAACACAGTTTGCGGCAGTACCCCTTAACCTTATGAATAAAAACGGCAAGGCTGACTATGTTCTTTCAGGTCAGTTCTCAACAAAGGCATATAAAGAAGCTCAGAAGTACGGTGACGTTGTTGCCGCCGCATCCTCAAAGGATATCAACTTCTCCGCTATCCCTGCTACAACAAAGGAAAGCTTCCGTGCGGATGCAGACTATGTTCACGTTTGCTACAACAACACAATCTACGGTACAAAGTTCCCCGCTGTTCCCGATACAGGTGATATTCCTCTTGTTGCCGATATGTCCTCCTGCATTATCTCCGAGCCCGTTGACGTAAGCAAGTTCGGTATGATTTACGCAGGCGCACAGAAGAATATGGCTCCCGCAGGTCTCACTATTGTTATCGTACGTGAGGACCTCATCGGTAACGCAAGAGACATCACTCCCTCAATGCTCGACTATCAGCTTATGGCAGAGGGCGAGTCAATGTATAATACGCCTCCCTGCTGGTGCATCTATGTTGCAAAGCTTGTTTACGAGTGGATCAAGGAGCTTGGCGGTCTTGCTGAAATGAAGAAGCTCAACGAAAAGAAGGCAGCAGTACTTTATGACTACCTCGACAGTCAGGATTACTACATTGCACCCGTTGAGAAGGAAAGCCGTTCAATGATGAACGTTACCTTCGTAACAGGCGATGCAGAGCTTGATAAGAAGTTTGCTAAGGAAGCTTCAGCAGCAGGCCTTAAGAATCTTAAGGGTCACAGAAGCGTAGGCGGTATGAGAGCTTCAATCTACAACGCAATGCCCTACGAAGGCGTTGAGGCACTTGTTGAATTTATGAAGAAGTTTGCCGCTGAAAATCCCAAGGCATAAGACCTTGAGTTTAACCGACAGGAGAGAACAGATATGAAAATCATTAAAACTATGAATAAGATTGCTGATATCGGTCTTAACGAGCTCGATAAAAGCAAGTATACAATTTCAGACGCAACAGATAATCCGGACGCTATAATGGTACGCTCTGCAAGCCTTCACGATGTGGATTTCGGCTACAAGCTTACCGCTATCGTACGTTGCGGTGCGGGTGTAAACAACATCCCCGTTGACAAGTGTGCAGAAAAGGGTATCGTTGTTTTCAATACTCCCGGTGCAAATGCAAACGGTGTTAAGGAGCTTACAGTTGCCGCTCTTCTTCTTGCTTCAAGAGATATTTACGGCGGTATCAAGTGGGCTAAGAATCTTACAGGTGAGGATGTTGCAAAGCAGGTTGAAAAGGGCAAGAGCGCTTTCGGCGGCTGCGAGCTTCTCGGTAAGAGCCTCGGTGTTATCGGTCTCGGTGCTATCGGCGGTATGGTTGCAAACACTGCAAAGAGTCTCGGTATGAAGGTTCTCGGTCACGACCCCTTCATCACAATCAGTGCCGCATGGCATCTTTCACGTTCAATCGCTCAGGCTGCATCATATGATGAAATCTATGAGAAGTCAGACTATATCACCCTTCACGTACCCGCAACAAAGGATACCAAGGGTATGATCAACAAGGAAACAATCGCAAAGATGAAGGACGGTGTAAGAATCGTAAACCTTTCACGTGCTGACCTTGTTAACACTGCAGATATGATTGAAGCACTTGAGAGCGGTAAGGTTGCCGCATATGTAACAGACTTCCCCACAGAGGAGACTGTTAAGTGCGACAAGATTGTTACTATCCCTCACCTCGGTGCATCAACTCTTGAGTCAGAGGATAACTGTGCTGTTATGGCTGCTCATCAGCTTGACGATTTCCTTCAGAACGGTAACATTGTAAACAGTGTTAACTATCCCGCAATTTCACTTCCCAGAAGCGGCGGATGCAGAATTCTTGTTCTTCACAAGAATGTTCCCACAATCCTCAGCCAGATAACCTCAAAGATTTCTGCAGAGGGCATCAATATCGATCATATGGCTAACAGCTCAAAGGGCGATTATGCATGTACTCTTATTGAGACACCCGAAAAGGCTGACGATGCTCTCATTGAAAAGATTTCTGAGATTGAAAATATTATCCGTATTATTGAAATAGGCTGATAAAAAAAGAGCTGACCTTGAAAAGAGGTCAGCTTTTTTGTTTGTTACTCAAGCCGCTCGTACTCAAACCCTTCCGTCACCCTTCGGGTGCCACCTTTTCCTCCGGAAACGGAAACCCTTTTGTCTGCTTCGCAGACATTTTTCGCTCCGCGAACGGGCACACCCTCGTCACTTCGTGACACTCCCTCTAACAGAGGGAATTACCTGACAGGGGAATCTCCTTTCAGGGACGGCAAGTTTTACGGAAAGCAATATTTTTATTTTTGATAAAACACACAAGTAAAGCACTATGTAAATCCAAAAACGTTCCCCGCTGCGGAAACTGCAAGCGAAGGGCGGGTAATATTTAAGGGCGTAGTAGGATTTGATAATAACTATCTTTCTGAGCGGTTATCACTGTTGGCACGCTTCCGTAGCTTGCTGTTGCAGGCGGACTATATGTTTATTTAAAATATGTCAAGCCGTGTCCAGAAAAAAGAGCGCTTTGCATCCTTTGTCGCTCCGGACAAAGGATGTGCCATATCGGCATGAGCGTTACCACGGTTGGTATTTTATTGAAACGGGAAGATAAAAAAGAATAAAGACAGCATACCCTTACGGATACACTGTCTTTTTGCACATTTATTATACCACAGGATAAAAATAAATTCAAGTCTTGCAATCACCTTTAAAAAGTATTATACTTAAAAAGAATTTTCTTGAAAGGAGTGGTACTGTGGCAAGAACGAGATTTAATGAATACCGTGACCCTGATAAAAAGGTGCCCGTTTTCAAAAATGTTATGTATGCCCTGAAGCTCGTGTGGCAGACTGACAAAAGACTTCTCATATGCTCCTTTGTCAATATGAGTGCGGATATGATTTTTTCCGTTTTCCTTCAGAATATACTGTTTCTCAAGGTGCTTTTAGGGATAATCGATGCCAAGGGGGACTTTTCCGAGTTTGTGAAAAATCTCGTACTGTTTCTCGTGCTTTCCGTTGTGATAAAGGCAATCAACTGGACATCGAACTACATAAAGCAGGTGTCCGTCAAGGGCGTACTCAAGGGGCTTAACAACAAGGTCTTCGCAAAGGCGATTGAGCTTGATGTTTCCTGCTACGAGGATCCGGAGTTTTACGATAAGTACCAGAGAGCGACACAGATTCTCGCCTGGGGCATGTTCGATTCCGTCTGCTCGAATGCGGGCTCAATCGTTGCGGGTATTATCTCTCTCATTCTCGTTATCGGTACTGTTACCTCAATTAACCCGATATATCTGCTTTTTCTTCTGCCCGTAAGCCTTGTCTTTGCCGTTGAGCTTTATAAGAGCAAGCTTGTGTATAAAAGAGACAAGTCCATGACAACCAATGACCGTATCAAGGCATATGTGCAAAGAACTGTTTTCCTTAAGGATTACTCCAAGGATATGCGCACCTCGAATATTTTTGCGGTACTTATGGACAGATTTACAGCGGCTATTGACGGCAATGTGAAAATCCTCAGAAACTACGGTGTAAAGCTCTTCCTTTACAGTATGGTAAGCTCACTTTTCAGTGACTTCATTCCCACAATCGGTACCTATGCCCTTGCGGGTTATCAGTTTGTCTTTACAAAACAGATGACCGTTTCTGCCTTCTCCGTTGTGATTTCATCGGTAAATGCGGTACAGCAGGCGGCTATGCGTGTTGCACAGAGCTTTGAGGGACTCAGCCGTGCAGCCTTCTACTTCCAGAATCTCCGTGACTTTTTCGATTATGAGCCGAAAATCACAAGCGGCAGGCTTGAGTGCGGTGAATTCGAATCTCTCGAATTCAGAAATGTATCCTTCCGCTATCCTTCTGCAAAGAAGAATTCCATCACTGACCTTTCCTTCAGGATTGATAAGGGTGAGACCGTTGCCCTCGTCGGTGTAAACGGTGCGGGCAAGAGTACTATAGTAAAGCTTCTGCTTCGTTTTTACGATGCAACCGAGGGTGAAATTCTCTACAACGGCAGAAATATAAAGGAGTACGACCTTAAATCTTTGCGTACAAGCTACGGTGCGGTTTTCCAGGATTACAGAAACTTTGCCGTGTCCGTCTTCGAAAACGTACTCTGTCACGAGTGCACCGAGGAAGAAAAGGTGCTTGCCGAAACCGCCCTCAGACAGAGCGGTATATGGGATAAAATTTCATCCCTTCCCAAGGGCGGCGACACAGTGCTTACAAGGGAATTTGAAAACGACGGTATCGGTCTTTCGGGCGGTGAAAATCAGAAGGTATCCACCGCAAGACTTTTCGCAAAGGATTTTCAGTTTGCGGTTCTTGACGAGCCCTCCTCAGCCCTTGACCCCATCGCAGAATACAATATGTATCAGAGCCTCATTGAGGTTACTAAGGGTAAGACCGTGCTTTACATATCCCACCGACTTTCAAGTGCGGTGCTTTCAGATAAAATCATAGTTATCGGCGGCGGTAAGCTTCTTGAAATGGGCTCCCATGCCGAGCTTATGGCAAAGGGCGGAGAATACTGCCGTATGTTTACCCTTCAGTCCTCGAGCTATAACGGGAAGGAGGTAAACGAAAATGAAGAAGACTAAAAACGAGCATTCCATGCTTTCAAACATCATCTTTTTCGTAAAGCTTATCTTCAAGGCATCACCTCTTCTTGTTATCGGTGACTTTATCTGGGGTATTCTCACAATCGTACCCGGAAGGCTCATATCTGTTATCGGTGTGAAATACATAATCGACGTCGTTGCCGAGGGTGAAAGGCTTGAGCGCATCTTCTGGGCGGTAGGTGCGATAGCGGCGGTGCTTGTGACAAGTACTCTTCTCTCGTGGCTTTACAGAGAGTTTTTCTGGAATGTTGAAAAGGAAAAGGTACACTATAACCTTAATAAGACTCTTTATGAAAAAGCGAAGAATCTTGATCAGGAAAGCTATGACAATCCCGAGTTTTATAACAATTTCATTCTTACTATAGAGTCCTCGTCGGATAATATACAGAATCTTTTAGGGCTTGTGAGAAACTATGTGGGTAACCTTATCTCCCTTCTTGCCGTTGCGGGCGTGCTTCTCACAATTGACCCCATCTGTCTTGTGATTATCCTTGTGTTCATCGGCGGCTTTCTTCCCCTCAGCCGAAAAATCGGTGATTTACAGATGGAAAGACGAATCGACAACACAAAATTCCACAGACGAAGCGACTACTTCCAGCGTATTTTCTATCTTCAGGAGTACTGCAAGGAGGTACGTATGAATGATATTTCTCCCATACTTATGGAGCGTTACAACGACGCGGCTGACGATGTTATCGGAAATCAGCGCAAGTACTGTAAGAAAATCTCCTCGCTTTATATGGTGCAGGAAACGGGCATTCAGATTCTCGGCTTTATGTTTGTGCTTCCCCTTTACCTCGGTTATTGCGTACTCGTTAAAGAGAGTATAACTCCCGGTGATTTCGTTGCCGCCTTCAACGGTGCTCATTCTATTGCGATTTCAATCAACTTCCTTACAGTATGGGCGGTTGCCGTCTTCTCCGAAAGAGGTAAGATGATAGAAAAGTACCGTGAATTCATCAAGGCGGATTTTAGAATCCGTGACGGTGAAAAGAAGGCTGAAAAGGGTGAGCCCAAGGAAATAAAAATCGAAAACCTTTCCTTTACCTATCCGGGCAACGATGCACCTACTCTCAAAAACATAAACCTTACAATCAAGCCTTATGAAAAAATCGCACTCGTAGGCTATAACGGTGCGGGTAAGACTACACTTACCAATCTTATCCTCAGGCTTTACGATGCCACTGACGGCGGAGTATATATCGACGGTGAGGATGTAAGAAAGGTTACAATTGAATCCCACCGTAACCGCTTTGCCGCAGTTTTTCAGGACTTCCAGCTTTTCTCCTGTAGTGTGGGCGAAAACGTAGCCCTCGACAGAGAGTACGATGAAAAGAAGGTTGAGGAAGCACTGCGTAACAGTGGCTTCAGCAAGGAACTTAAAAAGGGCATCAGCACCGAGCTTCTGAGAGAATTCGACGACGAGGGACAGATGCTTTCCGGCGGTGAAAGTCAGAAGGTTGCAATCGCAAGAGCCTTCTATAAGGATTGCCCCTATGTAATTCTCGACGAGCCGAGCGCAAACCTTGACCCCGTTGCCGAGTATAATCTCAATCAGGCTATGCTTGATGCGGCGGCAAACAAGACGGTTATTTTCATCTCCCACCGACTTTCAACCACTGTCAACGCCGACAGAATCTATGTTATGGAAAAGGGAGAGATAATTGAAAGCGGCTCTCATGCTGAGCTTATGGCAAAGGGCGGCACCTATGCTTATATGTTCAATCTTCAGGCTGAGAAGTACCGGTAGGGTACGCCCCGTGTGGCGTACCTGCCTATAAAAAAGACCGAGCAGTTAGGGTGTTGTGCTTAGGGATTTAATAGCCTTAATCATATTATTTCGGCACATAAATGCGTTAAAATGCTTGAAATACGCGAGTATTCCTGCGCATTTTGCCTTTTTCTGCATCCGAAATAATTATGATTCAGGTGCCTTCGGCAGTTTAAATTCAATTATTTTTCGGTTAGACAAAATGCAAAAACCTCGCAAGGCTTGACGCCTTGTGAGGTTTTTTTCGTGAAGTATAAGCGGAAAAGAGTGGATTTAAACCTGTTAAATCCCTGAGCGCAACACCCTTTGCTCGGTCTTTGTGTTTATATCCGTACTGATTATTTAACCTTTACGCTCTTTACCGCACTCCATGCCGAATATACATAGCCGCTGTCGGTTGTAATGTATGTTCTGACCTTGAAGTAATAGGTCTTGCCGCTTGTGAGGCCTGTAATACTGCAGGTCTTTGTGTCGGCCTTGAAGTTATTGTACTTCTTGAAGCCGCTGTCCTTGCTTGTTGAGTAGTATACTGTGTAGCCTGTTTCGCCGCTGACATCAGTATGTGTAAGGGTTGCCTTGCCCTTTGCTGAGGATGTAACCTTTGTAAGCTCGGGAGTCTTTGTCTTTGTAGCGGTCTTGAGAAGTGTGTAGGAGTCACTGTCATAGACCTTGCCCGCACTTGTCTTGCCGTAGGCAACAACCTTAAAGGTGTACTTTGTGCCGGCATAAAGGCTCTTTACTGTAAGGCTTGTACCACTTGTTGTACCCGCTTTTACATAAGCCTTCTTAGCGGGACTGTAGCGGTAAACTGTATATCCTGCTGCACCGGGTACTGCATTCCAGCTGAGCTTGATTGCTGAGGTTGTCTGAGATGCGGACTTAACTGAATCGGTCTTGCCGGGCTTGATGTAGAAGTATACATTCTTTGTACCGCTGTAGTTGCCGATAAAGGTTACCTTAACGGTGTAGCGACCGATACCGCTTCTGCTTGAAGTAACGGAAAGCTTATAGTCAACGTTTTTAACGAGCTTCTTGCCGTTAGCATCCTTAACTGTAACGGTAGGAGTCTTATTTTTGCCGTCGTAGATGTAGTTTTCCTTTGAGAGAGTAACTGAGCCGATTTTTGCGATTGTCTGTGTGCTTAATACTTCACCGCATTCGGAGCATTTTGTTACGATTTTGCCGT
>JAFZFT010000053.1 GCA_017555765.1 Clostridia bacterium | reverse complement strand
TCAAGGATCTCGTAGCTTACATCGAAGCAAAGATGGAGTTCTGATAAAAATAAGAATAACAAAAGTTCTTTGGTTACTTTCTTTCAAGAAAGTAATGCCTGCGCGGCGAGCGCAAAAAGAACAACAGATTAAGTACTGTCGGGGCGTTTGTCCCGACAGTTTTTTTGCTATACTCCCGGCGCTGTGCGCCTCTTTACTTAAAAATGTAAATTTTTTTCTTTTTCTACATTTTTTGTCTTATTTTATAGACACGCTCCAAAATTTGTGATACTATATTAAAGTATTAAAATTTATTAAGACGGTGATAAAAATGAAAAAGCATTTACCTAATTTGTTTTCCTGCATAAGAATTATCGGTGCGATATATCTTTTGCTTTTTACTGAGGAGTTTGACTTGAAATTCCTTATTATCTACGGTATTTCAGCTTCAACTGATGCAATTGACGGATATCTCGCAAGAAAGTTTGACTGCTGCAGTATGCTCGGCGTTACGCTTGATACGGTAGGCGATATGCTTATCGGTGCTGCTCCGGTAAAGGTTATTATCTGGCAGAAGATGTATGTAGGATGCGAATGGTTCTTCGCTCTTATCGGTGCCGCAGTATTCTTCTTCCTTTGCTCTGCTATCCTTTCACAGATAAAGTTCAAGAAGTTTACATTCCCTCACACATACTTTGATAAGCTTCTCGGTGTATGTGTAGCGGCTTCTCCCTATATTTACTACTTCACAAATAACATCAAGCTTCTCTTCATTGTTGTCGGTGTAGTTTTCGCTCTTTGCGGATTTGAAAACTTCCTTATTATGACAAGACTCAAGAAGGCAGTACCCTTCGTTCCTTCAATCTTCCACGCAGGTAAGATGCATCTTATTGAAGAAAACAAGGAAGAAGCAAAAAAATAAAAGTAGTATAATCTGTGCCGCATCCGAGGATGCGGCCTTTTTTATTGCTTAAAATATCGTGTAAGTATTGCAAAATAAGAAAAAATATGCTAAAATATTAAAAACTATTAAGAATAGTTAGTAAAAATTAAGGGTGATTTTATGAAGAAGTACCTTGCAAATATTGTTACGTCAAGCCGTATTGTCGGTGCAATCATACTGTTTTTATGTAACGATTTTTCAAATCTTTATCTCGGTTGTTATATTTATTGCGGTTTTACCGACTTTATCGACGGCCCTATTGCCAGAAAAACAGGTAGTGCAAGCTCACTGGGTGCGGCTCTTGACACAATCGGTGACGTACTGACCTATCTTTCATTTGTCAAGATTCTTGTTATGCAGGGACTTATACCTGCGTGGCTTCTTATCTGGCTCGGTGTGAATATTGTCTTCGGCTTTGTCGCCGCATTCTTTGCACTTAAGAAGTTCAATAAGTTCTATCTTCCTCACACCTATCTCGGCAAGTGCCTTGGCGGATTTATCTTCATCCTTCCCATTGCCGTACATTTCAGCTTCGGTGAGCCCTGGATGGCAGTTATCTGCTCGGTAATGAGTATTGCAGTTGTTGAGATTTTCTACATTCAGATAAGAAATAAGACCGCAAAGGACTTTATTCCCACCATATTCCACGTAGACAAATAAAATCGAAAGCCGTCAGGACATCGAATCCTGACGGCTTAAATTTTTTGATTCACTTTTCTGATACCTTTCGGGGCGGGGGATGACCTTGCTGTTATATATCTGTTCGGCGCAATTTTGCATTTAAGAATGCCCCGTGGGCGTTCTTATTTTCCCCACTTTGCAACGAGTCTATCATAGTCCTCGTCGCTGATTGAAACGATAGAACCGTGACGGGGATTGAAGTTCATAGCATAATCCTCACGGGCAACGGGAAGATAGGTCTTGAAATCATCGGTCTGCTGCATAAAGAATCTGCCCTTGCCGTACTCGTCCATAATGAGAAGGAAGGTATCTGTACCGTTGATGGGGTACATCTGACTGCCCTCGACTCCGCTGGGTGCAAGGGATACGATAACAGGCTTGTCTTCATAGGGACCGCTGAGCTTATCTGAGGTTACAACGGCAATTGTCTGGTCCTCGTCATGCTTGAAATAGAGATAATAGAGACCGTCCTTTTCGTTGAAGGCAATATCGCCGTCGATGGTCTGTATACCCTCTCTGCAGTAGAGGGGCTTAGGTTCGTCAATGGTTTTCATATCCTCGGAATAGGCATAGTAAAGCCCCGCAGTATTGTGCCTCTTGGTGGAATGTGCCCAGTAAAGCATATATTTGCCGACTTTTTCATCCCACATAGCCTGAGGTGCCCATGCTCTTGTGGTGTCGGTATAATTTTCACCGAGGTCCTTTATATCGATTATTGTTTCATCGTACCAGTTGATAAGATCGTCACTTTTCCAAGTGATAAGAGCGTGGTTTGACTCCCAACCCTCTTCACATTTCATATCTGTACCGATTATGTACCATTCGCCCTTCTGTCCCTTGAAAACATAGGGGTCACGGACACATTTTTTGCCTTTTGTCTGTGTGATGACGGGCTTGTTTCCGTTGAGGGGTACGAAATTATAGCCGTCGGAGCTTACTGCGAAGTGAAGTCTTTCCTCACCCTCGCCGTTACCGACGAAGTACACGAAAAGATATTTGCCGTAAAGGCTTTTTACAGGTTTTGCGAAATCCATAATTATTTCTCCTTTCTTGATATGGCGGCTTTTGATATGGCGTCGGTTATATCCGGGTCGCCGAGAATAAGCAGTCTCTTGACGAGAATGTACGCCATTGCAGTGACCTCGTTTTTTGTCATCTGGTCGGGATTTTCAAGCCAGTGGCTGAGAAGTCCGTAAAAGCCATTGGAGATAAAGGCATAGAAAAATTCGAAGCGTACTTTTTTTCTTTCTCCGTGATATTCTGCAAAGTACTGATAATTGAAGTCGCAGAAAAGGTTGTTCATCCTCTGAGTAAAGGACTCAGATACGGCCTTGTCGAAAAGCATACTGCAGGTATCCTTGTTTTCATCGAAAAGGTTGATAAGACCCTCCACTGAGGCATAAACATTTTTCGGAAATCCGATATCTCTGAGTGAGCCGATGAGACTTTCAGCCTCAGCGGCAAGAGAATTCTCAATGGACTTGAGCAGGTCGTTTATATCCTCATAGTGAAAATAAAAGGCGTTACGGCTCAGCTCCGCCCTTTCGCACAGCATCTTGACTGTGATTTTGTTGAAGGGGTGTTCCTTTGAAAGCTCCACCAAAGACCTTTCGAAGGCTCGCTTTGTTTTCTTCACACAGCTGTACTCTTTAGTAGCCATAATGTTTCTCCTTGTATTAAAAGGTACACAGTGCGCAAAATGTTACACTGTATAATTAATATAGCATAGATGAAAAGAATTTACAAGTATTATGAGGGAATAGGGACTAGGGATTAGTAGGGGCGTACCGCCCCTTTAGTAGTCAGAAGTCACGCGCTGACGCAGCAGGAAACGGCAAAGCTCTACCCGCGGAAAAGGAAAGCTGAGCAAAGGCTGGCAAGAAGGTCGCAAGATGACCTTTTCTTCGTTCCGAAGCTGTACTTCTGTACCGCGAGAGGGCGAAAAAAGGTCAAAACGATGCAAAAGCTGTCGGGATTCGATGTCCCGACAGCTTTTCTGTAGTATTCTGACTGTAGAAATTTTATAAGAGCTTATTTATTATCTTTTCGCATCGTTGCTCTTGTGACTTTATCGGCAGCCTTGCTTATTTGTCGCTGACAACTTCCTTAAAGGATGTTGCAAGACCTGCGAGAGACTGAATCTCTGAGGGGATGATAATCTTTGTTGCCTTGCCGTCTGCGGCTGCAGCGAATGCCTCGAGAGCCTTGATCTTGATAACCTCTTCTGAAGCGTTTGCTTCTCTGATGAGGCGGATACCTTCTGCGGTGGCCTGCTGAACCTTGAGGATAGCTTCTGCTTCACCTTCTGCGCGGAGAATCTGAGCCTGCTTTTCAGCGTCTGCACGAAGCACTGCTGATTCCTTTTCACCTTCTGCAAGAAGGATAGCTGACTTCTTTTCACCCTCTGCCTTAAGGATAGCTTCACGGCGTTCACGTTCTGCCTTCATCTGCTTTTCCATGGCGTTCTGGATTTCCTTGGGAGGAAGGATGTTCTTAAGCTCAACACGGTTGATCTTGATGCCCCAGGGGTCTGTTGCTTCGTCAAGGATACCTCTCATCTTTGTGTTGATGATATCACGTGAGGTAAGAGTCTGGTCGAGCTCGAGCTCACCGATGATGTTACGGAGAGTTGTAGCACTGAGGTTTTCAATAGCTGTAAGGGGATGCTCAACGCCGTAGGTATAAAGCTTGGGGTCTGTTATCTGGAAATAGATAACGGTGTCGATCTGCATTGTAACGTTATCCTTTGTGATAACGGGCTGAGGCGGGAAGTCAACAACCTGCTCCTTGAGTGAAACGGTTTTTGCAATTCTTTCGAAGAAGGGGATTTTGAAGTGAATACCTACGCCCCATGTGGTCTTATAGGCGCCGAGATACTCAACAACAACAGCTCTTGCCTGCTGAACAATTCTGATGTTTTTTGCAACCACAACAACGATAATTGCAATGAGAGCGATAATTAAAAATCTGATGTCCATTTTTCTTCTCCTTTAAAATGTTTGTTTTATTATTTTGCAGAATCCTCTGCAGGGATTACAATAAGCTTTACTCCTTCAATGGAGTGCACCTTGATTTTTGTACCCTCTGCGAGTATCTTTTCGTCAAGGCTTCTTGCAGTCCACACCTTGCCCTGGCAGGAAACGGCACCGTGAGCAATGAGATTATCAATTTCCTCAGTGACAACACCTTCCTTACCTATTACCATATCAGCGTTGGTGGGTACGTGCTTTTTGTCGAGATACTTTTTCGCGAGGGGACGTGTGGCAACAAGTGCGACGGCTGAAGCAACAAGAAACAGAAGTATCTGAATCCAGAGCTGTGCGCCGAAGAATGCCGCAATCAGTGCTGTAAAGGCACCCAATGCAAACCATATAGATACGAGAGCGGGTGTAGCAGCCTCAACAATGAGGAAGAAAACTGCGGCAACAAGCCAGAAAATTTCCATCGGTCCCATAGGACACCTCCTTCATTTTATTTACTGAATCAGTATGGCTTTATTATAATATAGGAAAGATAAAAAATCAATATTCTTTTTGAGCTGATTAGGATTGATTTGAGGTTGTTTTGGTATCGGTTTCTGAAACCTACTCTTCCGCAAGCTCTTTTTTACTCTTTATTTCTCTCTTTTTCTCTTTTATGCTCTTTTTTCGTACTTTGACAAAAATTGCTCAGTTTTTCTTGTCATAAAAAATGTCTCTGAACATTTCAAGGCCCGAAAGCTTCATAACTCTGCTTGCAACATCCGAGCATACAGTACCGAGAAGCTTGTTGCCCATATCCATAAGGTGGGCATCAATGCCGAAAACGGAGTCTGCCTTCTTTTTCCACATACTGTTTATAATAAGGCGTACCATTCTGTCGCAATCGGTACTGACCATATCCATAGCCTTCTGACTCTTCGAAGAGCTTTCCTTCTGACTACGGAAAATATCGGTTTTTGTAAAGCCGGGACAGATAAGTCCTATGTAGCAACGGCCTCTTGTTTCCTCTCGTACTGCATCGGTGAAACTCTTGAGAGCCGCTTTACTTGCCGAGTAGACGGATGTACCTGCAAGGGAACAGAGGGCAGCAGAGGAAGCGACGTTGATTATTGATGCACAGTCGGATTTGAGAATGTGAGGCATAAGTGCGTTCATTGAATAAACGGCGGAGTAGAAGTTTATCTGCATAGCCTTGTCGATTTCCTCGAGGGTATAATTCTCGAAGCGGTCAAACTTGGGAAGAATACCCGCATTGTTTACGAGAATATCAACCCGGATGCCCTTTTCTTCAAGCTCAGCGGCAAGAGAAGTCCACTTATCCTTGTCGGAAACGTCGAAGGCAAAGTAACTGAACTTATGTGAAAACTGTCCGAGACTTTCCTTAAAGGAGACGAGCTTGCTTTCGGTTCTTGCGATGCCGATAACGTTACAGCCGTGGTCTCTTATGAGCTTTTCAGCAAGAAGCTTGCCGATGCCGCTTGAAGCACCGGTTACGATTATTGTTTTATAATCAAACCAACATTTTGTCATATTACATAACCTCTTTTTGTATAATTCCTTTGTTGTAGAGTAACACCCGGGTTGCACATACACTTTGCAGAAAAGTTAACGTTTTGTGAACGGACGGTTTGACGAGTACAAATGGGTACAAATTGTCACAATTTACACATAGAGACAGAATTTATACATTGACTTTGAAATTATGTAAGGTTATAATGCTGAGGAATTAAAAGAAACGGAGACTACGATATGAACTTTTATCCCAGAATCCCAGCTGAAAACTATCTCACAAAGCCCTATGATGAGTCCTGCTACGATTATCTTATCGCAAGCTATAAGAGAGTAGCAAGAGACCTCGGAGACGACTATACAGCCTTCGTAACTCCCGTAGGCCCCGTTGAATCATCAACGAGTATGAAAAGACTTTTCAGCGATATTGAAAAGGTAGCCGCATTTATCGACTCAAAGGGAATAAAGAAGGGCGATGTTATGACCGCCTTCCTTCCTACCTGCGGACACGCTTTTATCGCATTCTATTCACTTATAAAGCTTGGTGTTATCGCAAATTTTGTACATCCTCTCACTCCTCCCGCACAGCTTGACGAGATTATGCAGCATACGGGTAGTAAGGGTGTATTTATGCTCGACCTTTTTGCGGGCGCATACAGCAGCATTATCGAGAAGTACCCCACAATCGTATGTTCAACCTCAGATTTCTGCGACGGTGTGGCATATCAGTACGCGAAGGGCAACGAAATGCAGAATGCTAAGGTGCCCCAGCACGAAAACGTATATATCTACAAGGATATCCTTGAAATGGATCTTCCCGCAGTACCTTCAATCGTGGCTCCTTACAAGGACGATGCTGTTTATCTTCACGGCGGCGGTACAACAGGTAGGAGCAAGACAATCATACATTCAAACTATTCAATGAATTTCCTTGCGTATGCTATGTACGCTTACGACAGCGATCACGACCACGAAAACTGCTATTCAATCTGCGCTCTTCCCTGCTTCCACGCATACGGTCTCGGTGTTTCAATGCACTATGCCCTTTGCAACGCATACAGACCCATTGTTATTCCTAAGTTTGATGCAAGACAGGTTAATGAGCTTATCAGAAAGTACCGCGTGGTTGAATTCCTCGGCGTGCCCAAGATGTTCCAGAAGATGATTGAAGAGGATAACTTTGAAAACGAGGGCGTAAAGAATCTGCTTGTGCTTTCAGTCGGCGGCGACTTTGTAAGTGACGAATTTATCAGCCTTTTCAATGCAAAAATCAAAAAGCTCGGCTCGGTAGGTAAGCTCGGCAGAGGCTACGGTCTTACAGAAATGTGTGCCGTTTGCACAAGCAATACAGGTATTCCCGACTACAAGTCACACACAGTAGGCCGCCCCATCTACGGCACCACAATCGAAATATGGGACAGCGAATGCAACAAGCTTGACACAGGTGAAATCGGTGAGGTTGTTATCACAGGTGAAACTATGATGAACAGATACCTTCCCGACGATGTTATCAAGGATACAGGTATTTACACCGACAAAAACGGCAAGAAGTGGATAAGAACAGGTGACGTAGGCTTCCTTAACGCTGAAGGACATCTTGTATTCACAAGCCGTATCAAGAGAATCATCATCATTTCAGGTTATAACATCTATCCCGCAACAATTGAGGAAAAGGTGCTTGACCTTGACTATATCAATGAGGTATGCGCTTGTCAGGGCTATGATGAAAACGGCAAGCCCTACGTAAAGCTCGTTGTTTCTCTTGCAGACAAGACCCTTGATGAAGAAGAAGCAAAGGAAAAGCTTATGAGATTCTGCCAACAGAAGTTTGAAGGCTATTCAGTGCCCAGAAAGATCTTCGTTATGGATGCTCTTCCCAGAACAAAGATGGAAAAGATTGACTTCGTAAAGCTTTCAGATCCTCTCCCCAGATAAGATAAAAGCACCGCTTCGGCGGTGCTTTCAGACTGTCGATAAAGTCACAAGAACAACGATGCTGAAAAATACTGTAAATATATTCTTATAACTATTTGTACAAAATATTCTAAAAAAATCGTCGGGACATCGAATCCCGACGATTTTTACATCGTTTTGACCTTTTTTCACCCTCTCGGAGTACCATCGTACGCCTTCGGGGTGAAGAAAAGGCCATCTTGTAACTTTCTCACCAGCCTGATCAGCTTGTCGAAAAATACTTTTTCAACAAGCTGAAAGCACCGCTTCGGCGGTGCTTTTTGAATGCAGAATGCAAAGTGCAAAATGCAGAATTGCGCCCTACAGTGTGCTGTCGGTCAGGTTTTACCTGCCCTGTTGGTGGTGGTCGTCGTCCATGGTGCCCCCTAATCTTAACCGATAAATACATTTTGCGGCAAACCGTAGGGACACGGCGCACGAGTCTCTACTAATCCCTGAAAAAAATGCTCCCATCAGTCAGGGAGCACTTTTTTTATTTCATAAGTCTTCTGATAACTGCTTCGCAGTCTGCCTCGTTCATGATCTTGGGAACGGGGTAGAGGGGGTTGCCTTCCTTAAGAGCACGCTTAACAATAACGGGAATATCCTCTTCCTTGATGCAATCAAACTTGTCGGGGATGTTCATGTTCTTGTTGAGTTCCTTGATCTTTTCGATAAGAGCAACTGCCTTTTCTGCATCTGTACCGTCAGTCTTTACGCCTGAGGTTTCAGCAAGAACTGCAAGCTTCTTATATGCGCTTTCGCCGTAGTACTCAAGTACATAGGGAAGGATAACAGCGTTTGCAAGACCGTGGGGGATACCGTAATGACCGCCAAGATTATGAGCGATAGCATGTACGTAACCAACATAAGCTCTTGTGAATGCCATACCTGCATAGTATGAACCCCAGAGCATATCGTTTCTTGCTTCGATGTCCTTACCGTTTGCATAAGCCTTTTCGATGTTATCGATAATCATCTTTGTAGCTCTGATAGCATAGTCGTCAGTTGTCTTTACACCGCTCTTGCCGATGTAAGCCTCAACTGCATGGGTAAGAGCATCCATACCTGTTGTTGAAGTGATGTGAGGGGGAAGACCTACTGTAAGCTCGGGGTCGAGTACTGCGTACTTGGGACGGAGCTTGGGGTCGTTACAAGCGTTCTTCTCGTGAGTTTCGGGGTCACTTACAACTGCTGCAAGTGTAACCTCTGAGCCTGTACCTGCAGTAGTGGGTACTGCGAAGAGGGGAGGAAGCTTGTGTGTGATTTTAAGAAGACCGCGCATTTTCTTAACGGGCTTCTTGGGGTTGGTAACTCTTGCTGCTGCGATCTTAGCGCAGTCCATGGGTGAGCCGCCACCGAAGGCGATAACACCGTCACAGCCGTTATCAACATAGAGCTTACGTGCATCCTCGATGTTCTGGATTGTGGGGTTGGGCTGAGTGCCGTCGTAAACAACGTATTCAACGCCCGCCTTTTCCATTTCCTCAAAGAGAGAATCGAGAAGGTGGATGCCCATAAGACCCTTATCGGTAACGATCATAAGCTTCTTGAGACCCTTTTCCTGAATGAAAGCGGGAAGTCTGCGGATAGCGCCGGGACCGTCGAGAACATAGGGCTCTGACCAGTCAAAGAAGGGTGTGGAGGTAGCGATTTTGAAAATCTGCTGATAAGCTCTGCAATAAGCTTTTTTAAGCTGCCACATTTTAATCATCCTTTCAAGTTTTTTCAGGTTTAATACCACATACCATAATACTATTATTTAACATTTATTTCAAGAGTAAATTGCTAAATTTCTTTGAATGCGCATATTTTATTGATAAATTCTGTTGTGTATTCTCCGAGGGCATCAAAATCCATTGCCTTACGGTACTCCTTTTCAAGAAGATCGTGAGTTTCACGGGCCTTCTTCAGCATCTGTACCGCTTCAGCGACGAGGAGACTCTTAAGCTTCAGGTTAAGCCGAAGGCTTTGTCTGTGCTCTGATACCTCTTCCTTAAGAAAACGGTCGCAGTGTATTGTTCTGTCGGGAATCAGCGTGAAGGGATGCTCATTTTTAAGGGTGATGAGTGCAATACCTGCGTCGGGGATAATAATATGCTCACAGCCTGACGGGTCAAGAGGGCAGGAGCAGATAATCACATCGTAGCCCTTTCTCACGGCAGTATCTGCTATGCGTTGAAGGATAAGAGGCGACACGGCGCCGTATCTGTCCTCGAGAGCAATGACGCGGTAAGCGAGTCGTGTAAGGCTTTCTTCAAACAGTACGGTGCCGTCGGGAGTGACAGCGGAAAGGAAGCGTCGGAACCTTCTGCCCGGCTCCTTTGAGGCGGTTTTCTTCAGCTCACGCTGAGTGAATCTTGTAACGAAGGAATCAAGCTTTTCAGTGCGGATAAGCCTTTGCAGAAGAGCCTTTGTCTGTGTATCAATGCTTCCCGCTGCAGAGAGATAGCCGACGCATCTTCTGTGACAAAGGGAGTTTTCGAGGCTCAGGCGGATTATATCCTCACGGCTTGTTTTGAGTGTGTCATTGTCCCAGAATTCTCCGAGGTTAAGTATGTTTTCTGCCGCACCGGGGAATTTCGGCTCGAGTACATGTGGAGATGTGCCGTCAGCAATGGAAAAGCCGATGTCGGGGGCAATTACTCCGTCGAGGCTTTGCGGGTCAGAGGAGCAGTGTACTCTTTCAACGGAAATTCCTCTTTTTTCAAGCTCATCGGCAATTTTTTTCATAAATGTGGATTTTCCTGTACCGGGTCCGCCTTTGATGATGTAGGCTCCCGAGGTTTTGTAGGGATTATAAAGCTCATCGAAAAATGAGACGAAGCCCTTAGGCGTGTTTGCACCTAAAAAGAAGTCTGTGTTAGCTTGCATCCTGTTACCTCCGTTATTATAGGGATTAGGGATTAGGGACTAGGGATTAGTAGCCCTCTCCGTCAGATGCTTTGCATCTGCCACCTCTCCCTGGGGGAGAGGCAAGTGAAAGCGGCCTTGATTCCTAATCTCTTTTAATACATTTTATTCTCCTGTACCCAATTTGTCACAGAAACAGTTGATTTTTTGTGGGCGGATGGTGTATTATATTCTGTAGAACATTAAAAAGGGGTGTTTAATATGATAAATAAAAGCATTAAGAAACTTATCACCTACGCTCTTGAGTGCGGACTCATCGAGGAAAGTGATGTTATTTACACAACCAACCGTCTTCTTGAGGTTTTAGCTCTTGACGAGTACGCTGAGCCTGAAGAGGAGTGTACTTTCGAGGGGCTCGAGGAAATCCTCAGCGAAATTCTCGGTTTCGCAGTAGAAAAGGGCCTTATTGAGGACGATATCACAAGCCGTGACCTTTTCGATACAAAGGTTATGAGCACTCTCGTACCCAGACCCTCACAGGTTATCTCAACCTTCTATGACCTTTACGAAGAGATTTCTCCCGAGGCTGCAACAGACTATTACTATAAATTAAGCTGTGATACAGACTACATAAGACGCTACCGTATCGTAAAGGACCTTAAGTGGAAGACCGATACAAAGTACGGTGAGCTTGATATTACAGTTAACCTTTCAAAGCCTGAGAAGGACCCCAAGGCTATTGCGGCGGCAAAGCTTATGAAGCAGAGCTCATATCCCAAGTGCCTTCTCTGTGTTGAAAACGAAGGCTATGCGGGCAGAATGAACCACCCTGCAAGACAGAATCACAGAATTATCCCCATCACCGTAGCGGGCTCACAGTGGGGCTTCCAGTATTCTCCCTATGTTTACTATAACGAGCATTGCATCGTATTCAATTCACAGCACACACCTATGAAGATAGACGAGGGTGCTTTCGGTAAGCTTTTCGATTTTGTTAAGCTCTTCCCTCACTATTTTGTAGGCTCAAACGCTGACCTTCCCATCGTTGGCGGTTCTATTCTTGCTCACGAGCATTTCCAGGGCGGTAACTATGAATTCCCCATGGCAAAGGCTCCCATTGAAAAGGAAATCACCTTCAAGGGCTTCGAGGATGTAAAGGCAGGTATTGTAAACTGGCCTATGTCCGTAATCAGAATCAGCGGTGAGGACAGTGACAGACTTGTATCTCTCGGCGGTAAGATTCTCGACGCGTGGAGAGGATACACTGATGCAGATGCATTCATCTTCGCAGAAACAGAGGGCACTCCCCACAATACAATCACTCCCATCGCAAGAAAGCGCGGAGACATGTATGAGCTTGACCTCGTACTCAGAAACAACATCACAACAGATGAGCATCCCGACGGTGTATATCATCCCCATAAGGAGCTCCACAACATCAAGAAGGAAAACATCGGTCTTATCGAGGTAATGGGTCTTGCCGTACTTCCCTCAAGACTTAAGGCAGAGCTCAAGGCTGTTGAAGAAGCAATTCTTGCAGGTAAGGATCTTCGTGCAGATGAGGTAACTGCAAAGCACGCTGACTGGGTAGATACCTTCAAGGCAGAATATAGCTTCACAAAGGAAAATGCCGAGGATATCATCCGTAAGGAAGTCGGACTTGTTTTCTCAAAGGTACTCGAGCACGCAGGTGTATACAAGACAAACGAAAAGGGCAGAGAGGCATTCCTTCGCTTTGTAGATTATCTTAACAAATAACATTATGGCGGGGTGAGTCATCCCGCCATTACTTTATAAAGGAGAAGCTTTATGGCTTTAACTCAGTTCAATCCCATTGCAGAAGAAAAGGAAATCCGTTCCTTTCTTTCCGATGAAGCAAGGGGTATAAAAATATCCGTTGTTGAGGTGACAGGCTCAACCAATGAGGATATGAAAAAAAGAGCAAGAGAGGGAGAGGCTGAAATCTCACTTCTTATAGCAAACGGACAGACTGCGGGTAAGGGCAGTAAGGGAAGAAGCTTCTTTTCTCCCGACGGTACGGGAGTATATATGAGCTTTCTTCTGCGCCCCGATTGTACCGCAGAGGAAAGTACACTGCTCACACCTATGGCGGCGGTGGCAACAGCTCTTGCTCTTGAAAGAGTCACGGGTACCGAAGCGAAAATAAAGTGGGTAAACGATATTTTTGTAAGCGGCAGAAAGGTTTCGGGCATTCTCACCGAGGGAGCGGCGAAAAAGGACGGCAAGGGGCTGGATTGGGCAGTTGTCGGCATCGGTATAAATATAAAGCGGCCCGATGGCGGATTCCCCGCTGAAATAGAAAGCATTGCGGGTGCGGTTTACGAGGGTACGGAAAATCTTAGAAACCGTATTGCGGCAGAGGTTGCAAACTACTTCGTGCATTTCTATAAAAGACTCACAGAGAGAGGCTTTTATGAGGAGTACAGAAAAAGACTTTTCATTCTTACCAAGGAGCTTACTGTTACTGTTGCAGATGAGAGCTTCACCGCAACGGCAGTTGACCTTGACCCGATGTTCCGCCTTAAAATAAGACTCTCCGACGGCAGTGAGAGACTTTTGACAAGCGGAGAAGTGAGCGTAAGGTTTAATGCGCAATTCGCAATGCCCAATGCGCAATCGCGGGATAGTTAACAGATAAATGTTAAGCTCTGCCCGCCACTTATATATTCTCTTTTTGATTTGCATACTTAATAAGGGACTGTTTTTTACAGCCCCTTGTTTTGTTTAAAGCCTTCGCGAGTAGGTGCGATTTTTTTGTGTCACGTCGCGTGACTGTCGAATACTTTTAAAGATATTTTCTCAGAAGAGTACCCAGCTCCTCCTCTGTGGTGAGAAGCCTTTCGGCAATCTCTCTTGAGCGCTCGTCTGCCTTGGTGAAGGTGTTGAGATACTCACTCAGCTGACTTATGCCCATATTACAGCCTTCAAGCATAAGCTTTGCTATGGTTTTATCCTTGGGACTTTCGAGAAGACGTATGTTTATTTTCATCCAGCTCATAAGCCTTGCCATACCCGACGGGTCTTTAGGTTCCTCGTCGACCTTTTTAAGCTCTGCGTTTATCTCGTTGTCAATATATTCATGCTTGTTGAGATATTCCACAAGCTCGTCTCTTAAAGCGGCACTGTCAACATTGTCCAGTACCTCCTTGATTGAATTTATAGCGGTTTTTGCTCCCGCCTGACTTTTCTTAAGTAAAATCGTGGACTGATTTTCTTCCATAGTAGTCTCCGCCTTTCTTTTTAGTATAAGTATAGGCGGAAAATGTTTTTTTATGCAAAAATACCGATGCCAACGCATCGGTATTTTTGCAGTAATTTGAATGAGGTAACTATGAAAACGAAAAATATACAAAATCATAAGTAGTGTCTAACTACAAGTTAAATGTAACACTTGCGTCAAGATTAGTCAACAGTGTAAATTGATTGTTAACAACTTCTTCATATTCGTCAGGTGCAGACAAAGAAAACCGCCGCATATTTACGGGGTACATAAATATACAGCGGATAAATCTTTTAATGTATAATTTTTATTTTGCGCCGAACATTGCAAGAAGGAAGCCTGCCGCAACAGCTGAGCCGATAACACCTGCAACGTTGGGACCCATAGCGTGCATAAGAAGGAAGTTCTTGGGGTTGTATTTTCTGCCTTCATTCTGAGCAACACGGGCTGCCATAGGAACTGCGGAAACACCGGCCGCACCGATAAGGGGATTAACCTTACCGCCTGTGATAAGGTAAAGAAGCTTACCGAGGAGAAGACCGCCTACGGTTGAGAAGCAGAATGCAAGAAGACCGAGAATAACGATTTTGATTGTTTCCCACTGAAGGAAGGTCTGTCCGTTGGTTGTTGCACCTACTGTAAGACCGAGCATGATGGTAACGATATTCATAAGAGCATTCTGTGCTGTATCGGAAAGTCTGTCAACAACACCGCACTCCTTGAAGAGGTTACCGAGCATGAGGAAGCCGAGAAGGGGAGCAACGGAGGGAAGAATGAATGCGCAGATAACAAGAACAACAACGGGGAAAATAATCTTCTCTATCTTTGAAACCTTGCGAAGCTGCTTCATTTCAACCTTGCGTTCCTTTTCGGTTGTAAGAGCCTTCATAATGGGAGGCTGAATGAAGGGGATAAGAGCCATATAGGAATATGCGGCAACGGCGATAGGGCCTAAGAGGTGACCTGCAAGCTTGCCAGTAAGGAAGATAGCAGTCGGGCCGTCTGCGCCGCCGATGATTGCGATTGAAGCCGCTTCTTCAGGAGCAAAGCCGAGAACAATAGCAATTACAAATGCAACATAGATTCCGAGCTGAGCTGCCGCACCTAAAAGAAGTGACATGGGGTTTGAAAGAAGGGGGCCGAAGTCGGTCATACAACCGATTCCGAGGAAGATAATACAGGGGAAGAGACCGGATTTAACGCCTGCATATATAAGCCTCAGTACGCCTGTGTCGTACCAGTGAGCACCGGCAATAAGATTTGAGGTATCCATAATACCGGTGGGGTCATCCATAAGACCTGCGCCGGGAA
The DNA here is from genome assembly GCA_017555765.1 of Clostridia bacterium. Classification (GTDB taxonomy): domain Bacteria; phylum Bacillota; class Clostridia; order Oscillospirales; family Acutalibacteraceae; genus UBA6857. The sequence continues at coordinate 9,802 of JAFZFT010000053.1, read as the reverse complement.
GGTTAGCAAGAAGAATACCGAAGGCGATGGGAACAAGAAGCAGAGGCTCGCACTTTTTTGCAATTGCGAAATAGAGAAGCACGAAGGAGACAAGAATCATAACAAGATTCTGCCACAGGAAGGTGCCGTCATCTAAAAAAAGTGCATGGAAGCCCGAAGCTTCCCATAAGCCGATAAGAACATCCTTTATCATATTACTTCTCTCCTTTCTTTTTTTCGTCTAAAAGCTTTATGGATTTAAAGCTGAGTCTTTCAAGAGGAATACCGCTTTTATCCGAAACGATTGCCATAATGACTGCCGCCTCTTTTTCGTCAGTATTTACAAGGTCAACCTGTCCCTGCGATACCGATTCTGCTGCGGGAGCGGCGGGTGCCGTCTCGGTATTTCCTGTGGGAGCTTTTTTTGCAAAGGCGGCCTCGAGAGCTCTTATAGCCTTTGAAACAAGAAGTATAAGGCAGGCAATTATTGCAAGGATAATAATAACGGTTAAAAGACCGATTGCTGAAACGGCAAGGGCCTTTTCAATGGGATACTGTAAAGCTAAGGTGAGCATATATGTCACTCCTTTTTATTCAAAACGGGGGGACCATCGGATAAAGACAGCCCCCGCATTTTTTTATTTTTCTTTTTTCTCAGGAAGATTGTTGAGTGCATTAACGAAAAGCACTATAACTGAGGTTACAAGGAAGATGCCCAGCATACCCTTGCCCATAAAGGGGAGAGAGCTTAAAAAGGCCTCGAAATCTATTGCGAAATTCATTTCTTTTACCTCCTTGATTATCTGAAGAATGAGAGGATGAGACCGCCTGCGATAACAGAAGCAATCTGACCTGAAACGTTAACACCGATTGAGTGCATAAGAAGGAAGTTCTGATTATCCTCCTCAAGACCCATCTTATGAACAACACGTGCTGACATAGGGAATGCAGAAATACCTGCGGCACCGATCATGGGGTTGATCTTTTTCTTTGAAACAAGATTCATAAGCTTTGCGAGCATAACACCTGCGAAGGTGTCGAAGATGAAAGCAAAAAGACCGAGGCCGATGATGAGAAGAGTGTCGGGTGTGAGGAATTCATCTGCACGCATACGTGCGGCAATTGTGATGCCGAGGAAGATGGTGATGAGGTTTGCAAGTACCTTCTGAGCAGTTTCGGAAAGGGAGTTGAGTACTCCGCATTCACGGATAAGATTACCGAACATAAGGAAGCCGATAAGAGCAACGGCGTCGGGAGCAACAAGACCGACAATGATTGTTACAACGATGGGGAAGAGAATCTTTGTCATCTTTGAGGGCTGTTTACCCTGAGTGTTATCCATACGGATAAGGCGTTCCTTCTTTGTTGTGCAGAGCTTGATGATGGGGGGCTGAACGAGAGGTACGAGAGCCATATATGAATATGCGGCAACCATAATCGCACCGATGTATTTTGAATCAAGCTCCATTGAAACTGCGATAGCAGTAGGACCGTCAGCTGCACCGATAATACCGATTGAAGCGGCGTCGTTGAGGTCGAAGCCTACGAGGCGGGCAAGGCAGAGGGTAAAGAATATACCGAACTGTGCAGCCGCACCGAAAAGCATAAGCTTCGGATTTGTAAGAAGGGGTGTAAAGTCAATCATAGCACCGATACCGATGAAAAGCACGAGAGGCATAATTTCGCCGAACTCATTATCGATACCCACGCGGAACATAACGTCTATGATATGCTGTGCACCCGAATTGGGAAGGTTTATAAGTATTGCGCCGAAGCCCATGGGGAGAAGAAGTGAGGGCTCCATCTCTTTTTTGATCGCAAGATAGATGAGCAGGGCGCCGATTATCCACATAGCAACCTGTTTGAATTCAAGGGTTGCAAAGTTTGAGAGCAAATCGAGCATTGTTTTACCTCCGTTATCAGATAACGATAAGCACGTCATCGGTGTTTACGGTTGAACCCTTTGAAACGAGAATCTGCTTTACCGTGCCGTCGCAGGGAGCAACGATATCGTTTTCCATTTTCATAGCCTCGAGAACCATAAGTACCTCGCCTGACTTTACTGTCTGACCGACAGTTACTGCTACGCTGAGAATTGAACCGGGCATAGGTGAGGGAATTGTTGTACCCTCGGCTGAAACTGCCTGAGCTGCGGGAGCTGCTGCAGGAGTGGGAGCTGCAACGGGGGCAGGAGCTGCAACGGGAGCGGGAGCTGCTGCGGTTGTTACGTTGGTTACAACTGCTTCCTGCTCTGTAACCTCAACCTCATAATTTTTACCGTTTAAGTTAACTACGTATTTCATAATTATTTATCCTCCGTAAGTTTTATTGAATCGAATCTGAGTCTGTTAAGGGGAATACCGGTTTTGTGAGAAACAACAGCCATAATAACTGCTGCCTCTGTTTCGCTCACGCCTGTAAGCTCGGGACCTGTATAAGCGGGTGCTGCTGCGGGTGCTGCAACGGTCTGTGCGGCGTGGGCTTCCTTAACGGGCTTTCCGGCATTTATCGCTTTCATAATATAAACATATGCGATGAAAAGTACTGCAAAAGCTGAAACTGTTATAGCGGGCCAGGGGATATTTCCTGATACAGCGACCGTTGTGGGTCCGTCTGCTCCGCCGATTACGGCAACCGACAGTAGATTGAATAAATAGTTCATGCCGTACCTCCTTATACTTCTCTAATGGTGTACTTGAAGGTGTTTCTTGCCTTTTCGTCACGCTTGTCGAAATAAGCTTCTGCATACTGAGGGAAAGCAATGTATGAAAGAACATCCTCTTCGCTCTTTGCCTTGTCGCCGATTTCAGCCTTTGCCTTTTCCATATAAGGCTCAAGAGTATCAGCAAAGCGGCAGGTTACGGGAGTTTCGTCGCCGAGAATCTTCTTTGCAAGCTCTGCATTTACCTCGCCGGGAGCCTTGCCGTAGAAGCCGAAGAAATAGTTTTTGATTTCCTTTGAAACGTTCTTATAGCGCTCGCCTGCAAGAACATTCTGTGTAGCCTGAACACCTACCATCTGGCTTAAGGGAGTAACAAGGGGAGGATAGCCTAAATCCTCACGTACTCTGGGCACTTCAAGAAGCACCTCCTCAAACTTGTCGAGCTTACCTGCGGCGGTGAGCTGTGCAACAAGGTTTGAAAGCATACCGCCGGGAACCTGATAGGAAAGAGCGTCGGTATCTGTTGCAAGAACAACGGGATTGAGAAGACCGCTTTCAAGTGCCTTTGCGCGTACGGGCTTGAAGAAATCGTTAACCTTCTTGAGGATATCCATATCAAGGTCAACCTCATAGCCCTGCTGCTTGAAGGAGTAAGCAAGAGTTTCTGTCGGGGGCTGTGATGTGCCGCCTGAGAAGCATGAGATAGCTGTATCGATAACATCTGCACCTGCTTCAACTGCCTTCTGAAGAGTGAGTGAGCCGAGGCCTGTTGTTGAGTGGGTGTGTACGATAACGGGAAGCTTGACAGCGGCCTTGATAGCCTTTACAAGGTCATAAGCCTCCTGGGGACCCATGATACCTGCCATATCCTTGATGCAGATTGACATAACGCCCATCTTTTCCATTTCCTTTGAAAGCTCAACATACTTTTCAAGGGAATGTACGGGAGAGATTGTGTAGCAGATTGTACCTGAAGGATGTGCGCCGCACTTGAGAGTTTCGTCAACGGCAACCTCGATGTTGCGAAGGTCGTTGAGAGCGTCGAAGATACGGATAATGTCGATGCCGTTTTCTACGCTCTTTCTGATGAAGGCGCGGACAACATCGTCGGGGTAATGCTTATAGCCTAAAAGATTCTGACCTCTGAGAAGCATCTGAAGCTTTGTGTTGGGACAAGCCTTGCGGATTTTGCGAAGTCTTTCCCAAGGATCTTCACTCAGATAACGAAGGCAGGAGTCAAAGGTTGCGCCGCCCCAGCACTCAAGTGAGTAGAAGCCGGCCTTATCAAGCTCCTTGAGGATAGGCTCGAATTCCTCGAAGCCCATTCTTGTAGCGATAAGGGACTGATTGGCGTCACGAAGGATAGTTTCTGTAAATTGTACTTTCAAATTATCACCCCATAATGTATTTTGATCATTTTTTTCTGTGAAAATCGGAAAATATTCTTAAATTTTCCACCATTGTATATAATACTTAAAAAGAAAGAATATTGCAAGTAGTTTTTTTATAATCTTCAATATTTTGCCGCTTTTTGCAGAATAGATTCATGGCAAGGTACAAAAAAGTGAAAATGCGTATAAAACTGATTCCTATTCTAAACTTCTTTTTAGCTTGCATATATATAATGGAAACAGAAAAGGAGGTGTATAAGTTAAAAATGAATAACAGAAGGACTGTCCTTGTCTGCGTAACCGCCCAGAAATCATCGGAAAATCTGGTGAAGGCAGGAAAGAGCATCGCAGAGAAAAGCAAGGCCGCTCTTGAGGTGGTTTCGGTACTTCCCATCGCAGACAGTGAAAGGCCAATCGACTGTGAGGCACTTGAGGGTATATACCGTACAGCTAAGAATTATGGCGGTGAAGCGGCAGTTTATTTCAGCAACGACCCTACGCTTACGGTTGCGGCACATATTGCCAGAAGAAGGCCGCTTACCATCGTTGCGGGCTTTCCGGGTGAAAACAGTAACAGCTTTGTTTCTGCAATTCATCTTATGCTTCCGGATATACCTGTTACAATGGTTGACGGTGAAGGGAAGCTGTACAATATGTTTTCCGCAGAGAGTATTTCGTCGGCGGTATTGCAAAGTACGGTGTAAAGAAACGGATAAAGTAATTTGAAATTTAACATAAAAAGAGAGAGGCTGTTGCTTTTGTGCGACGGTCTTTCTTTTTTTGCACACTATCGGTTGTGGGATGTGGAAAACTCATACACAACACCGTGAGTGTCACAGTAAAAGATGTTAAAAAACTAAAAAATCATTGACAAAATGGGGTTAACTGATATATAATGTTAACTTGCAAGTTATGTCTTGTTTGGTTTAAAAGCGTCGGAATATTGCGTTCACTACTTTTTACTCCTGCAATATATCCCGTTTTATATTAAATCATTACAACAATAAAGGAGGTAAAACGCAATGAAAAGAACTTATCAGCCCAAGAAGCGCCACAGAAAGATGGAACACGGTTTCCGCAAGAGAATGTCAACAGCAAACGGTCGTAAGGTTCTTGCACGTCGTCGTGCAAAGGGCAGAAAGCAGCTCACATACTAAGAGAACTGCTGACTAAGTCTGCGGCAACAGGCCGCAATCAGTTCGATGTGTTGGGATTGATTTTTTGCAGAAGTATATTTCCTTAAATGTTAATAGTGATTTCCGTCGTGTTTATCACAGAGGGAAGTCCTGCGCTAAGCCTGCACTGGTTGTTTATTCAATGAAAAACCGTGTGGGAATTTGTCGTGTCGGAATTACTGTAAGCAAAAAGATCGGCAACGCAGTTGAACGCAATCGCTCCCGTAGAATTATCAGAGCCGCTTTTCAGTCGGTTATGAGCAGATACGAGCTTGAGGGAACCTACGATTTCGTACTGGTGGCAAGAACAAAAACGAAATATCTTAAAGCTACTCATGTAGAAAAGGCACTTATTGAGTGTCTCGGTCAGGTCGGTGTTATAAAATGAAAAAGATAATGCTCGCCGTTATAAGATTTTACCGTAAGCGTATTTCGCCCTTGCTTCCGCCAATGTGCAGATATTATCCCACTTGCTCCTGTTATGCTATAGAGGCAATTGAGGTGCACGGAGCCTTCAAGGGCTTTTTTCTTGCACTCTTCAGACTGCTCCGTTGTAACCAGCTTTTCCCCGGTGGCTACGATCCCGTACCGCCTAAGAAGGAAAAGAAAAAATGAGGTTCTTTTATTTTTAGGGAATAATTTTACGGAGGATAACTCAATATGGAATTTTTATACCAGATTTTCGGCTTCATATTCAGAATCTTTTTTGATATCGTGAAGCACTACGGATTGGCACTCCTTCTTTTCACACTCTTCACACGTCTCATTCTGCTTCCTTCAACAATCAAGCAGCAGAAGGCTTCAGCTAAGACAATGCGTCTTCAGCCCAAGCTCAGAAGAATCAGAGAAAAGTATCAGGATTACAATCCTCAGGAAAGACAGCAGAAAATCCAGCAGGAAACAAGCGCTCTCTATCAGCGCGAGGGTACATCACCCATGGGTGGCGGATGTCTTCCTCTTCTTGTTCAGATGCCCATCCTTTTCGGTCTTTACGGTGTTATCCGTGAGCCTCTCAGCTACGTTCTTAACCTTTCAAAGGAAACCCTTGCAACCATAAGTGCGGCAACAGGTATTGATCCTCTGACCGGCAGCAAGGCAGGCTACAATCAGTTTGAAGCTCTTACCTATATCAAGAACCAGCTCGCAGCAGGCGTAACCGAGTTCGAGGGTGTACCCGCAGAAGTTATCGAGCAGATTCAGAACTTTAACTTCAAGATTTTCGGAATAGACCTCGTTCTTATACCCAAGGATGTTTTCGCAGCTAAGGATTTCAGCCTTGCGGGTCTTCTTGTTATCGCAGTACCCGTAATTGCAGGTCTTTCACAGCTCCTTACCAGTGTTCTCTCACAGAGAAGACAGAAAAAGGCTAACCCCAATATGGAAAATCAGCAGATGATGGGTTGTATGATGTTCTCAATGCCCCTTTTCTCAGCATGGATCGCATGGTCTCTGCCTGTAGGTATGGGTATGTACTGGATTCTTTCCGGTGTTATCGCATTCGTACAGACACTCGTCCTCGGCAACATCTACGCTCCCAGAAAGACTATCGCAAGAGATATGGTTGAAGAAACCATCTACCGTCGCTCATTCGAAAAGAATAAGAAGGCGATTGCAGGCAAGTCTGACAGAGCAGAATAAAGCGTATACTACTTAAATTAAATAAACCAGAATAACGGTGGTGAAAAAATGATACACGAAGCTACAGGTACAGGTGCAACCATCGAAGAAGCACAGGAAAATGCCCGAAAGGCACTTAACGCTCCTGAGTCGGCTGACGTAAGAACTGAAATTCTTGCAATGCCCACAAAGAAGGTTTTAGGTCTTTTCGGCGGTTCACCTGCAAAAGCAAGAGCATATTACGAAACTCCCGATGCTCCCGCACCTAAGGAAAAGAAGCCCGCTCCCGCTAAAGCTGAGAAGAAGGAAGCTGTTAAGGCTCCCGCTAAGGTTGAGGCAAAGAAGGAAGAGGCTGCTTCAGCTCCCGAGGTTAAGGCAGAAGAGGATGTTAAAATCAGCATAGCTGACAGTAAGAGTCTTACCGCGGCAGCCGATTACCTTAAGAAGGTAGTTACAGGTATGGGCGTTGCTCAGGTAGAGACAGAGGCTTACCGTACAAAGGACAATGAAGTAATTATCGAGCTTGACTGCGGCGAGGATTACGGTATTGTAATCGGCAGACGCGGTGAAAATCTCGATGCTATTCAGTACCTTACAAGACTTGTTGCAAACAAGTACAAGACCGCTGACGAATATTCAAGAATCTCTGTTAACGTAGGCAACTACCGTGAGAAGAGAAAGAATACTCTCAGAGAGCTTGCTAAGAAGAATGCTGACAAGGTTCTCAAGTACGGAAGAAACGTAACCTTCGAGCCTATGAATCCCTATGAACGCCGTATCATCCATACAACCATTCAGGAAATTGAAGGTGTAACATCACATTCAGTCGGTGCAGATGCCGGCAGAAGAGTTGTTATCACTCTCGCTGAAGGTACAAAGCCCACACATCCCTCAAAGGGCGGATACAACAACCGCAGAGGCGGCAAGGGCGGCTACGGCAACCGTAATCAGAGAGGCGGCAGAGGAAACGGTCGTTCACAGACTGTTGATGCTCCCGCAAGAGCACCCAGAACAGATGCCGGTGCTGCAAAGGTTTCTCTTTACGGCAAAATCAACTGATTATAAAGCTGCTGCACAACGGTGCGGCAGCTTTTGTTTTCGGATTAAAAAATTGCGGTATTATTCTCTGTAACTATTGACATTTTGTTAACAAAGCAATAGAATAGACATGCTAACGCAAAATGTAATAAAAAGGAGGTTTTTACAATGAAAAAAATCTTAGCAGTTGTTATCGCTGTTATCATGACTTTCTCATTCTGCGCAGTTTCAGCAAGTGCTGCAGCTCCTGATATGGATGAGGTAAGAGATACAGTTGACAGCATCAGCGGTGCAATCACCGGTGCAAAGGATGAAGTACAGGATGTTATCAGCAGTGCTACAGGCATTTACGATAATATCGTGAACGAGGATTACTCAACACTCTTTGAAGATGTTGTTGATTTCGCTCAGTTCTATTACAATGCACTTCACGCTATTATCCACAACTTATCAGTAGCATTCGATTTCGAGTGCCCCTTTGATACAGTAGTTGTTGCTTAAGTGAAAAATGTAAAAGGCAGATATTTCTGCCTTTTCTTTTTTTGTTGATATTTTTCTGCAGTTGTTTACAAATTGTACTTGATTTTGTTTTTGCTTGAGATTATTATGAGGGTAAGGAGAATAATACTTTAAAGGAGAGAGAAATATGTTTGAAAGTATTGGTGTAATCGTAGGAAATGCTGTGGATATTTTCCGCGGTGTGATGGAAATCGTACTGACTCTGTGTCTTGGCTTCGGGCTTATAAGCGGGCCGTCAACGGAGACTCCTGTTGAGTTTCAGGATGCAGAGGAATGCAGAATGTCATTTGTTGCCCTTGCGGATACTCACGTAAGAGATACGAAGATAAATAACTTCTACCTTGAAAGCGGCCTTCAGGATATGGCCAATGCTAAGGATGAATTCGACGCTCTTGTTATTGCGGGCGACCTTTCAGAGTTCGGCGATCCTTATTCTTATGAGGTGCTTTGGGAGAAGCTTGATGCGAGTGTGTTTGCTGACAGGGCGATACTTCTTGCTTCAGGTAATCATGATATAAGACTTGCTTACGCAAAGCAGACTGAAATGATTATGGGCAAGGCTGAGGAATATCTCGGAATTGAGATTGATAAGCCTTATTATTCATACGATGTTGAGGGTTATACTTTTGTTGTACTCGGCTCGGATAAGTGGCAGCTTGAGAAGGCAGTTATTTCCGATGAACAGCTCGCTTTCCTTGATAGTGAGCTTGCGAGAGGTACGAAAGACGGAAAGCCCGTATTTGTAATATGCCATCAGTCACTCAGCAATACTCACGGCCTTCCTGAGGTGTGGGAAAACGGCGATTTAGGTGAAGATTCCGCCGATGTACTTGATGTGCTTACAAAGTACGAGAATGTATTCTACCTTAACGGTCATCTCCACGACGGTATTTATGAGAATAGCCTTGAGGTGCTCAACGAGGAGAAGGGTGTGTATTCGATAAATCTTCCTGCATACGGCAGAGAGAATGACTACGGTGCATTCCTTCAGTCGGGACTTGGCGCATATATTGAGGTTTATGATGATTGTGTGGTGTTTACTGCTAGGGATTTCTGTGCAGGTGAAAATCTTGAAGGTATGACCTACACATTTGAATTGAAATAAGAAAAGTTCTTTTGATTCTTTTCTTACAAGAAAAGAATGCCTGCGCGGCGAGCGCAATAAAAAGCATATATATTATTGTATATATAGAAAGAGCAATCCGATGCAAATGGATTGCTCTTTGTTGTTTGTTATTTTCGTACCCGCTTTGCGTGACGGTGTGACGGTGGGGGTGTGTCCGGCGATTTGGGTGACCGGAGGTCTATCCCGCTTTCTCTCGCCGCTCGACTAAATATAAAAATACACTCCGTAGCGGTCGATGTCCACAGCGACCGATTGTAATGTACCTCCTTACTACACCTGATTGTTACCTTAACCT
>JAFZFT010000052.1 GCA_017555765.1 Clostridia bacterium | reverse complement strand
TTCATCATTTTTATGACAAAATCCACGATACTCTGCTTATGGGTATTGAAAATCCCGATGTGAAGGTTTCAGAAATTCTTGCAAATATTAAGGAAGATAGAGTGACGGGAGCAATCTGAACTATGCCTGAAAGCGAATCTTTTCAACGCTTTTCGGCATTTCGGGATTGAAAGGCGTCAGCCTTCCTGCTCCCTCAATTGCCAAAAATCATTTAAAAATCTTTCACTTTCAGGTCGAAGATTTTTTATCGTGAGGATTTTTGGCTTTTCAAGGCACAAAACGCAGCAAATCCTTGACGGATTTGCGAGTATTTTAACGAAAAAAAGGCGGAAATCATCCGATAAAAAACACAGTTCGGATTACTCCCGCCACTCTGAGGTGAAATAAAATGGAAAAATTAATCGAACTTATTCTTAACTATGTTGAACCCGATGATGAAATAACAGCAAATACGAACATCAAAGGCGGTCTCGGACTTTCATCTTTTGACCTTGTTTGCCTTGCAGAAGAAATTCATGCTGAATTCGGAGTGAAGCTCAATGCCGAAGTTTTCAGAGATTGTGATACCATCGGCAAACTTGCCGACTATCTTGAGGAGCATAAAAATGGCTAAGTTTACAGTAAAGCAGATACCGACTCTTTTTTCGGCATCGCTCGGACTTGCCGAACTTGCAAAGCTTAAATATTACTGCAAAAGAGCCGACAAAACTCAGGAAAAGCTGTTACTCAGTCTTATGAAAGACAATAAAAGCTGTGTTTACGGCAAGGCAAATAACTTCGGCAAAGTAAAGAGTGTTGATGATTATCAGAGCATTGTTCCGCTTTCAACCTATGCCGATTATGAAGAATATGTGTGGCGTATGGCAAACGGCGAAAAAGGTCTTATCACCAACCGTCTTATCCGAAGATTTACCGAATCATCGGGAAGTACGGGAAGGTCAAAGCTTGTTCCGCTTTCAGGGCGTGCAGAGTGGGTTTGCCAGTGTTTCGGATTCAGCGCACCCGTTGGCTGTGCTTTTAAGTATTTCAAGGGTCAGGGCAGACTTATTCCGCCTCAGAGAGGAATGAATACCGCAGAAATCGGCAGCAGAAAGCTTCCCGGTGGCAAAAGAGTAAGCTGTATTTCTTCAATTCCTCTGCTCAATCTCAGACCTTTTATTCCCATTTTCAATACAACACCTGCAGAGGTTATGTATCATAACGAACCCGTTGATATGGATATGCACTATGCAAAGCTCCGTTTTGCATTGCCTGATAAAAGTGTCAGTTATCTAACCACAATATTCATAACAACTCTTGAATCAATGTTTTTCTACCTTGAAAATAATTGGGAAATGCTCTGTGATGATATTGAAAAAGGAACGATTGACAGCAGCGTAAAAATGCCCGATGAAACAAGGAAGAAGCTTCTCAAAAAACTGAAACCCGATCCCAAAAGAGCAGAAGAACTGCGTGTGGAATTCAGAAAAGGTTTTGATGTTTCTCCCATCGTTCCCAGAATATGGCCAAATTGCGAGTGGATGTTCGGCATAGGCACAGGTTCGCTTTCGCTTTATGCAAAAAAGCTTCGCCGTTATTTAGGCGATGAAATTGCTATGCACTATCTCGGCTATGCCGCAACGGAATCTCTGATGGCGGTTCCGATTGAATTCAATTCTTTTGAATATGTCATCCTTCCGCAGAACGCATTTTTCGAATTTCTCCCTCTTGACGCTCCCGAAGGTACAAAACCGCTGAAAATCGGTGAGCTTGAAGTGGGAAAGGAATACGAGCTTATTCTCACAAACACAAGCGGTTTTTACCGTTACCGCATTGAAGATGTTGTTAAAGTTACAGGATATTATTACGGTTCTCCCAAGATAACATTCTGTTACAGACTCAATCAGATTGCAAATATCAGCGGTGAAAAAATCAATCAGATGGCTCTGGATGAAATAGTTGATAATTTTGCAAATGAAATCGACGAGCTTTTAATCGGATATAGTATTTATGCAGACCGTTCAACCTCACCAGGACACTATGTTCTGCTTATTGAAACATCAGGTGAACACAGCAAGGATGAAGAAAAGCATCTTGCCCAAGTGTTTGAAAAAGCGCTCTGCAACGGCAATGTTTCCGTTGCTCCCATGATTGCAAGTGGAGCTCTAGGCCATTGTGAGGTTAAATTGCTGAAAAAAGGCAGCTATGACGAATACCGTCAGATGCTTGCGGACGGCGGTGCAAATCTTAACCAGATAAAGCCCGTCAAATCCATTGATACAGAAAAAAAGAAGGAATTTTTCTTCTCACGCATAATCGAGGAGTAATTATGATTTCAGAAAACACAAAGTCTGTCGGCAGAGCAGAAGAACTTGTTTCAAGAGGACTTTCCGACAAAAAGATTATCAATGATATAATAAAAAACGAAAAGCCGATTCCCAAAAAACTTCCTGCGGAGTTATACGACAAAGTCAATTATATGTGCCGCAGATGGATGGACAGAATTGCACGTTTTGAGATCGAATATGATTTTATTCCGAATATCAGAGTTCTGAAAACAGTTCTTCTCTGCCTCGTTGAATCGGCACCCGTTTTTCATTCAAAGTTCATTGACAATCACATAAACCCCTATTGGAAAGTTTCGGATTATCATATTGACGATATATTCTCGGTTCGTGAAACAATGAATCCGGAACGTTCTGCAGATGTTTTTCTTCTTCAGGGCATTCCCACAGAGAGTAATGTTCAGATAAAAATCGGTCTTTTCTTCTGTGAGGGCAAAAGCAGACTTTGTTTTATTTTCAATCATATGTGTATGGACGGCGGAGGTCTGAAGCTGTTTCTCGGCAATCTTTTTGAAGGCTATAAAAGTTATATGCAAAACGGAACTGTTTCAATTTATCATTCGGGAAAAAGCCGTGCTTACGAATGTGTTTATGACGATATGAGCGAAGCGGACAGAAAGAC
>JAFZFT010000051.1 GCA_017555765.1 Clostridia bacterium | reverse complement strand
TATAATATATAAATAAAATATATAAAAAACAATAATACATAATACTTCACCTTGTATTCTAACATAGAATATCGGCTTTTTCAAGTGTTTTTTAAATTTAGTGTTCAAAGTACGAAAAAGGTATAAAGGCATTTTAGGGTGTTTTTTGTGAAAAATAGATATATTTACACTTATTTATACCTTCTGTGAAAAGAAGAAAAACTGATACCATCAGCGGATGATATCAGTTTCTGAAAATTTCTTTATTTTTGTTCCTTTTTACTCTTGCAGAATTCACCCATACAGCACCTTTCGCAATCGGGTCTTCTTGCCACACAGACTGCTCTTCCGTGGAGTACAATTCTGTGGCAGAAATCGTTGCTTTTTTCCGGTGGGAGAAGCTTTTTAAGCTGCATTTCAACCTTGAATGGGTCCTTTGAATCGGTAAGTCCAAGAAGGTTTGTAATTCTTATAAGGTGAGTATCGGCAACAACTGCAGGCTGCTTATATACATCGCCCATAATGAGGTTTGCGGTTTTTCTTCCTACACCGGGAAGAGAGGTGAGCTTTTCGATACTGTCGGGAACCTGACCGTCAAAATCGTCTCTTATTTTTATTGCCATTTCCTTGATATCCTTAGCCTTGGCTCTGTAAAATCCGCAGGAATGTATAATTTCCTCGATGTCGCTGATTTCTGCATTACAGTAGTCCTCAAGAGTGGGATATTTACTGAAAAGTGCGGGTGTTACAAGATTTACTCTCGCATCGGTGCACTGAGCTGAAAGCCTTGTAGCAATAAGAAGCTCAAGGGGATTCGATGCCTCAAGAGAGCAGAGTGCATCGGTATATTCTTTTTCGAGAGCCTCCACACAAAGGAGCGCTCTTTGTTTTTTTGTCATATCATTCACCTTTGAAATTTTTGCTGTTTCTTCTCCAATGGAAAAGGTATTGCTGAGCTATACCCTCGTAATTTTTTGTACATTCGGGAAGTCCGTCGGAATACATTTCAGCCATAATTCTTTTTACCCATACATCAACGGGGAAGGCATCGAGTCTGCCGAAGCCGTAAAGAAGAGTACACTCGGCAACCTTTGGACCAACACCCTTTATTTTCATAAGCTCGGTACGGGCATCCTCGATGGGCATTTCGTATATATTATCAAGGGATATTTCTCCTGATGCAACCTTCTGTGCGGCATCAAGCAGATATTTATTGCGAAAGCCCGCCCGCAGTACGGAAAGGTCAGCCTCGGTAAGACGGCTCATCCTGTCTGCATCGGGGAAGCTGAAGTCTCCGCCCTCTGTAGCGGTACCGAAGCTTTCACAAAGACGCTCAATAATACCGCATATGCGAGGAATATTATTATTCTGAGAAATAATGAAGGAGCAGAGTGCCTCCCAGGGCTCCTGATGAAGAATTCTTATACCGTAAAACTCGTCGAGAGCGGCGGAGATATACTTATCACTGCGAAAGCTGTCGGTGATCGCTCTGTAATCTCTTTCAAGGTCAAAATAGGGTACCCACAGCTCTTTAAAAAGCTTTTCTGAGGTATTTCTGAAGATTATTTCATTGTCCTTCTCTACAAGACACAGAGTATGACTCTTTACAGTTCCCGTGAAGGTCCCTTCATCTGCTTCCTTCCAGCGGAATGCCTGTCCGCAAAGAAGAGTATTTCTTAAATCAAGACAGTCAAAGCCTTCAAGAATTATATCATTTTCCCTTACGGTATAATCCATTTTTATATCTCCCTTGCTTTTTAAATCCTTTGCTTTATTTTAGCAGAAAAGCCGCCTTTTTTCAATAGAAAAATATTCGCATAAAAATAAAAGAGCGTACAAGACGCCCAACATACCCATAGTATCAAATCTTGATTGTAAAGTCAATGCTTTTTAGTAAAAATAAATAAATTCTACTTTTTATGTTAAAAACTTAAGTTAACTTTGTATAAAATTACATATTGCAATTCCTGTTTTTCTGTGTTATATTATAGACACAGAAAGGAAAAGGTGATACCAATGTACAGGTAAAAACCAAAAGCTCTTTTAAAAAAGGTTAATACAAAAACGAGGTGAAAAAGTACCGGAACCAAAAAACTTTTAATATAAAAATTAACCAGGAACCTTTAAGAAAAGAGCTGACAACAAGGAATCTGTAGAAAGAGAGGATTAAAAATGATGTTAGATACTAAGAGTGAACAGAAATAACCCCCCGACCAGAAAAAGATGTGTGAAGAAACATCGGTCCGGGGGTTATTTCTTTTTTAATGCAAAATGCAGAATGCAGAATGCAAAATTGCGACCGACATAGCGGTTAAGGCTGACTTCTACCCGCCCCATGAGGCTGATTTTTAATAATATGTATGTAAGGGAATCTGAAACAGATGCCTTTATTTTTTTTGCTCAATATTTGCTATTGTTTATTTAGCGGGGATAACTTTTATATTATTGAGCTGTTTTTCGCCATTCTGCATTAAAAAAATCCGCCCGAAGGCGGATTTTTTATCTCGGCAATACAAAGCCGCATTTTTTCATTGTCTTTTCAAGGGTACGGTTTGCAATTCTCTGTGCAGTTTCTGCGCCCTTTGCTACAGTTTCAAGAAGGTATGCCTGATCCTTCATAAGAAGGTCATAGCGCTCTCTTACGGGACGAAGCTCCTCAATAACAGCCTCAGCAACGGCAGTCTTGAAGTCGCCGTAGCCTCTGCCCTCGAATTCCTTTGTGATAGCGTCATAATCAAGACCTGTGCAGCAGGAGTAAATACCCATAAGATTGTTTACGCCGTCCTTGCCCTCACCGTAGTAAACTCCGCCCTCGGAGTCTGTAACTGCGCTCTTGATTTTCTTCATAATTGTTTCGGGTGTGTCGAAAACAGATACAAAGCTCTTGGGATTAGGATCGGACTTACTCATCTTCTTGGTGGGATCCTGAAGAGACATAACTCTTGCACCCTGCTTACCGATATAGGGGTCGGGTACTGTGAAGGTCTTGCCGTAAATACCATTGAAGCGGTTAGCAATATCTCTTGCAATTTCAAGATGCTGTTTCTGGTCTGCACCAACGGGTACGAGGTCAGCCTGATAAAGGAGAATGTCAGCAGCCATAAGTACGGGATAGGAGAAAAGGCCTACGTTTACATTGTCAGCGTGGGATTGGCTCTTATCCTTGAACTGAGTCATTCTGCTCATTTCACCAAACTGTGTATAGCAGTTGAGAATCCATGCGAGCTGAGAGTGAGCGGGTACATGGCTCTGAATGAATACGATATTCTTTTCGGGGTCAAGACCGATTGCAAGAAGAAGTGCAAAAACCTCCATAATCTGCTTACGGAGCATCTTCGGGTCCTGACGTACTGTAATAGCGTGAAGGTCGGCAACAGCGAAGGCTGAGTCGAATTCGTCAGAAAGAAGCTTCCAGTTTTTAAGAGCACCGAGGTAGTTTCCGAGTGTGGGAATACCTGAGGGCTGAATGCAGGAGAGTATTTTCTTTTTCTTTTCAGGTGCCGCATTTTCTGCACCGGGGATAATGATTTTTTCGTCCAT
>JAFZFT010000050.1 GCA_017555765.1 Clostridia bacterium | reverse complement strand
TCAGCTTTTCGAAAAAGATGCCGTAGCACAAAAGCATAACACCGAGTGCCACAACGGGCAGGATTCCTATATTAAGATTTGCAATAACCGTCAGAAGTGCTCCGTTTGCTATAAAAAGTGAGCCTGCGGTTATTAACGATATTTTTATAGCCTTTTGCATACTGCTTCTCCTTTCTGATTTATCTGTAAAGAGTTTAGCATTGAAAAAAGAAAATTACAATATCAGAGGAAGAATCTTAAGAAAAACGTAAGAAAAAAGTACCCGGGATTAGTCGGGTACTTCTATTTGTCTTTTTACGACCTCGCCGGTCGGGCGTTACTTTCTTGGAAGAAAGTAACCAAAGAACTTTTCTTATTTCTTTGAAGCGAGATATTCTTCTCTGCCGAGCTCGTAAAGGTTGTTACCCTCTGAGTCGATGATAACCATAAGAGGCATATCCTCAACATAAAGCTCACGGAGAGCTTCTGCACCGAGATCCTCGTAAGCGATGAGCTTTGCACTCTTGATACACTTTGCAAGAAGTGCGCCTGCGCCGCCGATAGCACCAAAGTACACGCCTGTATACTTCTTCATTGCTTCAACAACCTCAGGAAGTCTTGCGCCCTTACCGATCATACCTCTTGCACCTACGCTCATCATTGTGGGAGCATAAGCGTCCATACGACCGCTTGTTGTGGGGCCTGCTGAACCGATAACTGTACCGGGCTTAGCGGGTGTGGGGCCAACGTAGTAAATTGTTGCATTCATAGGATCGATGGGAAGCTGTTCGCCTGCTGCAAGAGCTTCGCACATTCTCTTATGACCTGCGTCTCTTGAGGTGTAGATGATACCTGTAAGGAGTACTCTGTCACCTGCTTTGAGGTCCTTTGCAATTTCTTCTGTAAGGGGTAATGTAATTCTCTTTTCCATTTTAGATTACCTCCGACTTATGACGTGTTACGTGGCAGTTGATGTTGATTGCACAAGGCATACCTGCGATGTGAGTGGGAAGAGTTTCGATGTTAAGACCGATTGCTGTTGTCTTACCGCCGAAGCCCTGAGGACCGATGCCGAGCTCGTTGATCTTCTCAAGCATTTCCTTTTCAAGGTCTGCATAGAAGGGATCGGGATGCTCTGAATCGATGGGTCTCATAAGAGCCTTCTTTGCAAGAAGAGCTGCCTTATCAAATGTACCGCCAATACCTACACCAACAACGATGGGAGGACAGGGGTTGGGACCTGCAGTTTCAACTGCTTCGATGATGAAATCCTTGATGCCCTGAAGACCTGCTGAGGGCTTGAACATACGGATCTGGCTCATATTCTCACTGCCGAAGCCCTTGGGGCCGATTGTAACCTTAATCTGATCACCGGGTACGATTTCTGTGTAAAGCATTGCGGGAGTGTTGTCGCCTGTGTTACCGCGTCTTACGGGGTCACCAACAACGCTCTTACGAAGATAGCCGTTTGTGTAGCCTCTTCTTACGCCTTCGTCAACAGCCTCTGACAGACTTCCGCCAACAAGGTGTACATCCTGACCGATTTCAAGGAATACACAAGCCATACCTGTATCCTGGCAGATGGGTACGTTTTCGTTGTCGGCGATTTCAAAGTTTTCGATGATATCATCAAGGATACCCTGAGCAATCTTGCCGTCTTCACAAGCACGGCAGTTCTTGATTGCACACTTAACGTCACCGGGAAGGTGGCAGTTAGCTTCGATGCAGAGCTTTTCAACTACATCTGTAATTGTCTGAACATTAATTTCGCGCATTTCTATATCTCCTTATCTCTCGTGTCTTGCATACTTGGGAAGAAGTAAGGGTGAAGTCTTGCCTGTGTTGAGACCTGCTGCTTCGAGTTCCTTAGCATAAGCTTCAACGTGGTCAATGTTCATTTCGCCGATAACAACATCCTTACACTTTGCAGCTGCAGCCTTACCTGCGTTTCTGCCGAATACGATAATGTCAAGAAGTGAGTTACCCATAAGTCTGTTTCTGCCGTGGATACCGCCTACTGCTTCACCGGCAACAAGAAGGTTGGGAACAGCCTTTGTAAAGCCTTCGCCACCGATCTCAAGACCGCCGTTCTGATAGTGAAGTGTGGGATAAACAAGGATGGGTTCCTTTCTCATATCGATACCGTAGTTGAGGTACATACGGAACATAGCGGGGATTCTCTTTTCGATTGTGCCTTCACCGCCGAGGATTTCGATCATCGGAGTGTCAAGCCATACACCGCTGCCGAGAGGAGTATCAACGCCCTTACCATTTGCACATTCACGGATGATAGCTGATGCTGAAACGTCTCTTGTTTCAAGAGGATGAGCGTATGCCTCACCGTCCTTGTTAACAAGCATAGCACCGAGTGAACGTACCTTTTCAGTTACGAGAGCACCGAAAATCTGTGAGGGGTATGCAACACCTGTGGGGTGGTACTGGATTGTGTCCTGATAAAGAAGAGGAGCACCGATTCTGTAGCCGAGTACAAGACCGTCAGCAGTAGCACCGTAGTGGTTTGATGTGGGGAAGTTCTGATAGTGAAGACGACCTGCACCGCCTGTAGCGATAACAACTGTCTTTGCCTTTGCAACAAGGTAGTCGCCTGTTTCCATATTAAGAAGAACAGCACCTGCAACCTGACCCTTATCATCCTTGATAAGCTCAACTGCTGATGTGAATTCAACAACGGGAATCTTTCTGTTGAGAACCTCATCACGAAGGTTTCTCATGATTTCTGCACCTGAATAGTCCTTACAAGCGTGCATTCTCTTTCTTGAGGTACCGCCGCCATGTGTTGTAACCATTCTGCCGTCCTCGTCCTTATCGAACATAACGCCGAGGTCGTTAAGCCACTTGATAGCGTCGGGAGCTTCCATAACAAGTCTTCT
Source organism: Clostridia bacterium (assembly GCA_017555765.1). Lineage (GTDB taxonomy): Bacteria > Bacillota > Clostridia > Oscillospirales > Acutalibacteraceae > UBA6857. The sequence continues at coordinate 12,486 of JAFZFT010000050.1, read as the reverse complement.
GAGAAGCTCAGGTCTTGCTGCGAAGTGTCCGCCGCCGAAAGCGTCAAGGTAGTGCTGAACAGGAGAGTCATTTTCCTTATCAGCTGCCTGGATACCGCCTTCTGCCATCATTGTGTTTGCATCACCGATACGAAGCTTTGTTACGATAACAACATCTGCACCTGCTTCGTTAGCTTCGATAGCTGCGGAACAACCTGCACCGCCTGCACCGATAACAAGTACATCACAGTCGTAATCGATCTTTGAAAGGTCAACCTTCTCTGTAAGAAGGATTGAGTTTGAGTGAAGAAGCTCTGCAAGCTCCTTGGGAGCCTTTTCGCCCTTATTGGGACCAACCTTGATTTCGTCAAAGCCGGCTGCTCTGTAGTCAGGATGGTAAGTCTTGAGAAGCTCGTCCTTTTCCTCAGCTGTCATTCTGCGGGGTTCGGTCTTCATTCTTTCTTCTCTTGTAGCCTCAACCTTTTTAATTGATTCATACATTTCTGCTGTAAACATTGACTTTCCCTCCTTATTTCTCGATTTCTCTTGTGTTGTAGAGTTCTTTCATCTCTGTGATGGGCTTCTGCATGATCTTTTCGATCATATCGTCGTAAGCACCCTTACGGATCTCTTCTACTCTTGCAACAAGGTGTGCAGTTTCGGGAGCAATGTACTTACCAACGAGACGTCTTGCAAGAAGACCAACCATGGGATGTGAAATCTCAGCGGGGCATCTTACGCTGCAGCAGCCGCAAGCTACGCAGTCGAAGGATTCCTCAGCGCACTTTTCAAGCTCGCCTCTCTGAGCGTATGCGATGTACTGCATAACGTTAAGGTCCTGAGTACAAGCATTTGTACAAGCATTACAGCCGATACAGCTGTAGATTTCAGGATAAAGCTCCATCATAATCTGCTGTGTGGGCTTGATATCGTTGATTGAATAAGTTCTCTTATCTGTGGGGAAGAAGGGAATTGATGCAACATACATACCATCTTCAACCTGCTTCTGACAAGCAAGACAGGTCTTGAGTGTGTTGTCACCCTTGATTCTGTAAATTGTAGCGCAAGCGCCGCAGAAGCCGTGACGGCAGCCGCAACCTCTCTTGAGAGTGTAGCCTGCATATTCCATAGCGGTCATGATTGTAAGATCGCCGGGAACTTCATATTTCTTACCGTAGAAAAATACGTTAACCATATTACTCATTATTATCAGTCCTTTCTCAAATCAATATTCGTTGGGTAATTCATCAACCTCGTCGCAACGGAAAACGGGGCCGTCTTTACATACGTACTTTGAGCCGATGTTGCAACGTCCGCACTTACCTACACCGCACTTCATACGAAGCTCAAGAGTGGTATATGCCTGCTCCTTTGAGAAGCCCATTTCTGTTAAAGCACCGAGTACGAACTTAATCATAATCGGAGGACCGCAAACGAGAACGGTTTTGTCTGTTGAAAGCTCAAGCTCGCTGAGGTATGAGGGAACGAAGCCTACATGACCGTCCCAGCCCTCCTGAGGTCTGTCGATGGTAAGGTATACATTAGTATCCTTAGCCTTCATCCATACTTCCTGAATTTCCTTGAGCTGAACGAGATCATCTGCTGAACGTGAGCCGTAAACGATATCTACTGTGCCGTAGTCGTCACGGTTGTCAAGTACATAATTGATAACACTACGAAGAGGTGCAAGACCGATACCACCGGCAACGAAAAGAAGATTCTTGCCCTTGAGCTCTGTGTCAACGGGGAAGTTGTTACCGTAGGGACCTCTTACCATAATCTCGTCACCAACCTGAAGGTCGTGGAGATAGTCGGTAAGTACGCCGCACTTCTTGATTGAAAATTCCTGATATTCCTTATTTGTGGGTGATGATGTGATTGAGAACATAGCCTCACCAACACCGGGAACTGATACCATTGCACACTGACCGGGCTTATGCTCGAAAAGCTTGCCGCCCTCGGGAGCATTAACTCTGAAGGTCTTTACGTCGGGAGTTTCCTGACGGATGTCGGTAACAATGCCGACCATAGGTACAAGTGTATCTAAATTATAATTCTGATGGCAATTGCAATCGCACATTCTTAGTCAACCTCCTTGCTGAAAGCCTTGATTACCTTAATGATGTTTGCTGATGCGGGACACTTGTCAACACATCTGCCGCAGCCTACGCAGGAGTACATTCCGTCGTTGTTTGCGGGGAAGTAAACAAGCTTATGCATAAATCTCTGACGGAAACGCTGAAGCTGACTTGTTCTGTTGTTGCCGTGAGCCATCATTGTAAAGTCGGAGTACATACATGAGTCCCAGCAGCGGTACTTCTGAATACCGTTTGCTGTCTTATAGTCCTTGATGTCATAGCACTGACATGTAGGACAAACGAAGGTACAGGTACCGCAAGCAAGACAGGGCTTGTAAAGCTCTTCCCATACGGGTGAGTTGAACTTCTCCTCTGTTACTGTGCCGTCCCAGCCTTCAAGTGAAAGGTTTGCATAGGGAAGCTTCTTAAGAATCTCAGCAATCTTTGCCTTCTCGTCAGCAACTTCACTTTCGTCAGCAGCCTCTGTGAGTGAAGCGCAGTCTGAAAGGAGCTTTTCGCCCTTTTCGGTGTTAGCCTTCATATAAAGGTACTCACCGCAAAGAGTAGCTGTGATGTCACCCTTTGCATCAGCGGGATCAACACCGAATACGGTGCAGAAGCAGCTTTCCTCGGGCTCGTTACAGCTGAGAGCAACTGTGATGCCGTTCTCACGTCTTGCTTTGTAGAAGGAGTCAACGGGATCTGAAAGGAATACCTTATCAAGAACCTCGATGCCCTTGAGATCACAGCCTCTGATGCCGAATACTACGAATTCTTCATTCTGAAGCTCAGCCTGAGTTACTGTGTACTTATTGTCAACAGTCTTTACATTATAAAGTGTTTCACTCTGAGGGAAGAAAAGCTCCTTTGCGCTCTTGACTGTCTTTAATGTGTCAAGATCAACCTCAGTGTCAGCACCGTAAAGAGCGTAGTTTGTCTGACCTGCCTTTTTAGCGGGAACAAACAGACTCTTTTCTGCGGAAATAAGCTTATAAAGTTCAGCGAGATTTTCTCTTTTAATCTTTACCATAATCTTATCTCCTTTCTGATGCTTCCATATCATCGAGAGTGAAGTTTGTGAGAGGACCTTTTTCCTCTGCATTTTCACCTGCGATGAAATCACCGTAATATTCGTTTATATCCTTGATGAACTTTCTGTTGAAGAGGTGGAGAGGAATGCCCTGGGGACATACTCTTGAACACTCACCGCAGTCTGTACATCTACCTGCAACGTGGAAGGCACGGATGATGTGGAACATGCTCTCGTTGAAGGGATCAACGTTTGCTTTCTGTTCACTGTCGAACTTGTTTGAGTCGAATACGCACTTTCTGCATGAGCAAGCGGGGCAGACATTACGGCAAGCGTTACATCTGATACACTTTGAAAGCTCCTTGCGGAAGAATTCGAACTTCTCTTCGGGTGAAAGTGCCTCGATAGCGTCAACACCTGCAAAGCGGTCGCCGTCAAGTGTATCTGCGCTTTCGAGAAGAAGCTCATCGTAAATCATGTGCTCCTTACCCTTACATACGTGACATCTTTCAAGCATTGCATCTTTATATGCAACCTTCTTGTCACCGTAGAGAGTTTCAACTGTAAGCTCGTCACAAGCACAGTCGATTTCAGCACCCTTGATACCTGTAATACCCTTGATGCCCATAGCCTTGATAGTCTCAATGTTGAGCTTACCCTTACAGCCGATACCGATGATGTAAACCTTTTCTCTGTCAACTCTGTGCTCTTTGATGAGCTGGTTGAATGAGTAGGTATCGCAGGGCTTGAGAAGAATAGCAGTTACGCCTTCAAGAGCTGAGCCCTGAATCATATATTTTGAAAGGTTTGCACCGCAGAAGCCGTCATATACGAAATCCTTGAGTGCTTCTGCACTTTCAAAATAGGAAACCTCGGGATTGTATGCGAGATCGCCCTTCTTCCAGCCGAGTACGCGGTTGATTTTGCCCTCAGCGAAGAGCTGCTCTAAGCGGGAAATTATTTCTTGCATCTTAAATCCCCCAATCTAACGTTTTTACCGAGTCCGCGGATTGTTTCAACGAATTCGTTCATTGTCTGTGAGAACTTAACACCTTCAGCAGCACTTACCCATTCAACACGGGTTCTGCCTCTTTCGATGCCTACATAGTCAAGCATTGAGAAGAGAAGGGTCATTCTTCTTCTTGCATAGTAGTTACCTGTGCTGTAGTGGCAGTCACCGGGATGACAGCCGCAGATGATAACACCGTCTGCACCCTTTTCAAATGCACGAAGAATAAACATGGGGTTTACTCGGCATGAGCAAGGAACACGGATAATCTTTACGTCGGCGGGATAAGCAAGTCTGCTGCTACCTGCAAGGTCAGCACCTGCATATGAACACCAGTTGCAGCAGAATGCCACAATCTGAGGTCTGAATTCTTCGTTGTTTATCGACATATAGCATCCACCTCCGCAATAATCTGTCTGTTTGAGAAGCCCTGAAGGTCCATAACACCTGAGGGACAAGCAACGGTACAAGCACCGCAGCCCTGACAAAGTGCACTGTTGACAGCTGCAACTCTGCGTGTTTCTCTTACACCGTGGTCATTGATAAGCTTATCCTCATATGAGATAGCACCGTAGGGACATACATTAGCACAAACGGAGCAGCCGTTACAACGAAGCTCGTCGGGCTTTGCAGTACAGGGGTTGGTGAGAAGCTTATCCTTGGCAAGAAGGCCTACAACCTTGATTGCAGCTGCACCTGCCTGAGATACGGTTTCGGGAATATCCTTGGGTCCCTGACATACACCTGAGAGGAATACACCTGCTGTGGGTGACTCAACGGGACGAAGCTTCGGGTGAGCTTCTGTAAGGAAGTTGTTTGTATCAATACTTGCAGTAAGCATTGTAGCTATCTTTCTTACTGCGGGGTTGGGTTCGATAGCGGCAGCAAGTACGACCATATCAGCGCTTACCTTAAGCTGCTTGTTTTCGAGAAGGTCAACACCGTGAACTGTAAGTGAACCGTCGGGCTCGGGTGTAACCTTACCAACCTGACCCTTAACGTAGTTTACACCGTACTCTTCAACCGCTCTTCTGTAGAACTCGTCGAAGTTCTTACCGGGTGTACGAACGTCAATGTAGAAAACAGTAACGTTTACATCGGGGTACTTATCTCTGATAAGCATAGCGTGCTTTGCAGTGTACATACAACAGATCTTTGAGCAATAGGGCTTGCCCTTGCTGTCGTTGCAACGTGAGCCTACGCACTGAATGAACACGATGTTCTTGGGATGCTTACCGTCGCTCATACGCTCGAGGTGACCCTTTGTGGGACCTGCAGCGTTCATAATTCTTTCAAGCTCAAGGGAAGTGATAACATCCTTTGACTGGCTGTATGCATATTCATCGTAGTTGTCAAGCTTGATTACATCGAAGCCTGTTGCAACAACGATTGCACCGTACTTCTGTGTTACGATTTCATCCTGCTGGGTGTAATCGATAGCACCTGCCTGGCAGAACTTTTCACATACGCCGCACTTACCTGTCTTGAGCTTTGTGCACTGATTGGGGTCAATTACGGGTACGTTGGGAATAGCCTGTGCGAAGGGAGTGTAGATAGCTGTACGGTTGTTGAGGCCTGCATTGAATTCGCTGGGAGCCTTCTTGCTGGGGCACTTTTCCATACAAACACCGCAGCCTGTACACTTATCCATATTTACGTATCTTGCCTTCTTACGGATTTCAACTGTGAAATCACCAACGAAGCCTGATACCTTTTCAACCTCACTGTAGGTGTAAAGAGTAATCTTCTCGTGTGCTGCTGCATCAACCATCTTGGGTGTAAGGATACAAGCTGAGCAGTCGAGTGTGGGGAAGGTCTTGTCGAGCTGTGACATCTTACCGCCGATTGAGGGGGTCTTTTCAACGATGTCTACCTCGTAGCCTGCGTCAGCGATGTCAAGTGCAGTCTGGATACCTGCGATACCGCCGCCGATAACGAGTGCTCTCTTTGTTACAAGGCTTTCGCCGGGTACGAGAGAGGTGTTGAGGTTAACCTTTGCGATAGCTGCTCTTGTAAGAATAACTGCCTTTTCAGTACCCTCTTCAACATCCTTGTGAATCCATGAGCACTGCTCACGGATGTTTGCGATTTCAACCATGTAGGGGTTGATACCTGCTTTTTCGGCACACTTTCTGAAAGTAGCCTCGTGCATTCTGGGTGAGCAGGAGCAGACTACGATACCCTTGAGATTCTTTTCTCTGATAGCAGTAGCGATCTTTTCCTGACCTGCCTCTGAACACATATACTGATATTCTTCTGCGTGGACAACGCCCGGCTCGAGCTTTGCCATTTCTACAACCTTTTCAACGTCTACAGTTGCTGCAATGTTACTGCCGCAATGACAGACGAATACGCCTATACCGTGCATTATCTCACCTCCTGAATTTTCTGAATGCGCTTACGAGAAGCTGCTGGGGTAAATCTTCTTCCACAAGCTCGGGAATTTCGTTTGCTGAAAGGTAGTTGCCGCCCTTTTCTCTGACAACAATCTGTCTTGCGGCATCAACAATCTTACCGGGCTTTACATCACGGGGACATCTTTCAACACAAGCAAAGCATGAAAGGCAAACCCAGAGTGATTCGCACTTTGCAAGAGCTTCAACATCCTCGTTTACAACATAGGATACGAACTGATGGGGCTTGATGTCCATCTTATCGAAAGCGGGGCATGAAGCGGAGCACTTGCCGCACTTCATACACTTGAGAGGATTGGTGCCGCTGATTTCTTTTACCTTTGCGGCCTGATTCTTATTGCCGTGACTCATTGTGCGTCAACCTCCTCTTTTACTCCTAAAGCTTCAGCAAGAATCTCTGTAAAGTAAATTACGGGAAGATCCTTTTCTGAGTTCTTTGTAACGTTATACTGACAAAGAGGACAAGCGGTAACGAGCATCTCTGCACCGAAGCCGTCTGCACTGTTTACGATGTTGTTACACATATTCTCTGAAAGGTCTTTTGCCTTGAGAGAAATGTAACCGCCGCAGCATTCGTTACGGTAAGGGTAAATCACTGCCTCTGCACCGAGAGCGCGGATGAACTCCTCAATGATTGTGGGATTTTCGGGATTGTCAAATGCGAGAATCTCGGAAGGTCTTAAAAGAAGGCAGCCGTAATATGCGCCGATCTTCTTGCCTGTAAGAGGATTGACAACCTTTTCCTTAAGCTTATCAAAGCCGATTTCGTCTCTGAGGATTTCAAGGAAGTGGAGAACCTTTGTCTCGCCGTTGTAGGGCTCATCGAACTTGAGGTAGTTGTTTGCTCTTGTTCTGATGTCCTCAACGTTCTGCATATCATCGTTAACTCTCTTGATAACGTGGTGACATGCGGAGCAGAGGGTAACAAGGTCCTGACCCTTTTCTTTAGCCTCATTGAGTGCTCTTACGGAAGAAAGCTTTGTGGCAATTTCGTCGCTTGAAAGCGGATAAACACCGCCGCAGCACTGCCAGTTTTCAATCTCTTCCAATTCGATACCAAGCACCTTTGCGGAAGCTCTCATATAATCGTCAAGCTTCTTTGCCTTGGTACGCAAGGTACAACCCGGATAATAACTGTACTTCATACATCTATAACCCTTTCTTATAAATTTGCTTTTCAGACCGTACTTTTCCATACTCCCCTACCCATCGGATAAGGACATAAAAAGGCACAATAATCTATCCTGAGAATTATAACATTTTCCGACAGAAATTTCAACTGATTTCAAAGAGTTTTTCGTGTAATTTTCTCCAAAAATAGACGCATTTTTTGTGCAGTATTCCCGCACTATATCAAGGTAAGTATTCAGCTATGTCAATGGTGACATAACCGAGTAAAAAGATAGGAATTATATATCCTGCATATAAAAAAATATCCCTTCGCTGTAAAGCAAAGGGATATATACATAAAAGGAAATTATCAGTCGTCGTTACCTGCGCCGACTTTCACTATGCCTTCTGCAATAGCTGCCATTTCGTGCTCTTCCTTCTTGCCGATGTTATAGATAAAGGTCATTGAAAGGAATGCAACGAGTGAGCCTATAAAGAGTACGAGAATGTAAAGCTTTATGATACCGTCACCAACGCCCTTGGGCTGAACTGCATTTTCGCCTTCAACAAAGCCTACAGCCATAAGACCGATAGAAACTACAGCCTGACCGATACCCTGTGCGAGCTTACGGAAGAAGGAGTAAATAGCATAGAGAGAGCCTTCCTCACTCTTACCTGTCTTCTGATAGCTGAGTGCAATACAGTCTGCAACAAGTGCCCATACTGATACCTGGAATACTGCATTACCGAGATTGAGAAGAAGGAGAACTGCAATATAAATTCCCATTGAGAATGAGCCGTTGGGAATAAGCACAAAGGAAAGAGCAAGACCTGCAATACCGCCGATTGTACTTGCACACATAGCGGCTGCAAGAAGATTCTTTTTACCGAACTTTGAAGTGAGCTTACCAATAAAGGGCATTACAACACAAAGAGGTGCATAGCTGACAACAAGAGCAAGCTTAACCTTTGAAATATCATTAAAGAAGTACTGGAAAACAAGGTTGTTGAGTGACATTGTTGAGTTGAAAAGAGATACGCAAGCAAGTGTTGCGATTGTAAGACCTACCATAGCGCGGTTTGTAAAGAAGGTCCTGAGTGATGAGAAAATAGCCTTTGCGCCCATTGCATTGTTGCTTTCGTCACGGTGTACTCTTTCCTTAACAAGCTTTGTTGTAGCAAAGAGGATTAAGAATGCGGCAATTGAGAATACAATAGCAACAGGAAGAAGCTTTTCGCCTAAAAGAATCTGCTCTGCCTTACCTGTAGTAGCATCAATAACAGGATTGCCGGCACCGTCAAGCTTATCAGTATAAACGATATCGGGAAGAATCATCATAATGATAACTGCGGGAAGAGCCGCACCGATTGAACGGAAGGTTGAAAGAGCCTGTCTTTCGTTGGGCTTATCGGTGATAACTGAATGGAGTGAGCCGTAAGGAACGTTAACCATTGTGTATGCGATTGACCATAAGCAGTATGATCCAAGACACCATGCAATCTTGCCTACGCTGCTGAACTCCTTAACGGGAGCGAAAACAGCAACGGTAAGTACAGTCATAACAAGACCGCCTGCGATAATCCAGGGCATATACTTACTCTTTTTGCTGAGTCTCTTTGTGTCAACAAGGTTACCGATTATAACGTCATTGATAGCGTCAAAAAGCTTTGAAACAATGATAATCCACCAATAGTGACCGTTTTCGATACCGATATACTGAACATAGAAGAGCTGCATATAGGTTGCGATAAGCTGGAAGGTAAAGCCACAGCCCATATCACCAAGAGCGTAGCCTATTTTGTCTCCCCAGCCGAAGGGTTTAACTGCACCTGCGGGTGCTTTTGTTTTTGTACTCATTTTGTTTTCTCCTTGATTTTTGTTTTATATACAGACAGGGTTCCCCTGCCCTGCATTTTCTTTGATGGCGGACATGGCAAGCCGTGTCCCTATCGTAATATTTTATTAAACTTGGCGGGTAGTATTTACCCTTTATATCACGAGTCTGTCGCGATTGCGAATTGCGAATTGCGCATCGCGAATTTATCTCTGTACTCTGCCTGAACCGTCGCCGCCGGCAAGCTTTTCAACCTCTGATACGCTTACACGGTTGTAGTCACCTTCGATTGAGTGCTTGAGAGCTGATGCTGCAACTGCAAACTCGATAGCCGCCTGAGTATCCTTACCACTCAGAAGAGCATAGATAAGTCCGCCACCGAAGCTGTCGCCGCCGCCTACACGGTCAACGATGTGAAGATGATATTCCTTTGAGAAGCAGTAGTTTTCACCGTCGTAAAGCATACCTGCCCAGTCATTGTCTGAAGCGGAAATTGAAGAACGGAGTGTGATTGCTACCTTTTCAAAGCCGAAGGTGTCCATAAGCTGCTTTGCAACTGACTTGTAGCCTTCCTTGTCAATCTTACCGCCGTAAATATCAGTGTTTTCAGCCTCAATGCCAAATACGTCCTTTGCGTCCTCTTCGTTTGAAATGCAAACGTCAACGTACTTGCAGAGCTCTGTCATAGCTGCACGAGCCTCTGCTCTTGTCCAGAGCTTACCTCTGTAGTTAAGGTCGCAGGAAATCTTTACGCCCTTTGCTTTTGCAGCCTTACAAGCGTCAAGACAGATGTTTACAAGGTCGCCGCCGATAGCGGGAGTAATACCTGTAAAGTGGAACCAGTCTGCACCGTCAAAAATCTTATCCCAATCGAAATCCTCTCTCTTTGCAAGCTGGATTGCTGAATAAGCTCTGTCATAGATACATACTGAGCCACGCTGTGATGCGCCCTTTTCAAGATAGTAGATACCTACTCTTTCGCCGCCGCGTACAACGTCCTTTGTGTCAACGCCGAGAGCACGGAGTGAGTTGATAGCTGCCTGACCGATAGCATGCGAGGGAAGCTTTGTTACGTATGAAGCATCCATACCGTAGTTTGCAAGAGAAACTGCAACATTAGCCTCACCGCCGCCGAAGGTAGCCTGCATCATATCATTCTGGAAAAATCTGTAATATCCCTCGGGAGCAAGACGGAGCATAATCTCACCGAAGCAAACAATTCTTTTACTCATAATAAAATACCTTTCTGTTTTTAATATTATAAATATTCTGTAGCTGCTGATTGAAACAGAGTTATGAATATCATCAGACAGATTTTTCGTCGAATTGTTTGAAAACCGCAGGCAATACTTTGTGTATTAACGAGGATTTTCAGGCAAGAGCGGCGGAAAATATGGCGATGAGATTCGTGACTATGTGTTTAATCAGTAGTTACTTAGTTTCGATACAAATTTCGAAGCCTGCTACTGTATCCTTGAGGCCGAAGCAGGTAACATTGCCCTTCTTATCGTACCAGATATCGGGGTCAATCTCTGCGCCGATTCTTTCAAGGTAAGCCTTTGCTCTGTTGCCGTTAAGAGTTGAGATTACGATACAACCCTTTGCGTCGCTCTCCTCCTTGCCGAAGCAGAGTGAGCCCGCCTCAAGGCCGCATTCACATTCGGTAACATCAAAGCCGAAGAGAGCTGCAACAAATTTTGCATTCTTTTCTGCATTTGCACTGTCGCCGTAGATGCAGATTTTCTCGAGCTTGAAGCCGAGCATTGTCTTGATAGCATCCTTACACTTCTTTGTGATATCGTCCCACTTACCCTCATTGATGTCTGCGCTTGTAGCAATCCATGTGCCGCCGCAGCAGAGAATACGGTCAAATGAGAGATAATCGTTGAGATTCTTTGTGTTTACACCGCCTGTAGGCATCCACTTTGCAGCCTGATAAGGGCCTGCAAGAGCCTTGAGCTTTGCTACACCGCCGTTTGCTTCTGCGGGGAAGAACTTGATGTTTGTAAGACCCATGCTCATTGCCTGCTCCATTTCACCGGGAGTTGCGGCACCGGGCATCATGGGGATACCTGTTGACTTGATATATGCAATCATTTCGGGGTTGAAGCCGGGAGTTACAACGAACTTTGCACCTGCGGCAATAGCTCTGTCGCACTGCTCCTTTGTGAGAACAGTACCTGCACCTACAAGTACATCGGGGCATTCAGCTGAAATTCTTCTGATTGCTTCCTCTGCAGCAGCAGTTCTGAAGGTGATTTCTGCTGCGGGAAGTCCGCCGTCACGAAGTGCCTTCGCAAGAGGTACAGCCTTATCAGCATCATCAATAGCAACAACAGGAATTATACCTAAATCGTAAATAGTTTTGAACATATCCATTGTAGTTAAGTCTCCTTTTATAATAAGGTGGTTTGTAAATGCAAAATGCAAAATGCAAAATGCAATATTGTGGTCGCACCCGACCGTGTATATTACAGTCAGGTTGTACCTGCGTAAGACAGGTTTTATGAAGCAATAAGAGTGTCGATTATAATAACTAAACATTAAAGTTTAATCTTTTAAGCTTGGCGGGTAGAGTTTTGTTTTTTCTTTGTCAAAGCGGATAAAATCCGGAGCGAAGCTCCCCTTCATTTTGCATTTTGCATTTCTGCATTTTGCATTGCGGTGTGTCAGCACCGCTTACACGCCGCTGTATGATGAGAAGCCGCCGTCAACGGGAAGCACTACGCCTGTGATGAAGCCTGCAGCATCGTTGTTGATAAGGAAGAGAAGTGCGCCGTCAAGCTCCTTGGCTTCACCGAAGCGACCCATGGGAGTAGCGGCAAGAATCTTGCCTGTTCTTGCTGTGGGTGATCCGTCGGGATTCCATAAAAGAGCCGCATTCTGCTTTGTTGAGAAGAAGCCCGGTGCAATTGCATTTACACGGATGCCTTCCTTTGAGAAGTGAACTGCGAGCCACTGTGTGAAGTTTGAAATAGCAGCCTTTGCACCTGAATAAGCAGGAATCTTTGTAAGAGGAGTAAAGTCATTC
>JAFZFT010000049.1 GCA_017555765.1 Clostridia bacterium | reverse complement strand
TTCGAGATATATTTTATCTGTATAGTCGATTGTTTCCTGAGCCTTCATTTCACCGATAAGCTGAGGAAGGTCACCGCCTACCTCATAGCAGAGTGAAAGCTTACCGTCAGAAAATGCACCCGCACCCGAAAAGCCTGTTGTAATATGACAATAAGGCTTACAGCTGACACACTTCTGTGTTTTATCCTTAGGGCAATGTCTTTTTTCAACAGGCTGACCCTTTTCAACGATTACAATGCTCTTCTTTGAGCCTTTTTTGAGCATCTCGAGAGCGGTAAAAATACCCGCGGGACCTGCACCGATAACAACAACATCTTTCTTCATAATGCTTCTCCTCTTACATAAAAAGGAGCCTTATCACGGAATAGATAAGGCTCTCCTTCAAAATATTCCTCTTTATTTTAACATTATTCAAAGAGGTTTGTCAATACGCCGATGCCCGATAAGGCGGTATTTCTTCAAAACATGAACTCAGCCCATTGTAACAGGCTCTTCGGGATAAAAAATACAGGACGATTTTTTAAATTCGGTCATAAAGGCATTATACTCTTCCACACCTATGTAAAAAGCTTTTTTTACTGATTTGCAGGAAACATACAAATACCCGTCACTGCAAAGATAAATTTCAGGCTTAACACCGCCGTTAACCGCTGTGTCAAACACGAGCTTGTCTCCACTATCGCTTACGCGGGAAACCGCTGCAGCATCCGAGTTACTCCTGACCAGCTCATCAATAAGATTGCGGGATGCTACAGACAGCGAATACATGATAAAATCCTTGCCCGTCTCGCAATAAGTCAACAAATATGAGGACTGTACAGAAAGAGAATATATGTCGGTGAGTTCGCCGAGTGTCTGACAGCCTTCCAGTTCCTTTTCAATGTCGAAGTTCTGGGGTAAGCCCAGCTTCGTGACGGAAGAAATAAAACTCTCGCAATGCTCTTTACTTACTTTAAAGAAGTCATAATTATTTATTGCAATGTAACCGTCTGTGGTTATATTGACCGACAAAGTAAATCCTTCTAAAATTCTCACGTGAAAGCTCAGAGTGGGAGCCTCTCCCCAATTTTCGTCTTCTCTCTTGCAATACCGACTGTTTTTCAACAACGCAAAAAACTCTCTGCTGAAACCGTCAACCTGATTTTCATCAAGTATTATTCTGTCAGGTTCAATATATTGATTGCTGCCGTTGTAGTTGTAATATTGAAAATGAACGCCCTCTATTTTCGGTATAGTAATAATATCCTCGGTAAGTGTCAGCTTATCAATTATTTCACCGATTGTATCAGAATAAAGAACCCCGTTTTCTATGTAAAGAAATGTTCCTCGCATAAGACCATCTTCACGACCTACTGCAACCGCATAATCCTTGCTGATTCCTTTAACCTCATAAACAATCAGATCAATATATTCAGCATCCTCCTTAACATAATCATACACATTTATTCTGCCAAGCTCTCTGAGAAGTATACTTTTATCAACAGGCTCACAGTAACTACTGTGACAGTTATATTGCACACCGTTAATTCTTACTCCCGAAAAATATCCCGGCAGGTCTTCATTTTCCCAGTTATCATAATCCGAAGGCGGTGCTCCTTGTATTACAGAAGCCGAAGCAAATGTGGTTTTTGTTACATCCTGAGAGGTTGTACCGTTATCGGAAATTTCTGTTTCGGCGGTTGTCTCTACGCCTATTTCTGAAGGTGGTTTTTGTAAGTGATTGTAAGCAAACAAAGCCGATACTGTAACTGCAATTATACAAGCGGCAACAAGAACATTTTTCCGTGAAATAAGCTTAACCTTCGGCCCGTAGGACACTGCTTCCTCTATATGTTCATCACTTATTTCGTTCATCGCATCGGAAAGAAAGTCACTATTCATAACACGCCCTCCTTTTCAAGATATTTTCTGAGCCTTTTACGGGTACGGGAAAGCTTCTGATAGACATTACTTTCGCTGAGTCCCGTTGATTTTGCAATTTCTTCAATTTCATCATTAAACCAATAACGCTTAAGAAAAATCACTCTGCTTTCTTCATCAACAGAGTCAAGAAAACGGTCAATCAGCCTGCCGAGGGCTCTTGCATCGATTTTTTCCTCAAAAGATAAATCCTTCAGCTCATCCTCAAGCTCGGCTAAAGGCAGGTCAGCTACGCTTCGCTTCAGGGCGGTTTTGCTTCTCAGCCTTTTAAGTGAAATATTACGGGTTATTCTGCAGATAAAAGCTGCAAAAGGGTCGGGATTATTCGGCGGAATTGTATTCCACACGGCAAGATATGTATCATTTACACTCTCACGGGAATCCTCCTTGCAATGAAGGATATTATCAGCAATCCGAAAAAGCAGCTTGCCATATTTAGCTGATATTTCCTTAAGGGCAAGCTCACTGCGTTTAAACAGCATATCTATTATTTGTCTGTCATCCATATTTTCACACCCCTTCATAAATACAACTACCCGAAAACAAGACTTTTCTGACAGGTATTTCCAAAAAATATGAGAGTACACCTGTAAAAGCGTACGGTGTACTCTGCGGTTTCATTTCTTCTTTCTGTATATTGCATAGTAAACAGGTATTGCACAAAGGGAGAAAAACAGACCTACGAGCATACCCGCCTTCATTCCGAGCTGCTCAGGTGAAACTGACATTGATTCCGCTACTGCAACAGTACTTGCATCTGCTATTACCGCGTCAGCTATTACGCCTATAAGCTGAGGGCCTATTGAGCCACCGAGGTCGCCGCCCGCCGCCATAAGTGCGAAAACGAATACACCGCCCTTGGGGAATCTCTCAGTTGCAATAACGAGACTACCCGGCCAGAGCATAGCTACACAAAGTCCTGTAAGTACACAGGCAATAAGACCGATAACTGCCGTAGAGGATACTACCGCAACAAAATAGCAGATTGCCGCACCGATACCGCCGAGAAGAAGTACCTTTGAAATGTTTTTACCCTTCTTTGCATAGAGTGTACGTCCGAGTCCGAGCATAGCGGCAAAGAGAGCTACACCGAAGATATCTCCCCAAAGCTTTTCTATTCCCATAGCCTTTTCAAGATAACCCGATACCCACTGAGCCATTGAGCATTCAGCTGCACCGCCTAAGAATATCGCCGCAACACAAAGCCAGAGTCCTTTGTTTTTAAGAAGCTTCACCGCACCTGACACCTTTTCGGGAGTCTCCATATCGGGGATATCCGAGCGGAGAAACAGAAGAAATGACGTAAAGGGTACGAGAGCAAAAATCAAGGCAAGATATTGCCATTTTTCGTGAGAAAACAGAGATAGAAAAACAGTTGCAAAGATAACTACACCAACCACTCCCCAGGCATATACCGAGTGAAGCTTGCTCATCTCTCTGTCCGGGTCATCGGAAGGAAGTGCCGCAATTACAGGGCTGAGAAGCACCTCTGCAAGGCCGCAGCCGAGTGAAAATACTATAGTACCGATAACAAGACCCAAGTAAACACTGTCAGGGAAAAAGAAGGGGTACAAGGCATATATTATAAGACCTGCAACAGTCAGAGCAGGCATAACTATAACCGTCTTTTTTATATTGAATTTATGAGAAAAGAAGGAAAATATAAGATCAATGGTCAGCTGAGTGAAAAAGTTTATAAGCACCAGCAGACCTAAAAGTGAAAAGGATATGCCGTACATCGAACGAAAGGTAAGAAAAAGCAGAGGTGACAGATTTGCCACAACCGACATTGACATATTTGATGTGTAGCAAGCCGCCTTCAGCCTTTTAACTGATGTTGTCATAATTATCCCTCCTTTTATAAAATCTTATCACAATAATTATTTCTTTGCAATAAAAAAAGATATTTCCGCAAGAAATCACGGAAATATCTCTGACTTTTTAATTTACCACTCTCTGATAACCTTCGGATTTGCGAAGATTTCATCAAGCTTCTGAATGAAGGGAAGAATGTCACCGAAGCCGCCCACTCTGTGGTCAAAGGTAATGGTGATGGGAAGGGTCTTTTTAGTACCCATATCAATCTCGCCCTTTTCGTTTCTGAATACATAGTTTTCATCTCTCGCAACGCCTACAGCCATAAGGAAAACCTGAGGGAAGAGAAGGGGTGCATTGGTAACTCTGCCGTTGAGAGTCTTATTTACTGCACCGAGGTTTGTAAGGCATACTGTACCCTCGTCGATGTCGTTGGGAGTGATATAATCAGGTGTTTTGGGAGCGTGCTCGAATATACCCTTTACGGTTGCTACTCTACCCTTGCCCACATAGCCTGCAACAGTCTGTGCAACGGTTGAAACAATCTTACCGCTGAGGATAAAGCCTGCAGTACGCTTAACAATCATATCAAAAATAACTCTGTCAACATCCTGAGTTTTAACCATATTTACAAGCTCTGCGGTACGGAGTGAAATCTCCTTAAGGCTCTTTTCTTCGCAAGCACTTACCTTTACGGGGAAGGTCTTTCCGTCATCAAAAAGTACAGGAAGAGCAATATCTATATGCTTTTTAATGATAATCTTACCTGTGGTACAGAGACGGTTATACTCGATATATGAGTTGAGTCTCGGAGCGACCTTAAGGCCCTCAACCATAGCTCTCATAAGGAGATCATTAAAGGTAAGGTTATAATCGCACTCCTTTTTGAATTCACGGAATTCCTTCCAGAATTCTGTTACGTCTGCATCATAAGAGTAGCCGGGTGTGGGCATATCCTGAGCGTTGGTAAGTACGTTTGCTGAAACCTTTGCCTTAATATCAAAATATTCTATTTTATCCTCAGGTCCGGGACCGTGCTTTGCTTCTCTGACAAATTCTTTAAAATCCATAGTCTCATCTCCGTTACTTTGATTTTTATTCCTCGGCA
The DNA here is from genome assembly GCA_017555765.1 of Clostridia bacterium. Lineage (GTDB taxonomy): Bacteria > Bacillota > Clostridia > Oscillospirales > Acutalibacteraceae > UBA6857. The sequence continues at coordinate 11,478 of JAFZFT010000049.1, read as the reverse complement.
TTATAACACATTTTTCGACACTTGTCAATTTTCTTTCACAGAATACAACACATATAGAAATCTGTTGCAATTTAATACTCAGTTAACAATCGCCTCGCATATCTCTTTGAAAACAGGTCCGCAATCACTGTTGCCGCCCATTCCGTTTTCATTCATAACTACAACTATATATTCAGGTGCCTCTGCAGGAAAGAAGCCTGCAAACCAGGTACGGCATATTTCCAGCCCCTCTTTGTATATACCGCTCTGTGCAGTACCCGTTTTACCCGCAAGAGAAACAATATCACTTTTCGCATTAAATGCATTGCCATTTTCGGTAACGGAAAGCAGCATCTGCCTCATCTTTTTTACAGTACCGTCGGTGAGAAGCTTCTGAGGTACTGCCGATGTGTTTCTCACAATATTACCCGAGGAATCCATAGTGCCGTATATCACCGAGGGAGAAATCAGGTTGCCCGTAGCAAGAGTATGGTACATTTTCAGCATCTGTACAGGAGTCATCATAAGACAGCCCTGACCGAAGGCAAAATTAGAGAGCTCTCCCTTGGTTTTCAAAAGCTCAGCGTCGGGAAGCACACCCGCAGAGGTATTAATCCCATCTGCGACAGTGTCAGCCTTGCCTATTCCGATATCATTGCAAAGCTTCAGCAGATACTCAACATCAGTTTGCATAATAAGGTCGATAAAATAGCAGTTACAGGATTTCTCAAGAGCACTCTGCATATTTACCGCACCGTGAGCAGTAGAATTATAGCAGCTGAAGGTTTTATCCCCTACCTTACAGCTTCCGTTACATTCATACTCCGCCATAGGGTCTATACCGTTTTCGAGTGCAGTAGCAGCTACAAGAGGCTTAAATACCGAGCCTACACTGTACTGCTGAAGGACTTTATTTATAAGTGGCGAGTTTTCTTCATACAAGGCTTCGGCAACATTATCGGGGTCATAGGTCGGTACGCTTGCAAGAGCAACAATTTCTCCGCTGTTGACCTGCATAACAACCGCACAACCGCTTTTTACAGTACTGTTTCTGAGAGCATTTTCCGTTATAAGCTGAATATCCTTATCTATTGTAAGCACAAGCCCTGCCTGAGAATTAAAATTGTCATCGTTGATGTATTTATCCATTCCCGCAAGTACTCTACCCTTGGCGTCAACCTCAAAGCTGACTATAAGCTCACCTGAGTTTTCCGAGAGATAAGCATTATACGCACGCTCAATTCCACTCAGACCGTTTTCACCATCGGAGCTGAGATAACCTATCAGGTGCACCGCAGACTGATTTTCACTGTAGCGTACGGGTACAGAAAAGCTACGGAGAAATTCGTTACTGACCTTGTCTTTTACCTCACTGACAAAGGGTTGTCCCGTCTGTATTTTCTCCTTGGCATAGCCTTCGTCCTTCATAAGATAAAGATACTGCTCCGAGCCCGTCGCAGGAGTAACCGCTGCTATAAGCTTTTCTTCACTATCAACGAGAAGCCGAAGGTTTCTGTCATATATTTTTCCGCGTGTTCTTCCTATGGTAACTGTCCTTGTACCGCCCGTATTACCCGCTTCGGAAAATCCGGAAAAATTGATATATGCTACTCTTGTCATAAGCAGAGAAAAACAAAAACAGAAAAACGCAAACAGGGATATTATCCTTTTTTCCATATTTATCACCTTTTACTATTATTACTGTTATTCTGCCGATTATTGACGGATAAATTTTGCCAATAAATACTATTTGTTTTTTCAAAAGTATTGACTTTTATGAATAATAGTGTAAAATATGATTTAGCACTCATACATCGAGAGTGCTAATCAAAACATAAATACATTCAGGAGGATTGAATTATGAATATCAGACCCCTTCTCGACAGAGTTGTTATCAAGGCAACCGAGGTTGAAGAAACCACACAGAGCGGCTTTATCCTTACAACCGCTTCTCAGGAAAAGCCTCAGTTTTCAGAGGTTGTTGCAGTAGGTCCCGGCGGAATCGTTGACGGCAAGGAAATTGCTATGCTTGTTAAGGTCGGCGATAAGGTTATCACCGGCAAATACGCAGGTACTGAGGTTAAGGTTGACGGCGAAGAATATACAATAGTACGCCAGAATGACATTCTTGCAGTAATCGAGTAATTTGGAGGTAATATACAATGGCTAAACAGGTAATTTACGGCGAAGAGGCAAGAAAAGCTCTTCAGAACGGTATTGACAAGCTTGCTAATACCGTTAAAATCACTCTCGGACCCAAGGGCAGAAACGTTGTAATCGACAAGAAGTACGGCGCTCCCCTTATCACTAACGACGGCGTTACAATCGCCAAGGAAATCGAGCTTGAGGACGCTTTCGAAAACATGGGTGCTCAGCTCATCAAGGAGGTTGCAACAAAGACAAACGATGTTGCAGGTGACGGTACAACGACTGCTACTCTTCTCGCTCAGGCTCTCGTACGCGAGGGTATGAAGAATGTTGCCGCAGGTGCTAATCCTATGGTAGTAAAGAAGGGTATCAAGAAGGCTGTTGATGTTGCAGTTGAAACTGTAAAGGCAAATTCAAGCCCCGTTACAACCTTTGAGGATATCGCAAGAATCGCTACTATCTCCTCAGCTGACGAATCAATCGGTACTCTTATTGCAGAAGCTATGGAAATAGTTACAACTGACGGTGTTATCACTGTTGAAGAGTCAAAGACAGCTGAAACAATGAAGGAAGTTGTTGAGGGTATGCAGTTTGACCGCGGTTACATCTCACCCTATATGGCAACAGACGTTGACAAAATGGAAGCTATCATCGACGATGCGGCTATCCTTATCACAGATAAGAAAATCTCAAATATTCAGGAAGTACTCCCCCTTCTCGAGCAGGTACTTAAGATGGGCAGAAAGCTCGTTATCATCGCTGAGGATGTTGAAGGTGAAGCTCTTGCTACTCTTCTTGTTAACAAGCTCAGAGGCACCTTCACCTGTGTTGCTGTAAAGGCTCCCGGCTTCGGCGACAGAAGAAAGGAAATGCTTCAGGATATCGCTATCCTTACAGGCGGTCAGGTTATCACTTCAGACCTCGGTCTCGAGCTTCAGACTGCTACTCCCGATATGCTCGGCTCAGCTAAGCAGGTTAAGATCACAAAGGAAAACACCACAATCGTTGACGGTGCAGGTGACAAGGATCAGATCAAGGCTCGTATCGGTCAGATCAAGGCTCAGATTGAAGTTTCAACCTCAGAATTCGATACAGAAAAGCTTCAGGAAAGACTTGCAAAGCTTGCAGGCGGTGTTGCAGTTATCCGTGTAGGTGCAGCTACAGAAACCGAAATGAAGGAAAAGAAGCTCCGCATTGACGACGCTCTTGCTGCAACAAAGGCAGCCGTCGAGGAAGGTTCAGTAGCCGGCGGCGGTGTTGCTCTTCTTAACACAGTGCCCGCAGTTACAAAACTTCTTGAAGAAACCGAAGATCCCGACGAAAAGACAGGTGTTCGCATCGTACTCAAGGCTCTTGAGGAGCCCGTTCGTCAGATTGCCAAGAATGCAGGTCTTGAGGGCTCAGTTATCGTAAACGAAATCATTTCAAGCGGCAAGGTTGGCTACGGCTTTGACTTCGCTAAGGAAGTTTATGTAAACATGGCTGAAGCAGGCATTCTCGACCCCACAAAGGTTACACGTTCAGCTCTTCAGAACGCTTCTTCAGTAGCTTCAATGGTACTCACAACAGAGTCACTTATTTCTGATATCCCCGACCCCGCAGCAGATGCAGCTGCAGCAGCGGCTATGGCTCAGGGCGGCGGAATGTACTAATCTCTTACGGATAATATTTAAGGAGTTCCCGTGTGGGAACTCCTTTTATTTTTCTTCGAGGTAGTAGGTTGCGGCAGTAACTTCTCTCATTTTGCAGTTGACCGGTGTTATCTTGTAGGTTTTCAGCGATAGATCAGACTTATAGCTCTCATCGTAAACTTCTGTTATTTTAATCTTGAACTCTATATCTTTTCCATCCTTTACAGCTTTGATTGTAAGGTCTGTTTCTTTACTCGTTCCGTCCTCATAAAAACCCGGTGACCATTTAACGCATTCGCTACCGTCAGGCCTATTATATAACCAACCTTCATAAGTTGCAGTACCGTCTGAGACTTCGGCAGATTTTATTTCATAGCCGTATGGTAAAACAAACTGTGTAACATAATGGAATTCTGCGCTTGCGTAAGGATTAAAGTCCCAATAGGATTCGGGTACATCTTCTGACGCTTCGGGGATAAACTCGGCAACCACTACATCAAACTCACCTGTATTTTCGTTGTATTTCAAGACACTTCTTGCAAGACCTATAAAATCAACGTGACTATAAAGAGATGTGTACTGTACACACTCTATTTCATAAATGCCGTCACCGTTTATGTCCACGGGACTGAATCCGAGGAAGCTGTCAAACATTGTTGCAGATACGCTACCATCAATGGGATTGCCTTCTTCATCAAAAACTGTACCTGCATATTCAGCTGTACCCTTGAAGTCGAGCAAAAGCTCGTATCCCGTATTTTTGTTTGTAATTCTGACAGTAAAGGGAGCTTCAAGCTTCGACTCAAAGCCGCTTGAATTTTCAACAGCAGAGGAATGATAAATTAACTGCAGTCCGTTTTCGGTTATTCTGTAAATTGAACTGTTATAAGCACCTCCGCCGCCGGCCGCACCGACCATCTGATTGAGTATTATCTCTTCCCCTGCCGTACCGTCAACATCGCAAAGATAAATCTGACTCCCGTAGGAAACATCTACATCTTTAAAAAAGATGTGGCTTTCAGTTTCAACGGCAAGGTACTGATGTCGGTAATTTTCCGAAGGCAGAAAGACGCTCAGCAGATATACCTTACCTGATGAGAATTCTGTGACACTTTCCGCAAAGGCACCCTCAAGACCGGCAGATGCTATTCCGTTTGTTTGCCAGTCGGGAGTGTTCGGGATTTTATCGGCAAGAAGTACAGGCTCAGTAGTGTAATCTGATATGTCGATTTCTTCTTCGTCAAAAATATACCTGTAATGAGCATCTATTCTGCTGAAATTTTTATCTTCTGCAGAAAGCTGATAGAAGGTAGTAGGACCGTCTGCACCGAGCTTCGTCAGTGTGATATTAAAATCAACCTCTTTGTTTTTGCAAAGTGTACTGATTGTAATTGATACTTTGTCAGCTTCGCCGTTTTCAGGCTTCCATTTTATGCCGTTTAAATTCGCGTTGTTCTTTTCAAAAGTAACTTCACTTACAGTTCCGACCGATGCATTAAAATCAGTGATTTCGTATTTTTCGTCAACATACAAATGTAGCTCCTGATAACCGTAGGTGCTGAATGAAGGATTATATCTCCACACATCCTTTTTCAGCATGAGTTCCGTAAGGTCGGAATCAGGCTCGGAATTTCCGTCTTCATTTGTTATATTTGTTGTATTCTCAGTCACTATTTCTTTCGTCCCGGTCATAAAGTAAATTGCGACGACAATACTTACGATAACAGCAACAATAATCACCCAATAAGCAGGTTTTTTGTAGTTAAGTACAGACTTTATCCTCTGCTTTACACTTACTTCGCCAAAAGCAACAGGACAGGCTGTTATAAGCTTATGAGATGAGCTGCAGGAAAGCAGAGCTTCCGAATATGCTTTCTTGTCTGACAAATTCATTTCCTTTATTACCTTTTCGTCGCAGGCAAGCTCTATATCACGGCAAAAAAGCGTAAACGAAATCCACATAATAGGATTAAACCAATTAAGAGAAAGCAAGATAAAGCCGAAGGGCTTCCACAAGTAGTCTTTTCGTTTAAGGTGAGCTTTTTCGTGAGAAATTACATGTCTGAGTGTTTCGTCCTGCAAGGATGAAGGCAGATAAATCCGAGGCTTTATAAAGCCTAAAATGAACGGTGATTTTATCTCATCGCATATCCATTGATTTTCCTTTAACGGTGTCGCAGTTCTGACTCTTCTTCTCAAGCGGATGAAACTTATAATTGCATATAAAAGCATAATACATACGCCTGCAAGCCATATCTCATAAATATATTTCCAATTAAATTTAGTCTCAGTTTTATCGGCACTTAAATTTCCCTCAACTTCAGGCACAACAGATTCCGATATTGTAGGCTCAGTTCTGTCGGGTAAAGGCAGGTTGGAAATTATATTATCAACCCTGTTATCAGGCTTTACAATCTCCGCCGGCGGCTCTGTCTGAGATGATGTCTGCTCAGAGACAATAGGAGTATCCGGAATATAATCGACGGGAATTTCAAAAAAGTAAAACGGGATAACAAGCCTTATTGCAACCAATGCCCACATAAAGCACCTTACCCATTTTGGAGCCCTTTTGAAAATCATACGTAAAGCCATTACAACTAAAGCAAAAAGGCTTGTTTCAAGGGTAAAATCCCGTATATGTAAATAGATTTCATAAAACAGCACCGTTATACCTCCTCAAAAGAGTCTATCATCCTTCTTATTTCTTCCATATCCTTTTTAGAAAGTGATTTTCTCTTTGTAAATGCCGCTATAAACGCCGGTAAAGAGCCATCAAAGGTTTCTTCAACAAACCTTTCACTCTGATGTGAATTGAAATCTTCCTTTGTAATCAGTGAAGTAACTGTCCCCTGCTCATTCTGAAAAATACCTCTGTCACAAAGCTTTTTAAGTACGGTATATGTTGTGCTCTTTTTCCAACCGAGCTCTGCTTCACATTTTTTCACAAGCTCACCCGATGAAATCGGCTCGTTCTGCCAGATAATATCTGCAAATTTAGCTTCAACAATGCCTAATTTCATTTCTTCCATAAACTAACCTCCTTGGTCTATTGTTAGTAGACTATATTTAGTCTATCACCAATAGACCGAATTGTCAATAGCTTTTAAATAATAATTTAACTTGATTTTTATGTGATAATATTATAAAATTCAGTTATACTTCTATTCAAAGGAGCGGTACTATGCGAATATACGATATTATTGCTAAAAAGCGTGACGGATACGAACTGAGCGACGAGGAGATTGCTTTCTTCGTTAAAAATTACGTCAGCGGTGAGATAAAGGATTATCAGGCTTCGGCTCTTATGATGGCAATATATCTTAACGGGATGACTGACAGAGAAACAGTCACTCTTACCCTTGAAATGGCACAAAGCGGCGATATGCTTGATTTAACTGCAATTGACGGCGTAAAGGTGGACAAGCATTCAACAGGCGGTGTGGGTGACAAAACCACTCTCATTGTTGCTCCGATTGTTGCAGCTTTAGGCTGTAAGGTCGCAAAAATGAGTGGCAGAGGCCTTGGTCATACGGGAGGTACAGTGGACAAGCTCGAATCAATCGACGGCTTCAATGTAGCCCTCTCACCTGAGGAGTTTATCCGTACGGTTAATAAAACCGGCATCTGTGTAGTCGGCCAGACAGGCAATCTTGCTCCCGCTGACAAGAAAATATACGCCCTTCGTGATGCTACTGCTACTGTAGGTTCTATCCCTCTCATTGCTTCAAGTATTATGAGCAAGAAGCTTGCCGCGGGCAGCGACTGCATCGTACTCGATGTAAAATACGGCAGTGGTGCTTTTATGAAAACGCCCGAGGATGCTCTCCTTCTTGCCGAAAAGATGGTTACTATCGGCAAAGGTGCCGGCAAGAGAGTACGGGCTGTGATTTCGGACATGGATACTCCCCTCGGCAAAAATATAGGCAACATTCTTGAGGTTAAGGAGGCAGTGGAGATTCTCAGAAGCGGCGAGGATTCAGATCTCACTCAGGTTTGTATTGCTCTTGCGGCAAATATTATCGTACTTGCCTTCGGCATTGAATATAACGAGGCAGAAAGCAAGGTGTGTACCGTACTCAAAAACGGTGAGGCTTACGGAAAATTCCTTGAAATGGTAAAAGCTCAGGGCGGTGATGTGTCTCTTATCGAAAATACGGTGAATTTCAGAAAAGCAAAGTACAGAAAAGAAATGCTCTCCCCTGCTGACGGATTTATTTTGGCAACGGATGCTGAAAAAATCGGCTCTGCAAGTGTTGTACTCGGTGCGGGCAGAGCTACCAAGGATGATATAATAGATTATACAGCGGGTATTATCCTTCACAAAAAGACCGGCAACAAGGTACAGAAAGGTGAGGTTATTGCCGAGCTTTTCGCAGACGATGAAGGCAGATTTGCTTCTGCTGAGGAAATGTTTATGAGTGGGTTTATTTTCAGTGAAAAGGAAGCAGAAAGAAAGCCGCTGATATATAAGGTGGTTGAATAAAATTAAGCGGCAGCTTCGGCTGCCGCTTGTTTTTATATATACTTATCCGCATATTGCTTCGGTGTTATACCGAATTCTTCACGGAAGCATTTTATAAAGTAGCTCTCGGAGCAGAAGTTGAGATAATATGCTACCTCGGAGCAATTTCTGCCGCTTCGAAGCATATCCTTACTTGCGGTAAGACGCTGCTTTTTTATGTAGTCCGAGGGTCGGAGCCCTGTTTCACCTTTAAACTTAAGAGACAGATAATCCTTGCTGAGATTACATTCATCTGAAAGCACATCAAGAGTAATTTTTTTATGAAGGTTTGCATTTATGTAACTGATACACCTTCTTATATCGGCAGAGTACACAGTATTCCTTTTCGATTGAGCAACCATATCTGTAAGCTCAAGTCCCCTTGCAGCAAGATAGTCCAGTATTTCTTCAACAGAGGTCATTTTGTCAATTCTGATTATACAGTCATCAGAAAAGCAATAAGCAGTCACCTCGTCAAGACCACCCTCAATAGCGTACCTTGTGGCAAGAGTAACACAACACACCGCCCAATACTGCATCTGTCTCAGGTCGTCGTTCGAAAGTCTGCCCATTACCAGCTTCCAGTTTGCAGTATTGCTCAGCATATCCCTGAGCGCATCACAGTCGCCACGCCTTATTGCAGAGTAGAGCATTACTTCTGTACGGTAAGCGGTGTGGGCGGTTTCATTTTCCCTTCGGGTGAAAAGTGCACTCTCACCTAAGGGCAGTACCTCTATATTTTCAAGTATGGGGGCTATTTTCTTATCCATAATTATCACCTTTTTAATTATACATAGTTCAGAGGCTAAATTCAACGCTTTTTTACTATAAAAAGCGGATTTTTTATATAATTCCTTCCATTATTTATCTATAATCAAAGCAGTTATAAAGTGGGAGTGATATTATGGTTCTTGTTCTTGCGGTTATTTATGTTGTTTTTATATCTCTTGGTCTGCCCGACTCACTTTTCGGCGTCGCATGGCCCGTATTACATAAGGAATTTGCTATCAGCGAAAGCTTCGCTTCAGTTTACAGTATTATCATAACTGTTTGTACCGGCGGTGTAAGCTTTGTTGCGGGTACGCTAATAAGAAAATTCGGCACAAGCAAGGTCACACTATATTCTATACTTCTGACCGCTATCGGTATAGTCGGTATAAGCTTCTCCCCCAACATAATTGTGATGATAATATTTGCAATTATACTCGGGTATGGAGCGGGCGCTATTGACACAGGTCTCAACAATTTCGTTTCGCTTCACTACAAGGCTCAGCATATGAACTGGCTTCATTGCTTCTGGGGTGTAGGTGTTACTGTAAGCCCTCTTATAATGTCTGCTTTCCTTGGCGGTGAAGAAGGCTCCTGGCGTGACGGGTACAGAATAATTGCAGTACTTCAGTTTGCCATAGCGGGAATTGTACTTCTCAGCCTTAAAAAGTGGAGAAATATGGAAAAAAACAAGCAGGAGGAAGCGGCAAACGAGCCCGAAGCCTCCGCAAAGCTTAGTGACATATTGAAAAGCAAGGGCATCATTACAAGTATACTTTCACTTGCCGCTTACTGCAGTATGGAATTTCTTCTCGGCACCTGGGGTGCAAGCTATGCGGTAAACGTGTTTGCAATCTCTCCCGATGTTGCGGCTAAGTGGGTTTCTCTTTACTACGGCGGTATAATGTTCGGACGTATGATTTCAGGCTTTATTTCAATGAAGGTTTCTGACAAAAATATGATACGTGGCGGTATTGCAGTTTCTTTGCTCGGTATACTTGTTCTTGCTTTACCTATCGGAAGCACTTCCCTTGTCGGTCTGCTTCTCATCGGTACCGGCTTCGGACCTGTTTTTCCAAGCGTACTTCACAGTATTCCCGACCGCTTCGGTGCAACCTATTCGGCAGATATAACCGGATACCATATGGGCGGTGCTTATGCAATAGGCTTTACAATACAGATGCTCTTCGGCTTTGTTGCGACAGGTACAACCTTTAAAATTACTCCCTTTGCACTCATCGCTTTATGTATATGTCTTTGCCTTCTTAATGAGGCAACCCTGAAAAGTGTAAAAAAAGATAACTAAGAAAATAAAACAGTCCCCGCTTCATATGAAGTGAGGACTGTTTTTTCGCATTACTGCGGTTTTATTATTTCTTTTTCGGGAGTACTGTTTTTCTTCCCGGACTTTCCGTTTGCGACATCATTTTTTATGAGTCTGTATATGGTTGCCGCTACGGGTACGCCTAAAAGCATACCGAGTATACCGAACATTGTACCGCCGACAGTTACAGCCGCAAGTACCCAGAGGCTCGGAAGACCCATCGAGGAGCCTACAACCTTGGGATAAATTACATCACCTTCAAAATTCTGAAGAAGGATGAGGAAAATAAGGAAAACAAGCGCCTTACTCGGTGATTCCATAAGAATAAGGAAAGCACCTACACCACCGCCGATAAGTCCGCCGACAACGGGAACAAAAGCAGTTACGCATATAACAGTACCAATCATTGCGGCATAGGGAAGCTTAAGAATGAGCATTCCGATAGTACAGAGACCGCCAAGAATAACCGCCTCGGTACACTGAGCAACGATGAAACGGTGGAAGGATTCGTCTGTAATTGAAGAAACGTATTCCATCTTTTTGTTTATCTTCTCGGGGAGATATCTTTTTCTTATTCTTACAAGCTGAGAGCCGAGCTTCTCTTTGTTGTAAAGAATATAAGAAGCAAAGATAACAGCAAGGAAGAAGGATGTCACACCTGAAACCACAGAGGTTACTGTTGTAACAACTACACCCATAACGCTTCCGATTCCGCTTGTAGCTACAGAGATTATCTTTTCACTCTGAGACTTCCAGTCAAAGCTTGAAAGAGCATTGATAATATCCTTTGGGAAGATATCATACTGTGCAAGCTTTTCGAGTACCGACTGATAGAAAATAGGTACTTCATCAATAACAAGCTTTATACAGGAAACAAGCTGAGGTACGACAAGAGCAATTACAAGAGCAACAACAAGTAAAAGACTGAGGAATGCGAGTGCAACACATACACCCCTTCTCAGCTTTGTAATAAGCTTATTCTTTGCCTTCGGGAAAAAATGTCTCTCGTAAAAGCTGAGGAGAATATTCAGCGGATAAGCAAATGCCGCACCTATAATTATAGGTGAAATTGCTCCGATAAAGCCGTTGATTGTTCCCGCTATTGATGACCAATAAAAAATACAGAG
>JAFZFT010000048.1 GCA_017555765.1 Clostridia bacterium | reverse complement strand
CGAATACTGTTCTGCCCTTCATAAGAGCGTCCATACCCTTCTGTACAAGTGCCTCAGTACGGGTATCGATTGATGAGGTGGCCTCGTCGAGAATCATAACGGGCGGGTCTGCAACGGCGGCTCTCGCAATTGAGATAAGCTGACGCTGACCCTGAGAGAGATTTGCACCGTTATTTGTAAGAAGAGTATCATAGCCGTCGGGAAGACGTGAAATGAAGGAATGTGCATTTGCAAGCTTTGCCGCTTCGATAATCTGCTCATCGGTTGCATCAAGGTTGCCGTAGCGGATATTCTCCTTAACAGTACCTGTAAAGAGGTTGGTATCCTGAAGAACAATACCAAGTGAGCGGCGAAGGTCGCTCTTCTTTATTTTATTGATGTTTATTCCGTCGTAGCGGATTTTACCGTCGGCGATATCGTAGAAGCGGTTGATAAGATTTGTGATTGTTGTCTTTCCTGCACCGGTGGAGCCAACGAAGGCAACCTTCTGTCCCGGCTCGGCATAAAGGCTGATGTTGTGAAGGACTATCTTTTCCTCGTTGTAGCCGAAGTCCACATCATAGAAGCGTACCTCACCCTGAAGCTTTGTATAGGTAACAGTACCGTCCTCGTGGGGATGCTTCCACGCCCAGAGACCTGTATGCTCGGGAGTTTCGGTTATCTCTCCGTCTTCACCGTACTTTGCATTGACGAGAGTTACATAGCCCTCGTCCGCCTCACTGTTTTCATCGATAACCTCAAAGATTCTCTTTGCACCCGCCATCGCCATAACAACGGAGTTCATCTGCTGTGAAATCTGATTAACGGGCATTGTGAATGATCTTGAAAGCTGAAGGAAGGCTACTACTGTACCTGCGGTGATTGCGAAGATGCCCAAAAAGCCACCTGCGGAGAATTTACCCGCCGCAGTGAGAATTGCAAGGAAGCAGCCGATAATAGCAAGTATAACGTACTGAAGATGACCGAGGTTATTGTTTATGGGGCCGAGCATATTTACAAACTTGTTTGCAGAAAAGGCGTTTTCATAAAGCTCCTCGTTCTTTTTGTCGAAGGCCTCCTTGGTTTTGTCCTCACGGCAGAAAACCTTGATAACCTTCTGACCCGTCATCATTTCCTCGATGTAGCCGTTTACATCACCGAGAGCATTCTGCTGCTGCATAAAGAATTTACCGCTCTTTGAAGCAATCTTACCTGTGAAGAACATCATAAATGCGATGCAGATTACAACCACAAGTGTAAGAGGAATACTCGAGGTTATCATTGCCGCAAAGGTTACAACAATGGTAACGGCAGAGGATATAACCTGAGGTACGGTCATGGAAATCATCTGTCTGAGAGTGTCGATGTCATTGGTGTAGCGACTCATTATGTCGCCGTGACTGTTTGTGTCAAAGTACTTTATGGGAAGGGACTGCATATGGGTGAACATTTCGTCTCTTATCTTTTTGAGTACGCCCTGAGCAACAACCACCATAATTCTGTTGTAGGTGAAGGTTGCTACAATACCGAGGGCGAAAAGAGCCGCCATACGGATAAGCATACTGAGAAGTCCGCTGAAATCGGTTGAGCCGCTCAGAAGCATCGGTGTGATATGTCCGTCGATGAGCTCCTTAAGGAAAAGTGAGGAATACACATTGGCAATACTCGAAAGGAAAATGCACACCACAACACAGCCGAGAAGAGCTATATGCTTCTTGCTCATATATGAGAAAATTCGCTTTATAACCTTAGGGTCAAGCTTCATTCCGTCGATTTTCATCGGTACTCCGCCGTGACGGTTGGGAGGCATACCGCCGGGGCCTTTAGGTGGCATACCTGCGGGAGGTCTTTTCATATCACTCATTTTCTTTTCCTCCTCTCTGCTGTGAGAAGTAAACCTCACGGTAAATTTCATTGGCTTCTATGAGCTCTGCGTGACTTCCGAAGCCTGAAATTTCACCGCCGTCAAGTACGATAATCTTATCAGCCTCTTCAATTGAGGAAATACGCTGAGCAATAATGATTTTTGTGGTTTCGGGAATGTACTCCTTGAAGCCCTTTCTTATGAGGGCATCAGTTCTTGTGTCAACAGCACTTGTTGAGTCGTCGAGGATGAGTATCTTCGGTCTCTGAAGAAGTGAGCGGGCAATACAGATTCTCTGCTTCTGACCGCCTGATACGTTTGTACCGCCCTGCTCGATAAAGGTATCGTAGCCCTCGGGCATTTCTCTTATGAAGGAGTCAGCCTGAGCAAGAGTACAAGCCTCTGTGATTTCCTCGTCGGTGGCATTTTCGTTGCCCCAACGGAGATTATCCTTAACTGTGCCCGAGAAAAGCACATTTTTCTGAAGTACGGTTGCGACACTCTTACGAAGCACGTCAAGGTCGTACTCCTTAACATTTACACCGCCGACCTTAAGAGTACCCTCGGTAACATCGTAAAGTCGGGAGATAAGCTGAATAAGTGAGGTCTTTGATGAGCCCGTTGAGCCGATAATACCAACGGTTTCGCCGCTGTTTATCTTAATGCTGACATTCCTGAGGCAAAGCTTTTCCTTGTTGCCTGAATAGCTGAAGCCTACATTTTCAAACTCGATGCTGCCGTCCTTTACCTCGGTAACGGGGTCTTCAGGAGAAACAAGGTCGCTCTTTTCGTCAAGCACCTCGCATATTCTCTCTCCCGCCGCACGGGACATTGTGAGCATAACGAATATCATAGAAAGCATCATAAGAGTTGAAAGAATCTGCATTGTGTAAGAGATTACAGAGGTCAGCTCACCCGTTGTAAGCTCTGTTGCACCCGAATTTACAATAAGCTTTGCGCCCACCCAGGCGATGAGTATCATAGCGGTGTAGGAGCTTATCTGCATAAGGGGTGCATTGTAGGAAAGATAGAATTCCGCCTTCTTTGAAAGGGAATAGATATCACCCGATACCTCGCGGAATTTCTTTTCCTCCTCCTTTTCGCGTACGAAGGACTTTACAACTCTGATACCGTGGAGATTTTCATTCACAACGGTATTGAGCTTATCGTACACCTTGAACATTCTCTTGAAAACGGGGTGTGCCTTTGAAACGATGAACATAAGTCCCGCCGCAAGAAGAGGTACGATGCAAACGAAGATAAGACTGAGCTTAAAGTTGATGCTCATTGCCATTGTAAGGGAGAAAATCAGCATAGCCGGTGAGCGTACTGCTATACGGATTATCATCTGATAAGCATTCTGCAGGCTTGTAACGTCGGTAGTAAGTCTTGTTACAAGACCCGAGGAGGAAAATTTATCAATCGATGCAAAGGAGAAGGTCTGTATGTTGTGGAACATATCGTGACGGAGATTTTTCGCAAAGCCCGCCGATGCCTTTGAGGCATATGTACCCGCCGCAACACCGAACCAGAGGCTCAGAAGGCATATCACAACAAGAAGTCCGCCTACCTTGAGCACGTAGGAGCTGTCGCTCTTTTCGATTCCGTTATCGATGAGCTTACCCATAAGAAGAGGTATGAAAACCTCCATTACAACCTCAAGGGAAACAAAAATCGGTGACAGAATTGACGGCAGCTTGTATTCCCTTATGCAGGAGGCAAGTTTTTTAATCATTGTTATCATTCCTTTCTGTATTGTTAAGAAATTTTCCGCAAAGCAGAGTGGAAAACTTCATATTTTTAAGGTATATTTTTTGTGAAATCGGTATTATTTTTTTAAAATCCGACATTTTAAGCTCTTCTTGTTGTTCATTTTTCTCCTTTACCAAAGGTATAATAGCCTTACCGCGGTAACAAATCAAAGGAGGCTCATAAAATGAACACAGACAAAATCTATGCAGAATCCATAGCAAAAGAATATGCACCCAAGAATAATTACAAGGTCGTTGCTCTTAAAAAGCTTGATGCTAAGGCAAAGAGACCTGCTAATATCTTTGCTTTTACCTTCGGCATTATCTCCTGCCTCATAGCAGGTACTGGTATGTGCCTTTCCATGCAGGTTATAGGTAACGGCACCTTATTTGTGGCTCTCGGAATCGTTATAGGCATACTCGGCTTCGTCGGATGCGGAATAAACTATCCCGTTTACAAAAAGCTGCTCGAAAAGGGCAAGGCTAAATACGCCTATGAAATTGTGGAGCTGGCACGTAAAATCAGCGAACAGTAATTTGAATAACCATACAGAAAGAAGGGCGGATATGAACAAATCAGAAAGTAAATATTTCAACACGGCGTTAAAATTTGATAACGCCCTTCTTTCCTTATTGGAAAAGAAGCCCTTTGAATATATCACAATCCGTGAAATATGCGAAGAAGCGGGAGTAAACCGCTCAACCTTCTATCTTCACTACGAAAACACCTGCGACCTGCTCGAGGAAGCCACACGCTATATAATAGATAAATTTATTTCTTATTTCCCCTCAGACCTTCAGCTTATAACCTCAAACTTCACCAAATGCGATATAACCGAGCTCAATTTTATAACCGAAGACTATCTTACACCTTATCTTTCCTTTATCAGGGATAACAAAAGGACGTTCCGTGCTATATTATCGCAGCCCTCAACCTTTAAATTCGATTTATTTTTCGAAAAGCTCTTTGAAGATATTTTTGCCCCTGTTATGAACAGGTTCCGTTATCCCGACAGTGAGCAAAAGTATGTACTTATGTTTTATCTGAGCGGTCTCCATGCTGTCATGCTTGAATGGCTGAAAAATGACTGCAGCAAAAGCATACCTGAGGTTACAGAAATCATCCGCAGCTGCATATTCGGCAGAGAGGATAAGTGGGGAATACGCCCATCGAAAAACTGAATTGTCAGATCCCGGCTTCACTGTCGGGATTATTCAGATTTTTACATATTTTATCAAGTACCGAGAAAAAAATCTCAAGCTCACTGTCGGAGATGCCCTGACCGAGCATATTTTCCATACGGTCAAAGGAAGCTTCAACAAAGGTCTGTATCTCTATCGCCTTATCAGTAAGAGTGATTTTTTTAAGTCTTGCATCATAATCCACGCTTTCACGGTTGATGAGTCCGTTTTTTTCCATAAGAGTAAGGATTGTGCTTGCCGTTGAGCGGCGGATATTGAATTCCTGCTCAAAGTCCTTCTGGAAAATGTCTCTGTCACGGTTGTGGTAAAGATAGCCTATTGCCCAGCCGTGAGTACCCGTGACCTTATCGACATAGCTTTTTGCCGCGTCGGAGTCCATATACCGCTTTATAAGGCGGGAGGTTTTATGAAGCTCAAAGCCTATTTTTCTGCTTTCCATAATAGCTCCTTTCGTAAAAAGTACATTGTTAGACAGCTGATTGTTAGATATCGAACTAATTGATTATACCCTTTTTGTGAAGAGCTTGTCAATAGAGCGTGAGAAAGTTTTTCGAAAGTTATCATAAATATGAACTTTTTATTAACACTTCTTTGTAATTCAGTTTTTTAAGTTCATTTAAGTTGCAAATGGGGTGATACTGTGGTAAGATTTACATACTATCATTAATGTGGAGTAGTCCGCACTATTAACATTTTCTGCAGACGGAGTTCTGCGTTTCGTATATACTATTATAAGGAGATTGCTCAAATGACTAAATTTCTCAAAAAACTGATGAGTCTTATAATCGTCATCGCTATGGTCCTCTTCGTTGCGGCACCTATGGGTGCTTCGGCAACAGTCTATCCTCAGGGGGTAACGCCTGAGCAGGCTGAGGATGCCATTGACAATACCGACAACCTTATAAGCGGCCTTCTCGAAGGCTTAGCCGATACCTCTCTTAAGGAGCTTGCAATGCCCGAAATCATTTCGGATGAGCTTCTCTCACTTCTTCTTGTTGAGGCCTACAAGGCGCTTGAGAAAAACGCTGAGTCAATGTCCACACTCGGACTTGATATTTCCGTTCCGACCGTTGCTTACTATCTGAGCAGCTACGAGCAGGTAAGCCTCAAGCTTCTTTCCTTCTCATCATGGGAACAGGTAAACCTTGAGGGTGTAAGCTGGGGTGTTACCGATAAAAAGGGATTTGCGACTGCCGCAAGTGCTATGTTCGCTCCCCTCAACTCAATTCTCTATACACTTCTCTGCGGCGGCAACTATCCCGTTATGGGCTTCATCGCAGGAGTACAGGGCGATAAGGGCTACGAAAATGCAATTATCCCCATTTACCGCACTCTCGGTATGAAAACCTGCACAACCCCCTCCTCCTTCTATACCCTTGCGGAAAGCGACAGATACAATATGGTGTTCTGCATCGCATACGACCTTCTCACCTTCGTTGAGGACGTACTCGATGCTCCCGCTCAGATGCTTACACAAAACCTTCCCTCAATTGCTCACTTCATAACAAGCGGTGCTCTTGAAAATACAATAAAGCAGCTTCTCGCTCCTCTGAGAGTTTCAATTCTCGGTGTACCCATTCTCAGCGTTGACACCTTCGTTGACCTGAGCGCTCTTGAGGGCGGTCTCGACCTTAATTTCAGCACAGGTACCGGCGCTGCGGGTGAGCTTCAGATAGCTCCCATTGACCTTGAGGTCTTTGCCGCCTGCGGTACAGTTGAGGGTGACAAGGTTATTCCTAACAGAGGCGATGTATATATCGAGTTCCTTCGTTGGGCTATCGAAAGCATCAAGCTCAATCAGGCTATGGTAACCGACCTTATAAATTCCGCTGAAATTGACACTCAGCAGCTTAATATCGACATCAATTCACTTGTTTCCAACCTTTTCAGCAAGCCCACAGATGAGATTATCTCTCTTCTCGTTAACCTCCTCGCAGGTAAAGGTGCTCTCATCAACGACCATCAGTGGAGCTTCAATAAAAAGATGGACAACAATGCTGTCTATACACCCAACCGTAACCGTGACCATTTTGTCCGTGCGGTTTCAGAGATTGACGAGCTTGTAAATCAGCTCGTAGCAGAGGGCGGCGAATACAGCTCTCTTCGTGATATGCTCGCTCCGATGCTTTACTCAAATTCACTTCTTACTCAGCTTGTCACAAAGCTTTATTCCTTCCTTCAGGGTGAGGATATCGAAAAGTTTGTTTCTCTTCTTGATATCGACCTTTCACCCGCAGGTGTATCACAGAGTCTCAAAGATGTAAAATACGGCTCGGTAGCCTCTCAGCTTTCAAACCTCAAGTCCTGGGAATACCTCAACAAGGATGCTGTGAACTGGGGCTTCACCGACGGTGACAGAGAGGGCTTCATCAGTGCACTCAGTGCCGCACTCAGCCCCGCAGAGGAGCTTTTAGGTATGCTTCTTGCCGGCGGTAAAATCACGCTTCTTGACTCAATCGAATTTTACGGCAGTGACGGCTACAACTCAGCAATCATTCCCGT
The DNA here is from genome assembly GCA_017555765.1 of Clostridia bacterium. Lineage (GTDB taxonomy): Bacteria > Bacillota > Clostridia > Oscillospirales > Acutalibacteraceae > UBA6857. The sequence continues at coordinate 13,086 of JAFZFT010000048.1, read as the reverse complement.
ACTTGAGGCTCTCGGTGTTTACTATCAGGATATCCCCTCTTACAGTGAATATCTCAGCCTTACAAAAACAGAGGGTACGATAAAGCCCATTGTGGAATCAATCTTCACCCTTGTTGAAAGAGCACTCAATAAGCCCGTATATACGGTTACGGAAATTCTCCCCAACCTTATGTACTTCCTCAACAATGACGGTCTGGGCATCTGCATAAGAAACCTTATCTTCCCCATCACAAAGGTACTCGAGCAGCTCGGTCTCGGCTCACTTATCGACTTCTCACAGCTGAGCAGTATTGATGTGAATGCTCTTATCGCTGACCTTATGTCAGGACTCGGCATCAGCTTCTCCTTCTCCGAGCTTAACCTTTCACAGTTCGAGGGTATGGGTGAGCTTGTAACTACTGACACAAAGAGAACTCAGAGCGGCTCTCCCATTATGATTTATGCCGTTAAGGCTGACCAGCCCGCAGTTATGGTTACAGTACTGCGCTTCGCTGTTGAAACAATCAAGCAGCCCGGCAATGACAGCTTCATCCTTGACCTTATCGGCTCAAATGAAGAATTCGGTGAGAACAGCATCATCAATGCCTTCGCTCAGGGTATAGCAGACAAGCTCAACGCTATGACCGTTGACGAAGCCGTGGAATGGATTTACGATGTCTTCTTCTTTGAAAGAGTTACGGTTGACCTCGAAGCGGATGACTATACTCCCGAGGTAAAATACGTTGAAAAGCGTAAGATGCCCTCGGATATTATAACAACAATCATTCTTATAATCCTTATGCTTGCAGTTGTTATGATTCTTACCAACCGAGATAAGATAAAATTCTACATGCAGGATCAGAAAGCCAAGAAAGCGGCTAATAAGTAAAGGAGGCTAAAAAATGCTCATATTAAAGAACATCATCAAAGATTATGTAACGGGCGACACTACTGTCCGCGCGATGAACAATATCAGCATAAATTTCCGCGAAAGCGAATTTGTTTCAATCCTCGGTCCCTCAGGCTGCGGTAAAACAACAATGCTCAATATCATCGGCGGTCTTGACCATTATACAAGCGGCGACCTCATCATCAACGGCAAGAGTACCAAAAACTTCAAGGACGAGGACTGGGATACATACAGAAACCATTCAATCGGCTTCATTTTCCAGAGCTACAACCTTATCCCCCATCAGACAGTACTCGCAAACGTTGAGCTTGCTCTCACCCTTTCAGGTGTAGACAAAACCGAGCGTCGCGAAAGAGCCATCAAGGCTCTCGAGCAGGTAGGCCTCGGTGACTTCATAAACAAAAAGCCCAACCAGATGTCCGGCGGTCAGGTACAGCGTGTTGCTATCGCCCGTGCTCTTATCAACAACCCCGACATTCTTCTTGCCGACGAGCCCACAGGTGCTCTCGACAGTGAAACAAGCGTACAGATTATGGAGCTTCTTAAGGAAATCTCCAAGGATAAGCTCATCATCATGGTTACTCATAATCCCGAGCTTGCCCACGAGTACTCCAACAGAATTATCCGCTTCAAGGACGGTAAGATGGTTGACGACAGCAACCCCTACGAGCCTGATACAGCGGCTCTGCGCATGGAAAAGGTAAAGGCTGAGGAGGAGCAGAAGAAGGGCAGAAAGCCTTCAATGAGCCTCAAGACCGCCTTCGGTCTTTCACTTCGCAACCTTATGACAAAGAAGACCCGTACCTTCCTTACTGCTTTTGCGGGTTCAATCGGTATTATCGGTATCGCTCTTGTTATCGCTCTTTCTCAGGGTATTACAAACTACGTTGAAAGAATGCAGTCCGACGCCCTTCTTGCTTATCCCTACTCGGTTGAAAGAGAAGCGGTCAACACCGACAGTATTATGAATGCCTTCTCGGGCATCATCGCAAGCGGTACTACCGTAGACCACGACAGAGACAACGTCTATGTCAACCATATGCTCACGGATATGCTCAATACCTTTGTATCCGAGGCTGACACAAACAACGTTGCCTCCTTCAAAAAGTACATTCACGACAATCAGGAAAAATTCGACGAGCTTTGTAACGATATACAGTATAAGTACACAGCTCCGCTGAACATTTACCGTACGGACACGGAAACTCCCATACACGTTAACCCCAATACCCTTCTCAACGACTTCCAGGGCGTTGACCTCATGAGCATGATGGAGGGCATCACAGGTACAACAATCCTCGACGCATGGCATCAGCTTATCGGTAATGATGAGTTTATTATGCAGCAGTACGATGTTGTGTACGGAAGACTTCCCGCAAACAAGAACGAGGTTGTTCTCGTACTCGACCAGTTCAGCGAAATCACAGAATTCGTGCTTTACGGTCTCGGTCTGAGAGACCAGACGGATTTCTCCTCTGACCTTATGTCAAGCCTTGCAGGCTCAACCGACGCTATGGAGCTCGACAAGACAATGTACACCTACGAGGAAATCTGTGCTCTTGAATTCAGCCTCATCCTCAGCTCTGACCTTATGGTAAAGAATGAACAGACAGGTCTCTGGAGCGATAAGAGCAATGATAAGGAATTCCTTCAGCAGGTTATCGACAACGGTGTTAAAATCAAGGTTGTCGGCGTACTTCTCCCCAACGATGAGACAGTATTCTCACTCGGTACAAACGGTATTTACTACAGACCCGAGCTTCTTGATTACGTACTCACCGAAACTGCGAACTCACCTGCAGTAAAGGAGCAGCTCGCAAAACCCGACACTGATATCTTCACAGGCCGTGAGTTCAACAAGCTTACAGTAAACGATTTCGACCTTGCAGATATCGACTTTGCAGACATCAACTTCACATATCTCAACCTTGCTCCCTTTATGAGCCTTCTCGGTGATTTCGACCTTACAAGCATCGACATCGCAGACCTCGGAAGTCTCGGCAGCGGAGGCGGTCTCGGCGGACTCGCAGACCTTACCGAGCTTAAGAAAAAGCTTCTTGAGGGTGCACTTGACGACACTCAGGTACTCGCACTCAAGCAGGCATATGTTGATACACTCAACGCAAAGAGCTCTTACGCTCACTCTCTTGAGAAGCTCGGCTACAGCGACCCTGCAAAGCCCACTTCAATTTACTTCTACCCCAAGAATTTCGAAGCCAAGGATGAAGTAACAGAGATGATCAACTTCTACAACAACAAGGTTGCGGCAGACGGTCATCCCGAGTATCAGATTACTCCCACTGACGTTGTAGGCGGTATGCTTGAGACAATCCTGAGCATCATCGATATCGTTACATACGTACTCGTTGTATTCATCGCAATTTCTCTTGTTGTTTCATCTGTTATGATAGGTATCATAACCTACATCTCAGTTCTTGAAAGAACAAAGGAAATCGGTATTCTCCGTTCAATCGGTGCTTCCAAGGGTGACGTTTCACGAGTATTCAATGCAGAAACCATAACCATAGGCTTCTCAGCGGGTATACTCGGTATTGTATCGACGCTCATTCTTGAAATTCCCATCAACATACTGCTGCGCTTCCTTACAAATACTCCCGCAGCGGCAGAGCTTCCCGCAAATGCGGCGGCACTTCTTATCGGCATAAGCGTATTCCTTACCTTCATTGCAGGTCTCGTACCTTCATCAATTGCAGCTAAGAAGGATCCCGTTGAAGCACTCAGAACTGAATAAAGCAAAAAGCACCCGAAGGAAAACTTCGGGTGCTTTTTTAGGGATTAGGGAATAGGGACTAGGGATTACGCGGTGGAGCGCAGGAGGAGGAAGGTGTAGTCCGCGTTTTCAGGGGGGCACACAAACACAACCTTGCCCGCTGCGGAAACTGCAAACGGAGGGCATCGTCGCCGAAGCGCTCGCAGTGCGAGATGAAGCGAGGTGAGGATGGCGCAGCGGTCGAAAGTTGCCCGCGCTCCAAGCGGAAAGCAACTTTCGGGCACCGCAAGAGGATAGTAATCTGTCAGGGCGTAGTAGAATTAAATAATATCTATCTTTCTCAGCGGGCATCACTGATGGCTCGCTTCCGTAGTTTGCTGTTGAAGGCGGACTACACATATGTTTAAATATGTCGAGCCGTGTCTATAAAAAAAGAGCGCTTTGCATCCTTTATCGCTCAGGATAAAGGATGAGCCATAGCGGCTTGAGCGATACCACGGCTGATACCTCATTGAAACATTAAGATGAAAAAGATGATGGTCACTCCCTCCGTCAAAATCTACGATTTTGCCACCTCCCTCAAGGATGGAGGTTAAGGTAACGGTCAGGTGTAGCAAGGAGATAGGCTGCAATCGGTCGCCGTAGTTGTCAACCTCTACAATATAACAATATACCGATAGATTTCGTGCCTAACGGCTTGAGCGATATCACGGCTGATGCCTCATTGAAACATTAAGATTAAAAAGCAGTACTTTCCTGTCAGACGAGCGTAAAAGGTACGAAAAAAAGCCTTGAATAAAAAAATACCCTGCAACACATAATAAATTTTGTAAAAAAATAATCCATACCTACTTGCTATGAATTGAAAAGTGTGATATACTACCGAGAAAGTAGGAATTATGACACATAGGGAGTGAATACGATGAAAATTTCCACAAAGGGTCGCTACGGCCTCAGAATTATGACTGATCTTGCCGTAAACGGTAAGGATGGCTGCGTTTCCCTTAAGGATATCGCCGAAAGAGAGCACCTTTCAGAAAAGTACCTCGAGCAGATTATCGGCAAGCTTACTAAAGCCGAGCTCGTCGAATCGGTACGCGGTGCAAAGGGCGGCTATCATCTGACCCGCCCCGCCGATAAAATCACCGTTGAGGATATCCTCAAGGCTACAGAGGGCTCCCTCGCCCCCGTCGCCTGCGCTGAGGATGAAGGTAAATGTCAGAATTACTGCGACTGTGTTACGTCCTTTATCTGGACGGAAATTTATAAAGCGACTATTTCGGTTGTAAGCAGGATCACCCTCAAGGATTTAGCCGAAAGAAGTCAGTCAATAGACAAAATAGAATTGGAGTGTTTGAAATGAGATTTGTATATGCTGATAACGCCGCAACTACACCCGTATCACCTAAGGTAGTCGAGGCTATTATCCCCTATATGACAGAGCATTACGGCAACCCCTCAAGCCTTTACGAGGTCGGTCAGGTTGCTCACAAGGCAGTTGAAAAGGCAAGACAGCAGGTAGCTGACGCCCTCGGTGCCGACAGTAAGGAAATCTTCTTTACCTCAGGCGGCTCAGAGGCTGACAACTGGGCTATCAGAGGTGCTGCTGCCCTCGGTGCAAAAAAAGGCAAGAAGCACCTTATCACCTCAAAGTTTGAGCATCATGCCGTACTTCACACTATGGCTGCTCTCGAAAAAGAGGGCTTCACAGTAACATACCTCGATGTTTACGAAAACGGTATTGTCCGTCCCGAGGATGTTGAAAAGGCAATCACAGACGAAACCTGCCTCGTTACAATTATGTACGCTAACAACGAAATCGGTACTGTACAGCCCATTGCTGAAATCGGTAAAATCTGCCGTGACAAGGGTGTACTTTTCCACACTGATGCCGTACAGGCAGTAGGTCACATCAGAATCGACGTCAAGGAGCAGAACATTGATATGCTCTCCCTTTCAGGACATAAATTCCACGCTACAAAGGGTATCGGTGCTCTTTACTGCAAAAAGGGACTCCGCCTTCCCAACCTCATCGAGGGCGGTGCTCAGGAAAGCGGCAGAAGAGCAGGCACTGAAAACGTACCCGGCATCGTAGGTCTCGGCGTTGCTATCACAGATATGTGCGAGCATCTCGAGGAAAACGCAAAGAAGGTATCCGCACTCAGAGACAGACTTTTCGAGGGTGCAAGCAAGATTTCTCACTCAAGAATCAACGGTGATACCGAGCACAGACTTCCCGGTAACTTCAGTATGTGCTTCGAGGGCGTAGAGGGCGAAAGTCTCCTTCTTATGCTCGACTTCAAGGGCGTTTGCGCTTCAAGCGGCTCTGCTTGTACATCAGGCTCTCTTGACCCCAGCCATGTGCTTCTTTCAATCGGTCTCAAGCACGAGGTCGCACACGGCTCACTCAGACTTTCAATCAGTGAAAACAATACCGAGGAGGACGTTGACTACATTCTCGAGGTACTGCCCCCCATCATTGACAGACTTCGTTCAATGTCACCCCTCTGGGATCATATATTAGAAGAAGAAAAGGAGTTAAACTAAAATGGAATACAGCAAGAAAGTAATGGAGCATTTCGCAGAGCCTCACAACGTGGGAGAAATCCCCGACGCTAACGGTATCGGCGAAATCGGTAACGCAAAGTGCGGCGACATCATGAAGATGTTCCTCAAAATCGAAAACGACATCATCGTTGACGTTAAGTTCAAGACCTACGGTTGTGCAAGTGCTATCGCAACAAGCTCAATCGCAACGGATATGATTAAGGGTCAGCCCATCAGTGAAGCACTCAAGCTTACAAACAAGGCAGTTGTTGAGGCTCTCGACGGTCTCCCCGCAGTTAAGATTCACTGCTCCGTACTTGCAGAGCAGGCTATCAAGGCAGCTCTTGCAGACTACTACAAGCGTCAGGGCATTGATCCCGAACCCATTGTAGGTAAGATTGAAGAGCACGATCACGACGCTTGCCACATATAACAAAAAGCTCCTTCGGGAGCTTTTTTTAATGCAAAATGCAGAATGCAGAATACAAAATGGCGGGTCACTTCGTTCCGGAATAATCCGCTTTGACGATGATAAAGAAATAAAGTTCTACCCGCCAAACTTAAAGATGAAGCTTTAAGGTTTAATTTTTTATCAACACTCTTATTGTTTTATTAAACCTATCTTACGCAGGTAAAATCTGACCGTTATATGAAACGGTTGGTGCGACCACAATTCTGCATTCTGCATTTAAACCCACTCAAATAATCCGCTTTTTTCCAAAATAATTATTGACTTTACAACCAAAAATAATGTAAAATATAAAATACGGGTAAAAGTCCCGAATTCTTTTCAAGGAGGTGGGCCTCACAGTGGAAGGCGATAGTAAACCTAACGCGTGCAATAATCTCATAAGCAGTGCAGGCTCCGCCAAATCACTGACGGCTCTGCACTGAGAAAGTCGGTGAATCAAATGAATGAAAATGTATTCGGCGGCCTTTATAAGCTGCTGGCAAAAAACAAGCTCAAGGAGCTTCGTGATGAGCTTAGCGATATGGCTTATCCCGACATTGCGGAATTCATCATGGATATGGACGACGACAAGCTCGCCGTTAAGATTTTCCGTATCCTCCCCAAGGATATTTCCGCAGACGTTTTCGCTTACCTTGAAGCAGACAGTCAGACCGTTATAGTCCAGTCCATAACTGACAGTGAAATCGAACGTCTTATGGATGACCTGTACGTTGACGACGCAGTTGACTTCCTCGAGGAGGTGCCTGCAAATATAGTTCGCCGTGTGCTTGCCAATACGGACAAGGAAACACGCGACATCATCAACCGCTTCCTTAAGTACCCTGACGGATGTGCGGGCAGTGTTATGACCATCGAAATGGTGGAGCTTCACGACCGTTCAACCGTTGCTGAAGCCATAAAGAGCATCCGCCGCTCAGGTGTTGATAAGGAAACGATTTATACCTGCTATGTAAGAGACGATAAGCGTCATCTTGTGGGTACTATACCCCTTCGCCGTCTCCTTCTCAACGAAGAGGATACTCCCCTGACGGAAATCATGAGCGACGACGAGCAGCTCATCTACGTTCACACTATGGACGACCAGGAGCACGTTGCCGCAATCGCCAAGAAGTACGACCTTCTTTCCGTACCCGTTGTTGACAAGGAAGGCCGCCTCGTAGGTATCATCACCATCGACGACATCGTCGACATCATCGATGAAGAGGCCACCGAGGATATGGAAAAGATGGCCCTTCTTACTCCCTCTGAGGACGAGTACCTCAAAACCAATGTTTTTACACTTGCTAAAAACCGTGTCGGCTGGCTTCTCGTACTTATGATAGCCTCCACCTTTACGGGTCAGATAATTGAAGGCTTCGAAGCTCAGCTTGCAACTATCGCAGGTCTTACAGCTTGTATCCCTATGCTCATGGGTACCGGCGGTAACTCGGGTAACCAGGTTTCAACCCTTATCATCCGTGGTCTTGCCCTCGGCGAGGTACACATCAAGGACTACTTCAAGGTTCTCTGGAAGGAAATCAGAGTTTCGCTTATGGTCGGTATTCTTCTTGCCGTTGCAAACTACGGCAGAATGTTCCTTGTAAGAGCTCTGACCGGTGACGATGTTACCAACAGCGTTATTCTCGTTGTTTCTATTTCAGTTGCGGCGGTTGTTGTTGTTTCAAAAACAATCGGCTGTACTCTTCCCATCGTGGCAAAGATTCTCAAGCTCGACCCCGCACTTATGGCGGGTCCCCTCATCACCACACTTGTTGACACAATCTCACTGGTGATTTACTTCTCCCTTGCAAAGGCTTTAATCTGATAAAACAGACATCACCGTTTCGGAGCAGAAGCCTGCTCCGAAATGCTTTGTAAATAACAATTCGCGATGCGCAATCGCGGGGAACCTCATAAATGCAGAATGCAAAATGCAAAATGCAAAATGAAGGGTCACTTCGTAAAAATGCAGAATGCAAAATGCAAAATGCAAAATGAAGGGTCGCTTCGCTCCGAATAATCCGCTTTAACAGAGACTAAGAAACAGCCTTCTCCCCGCCAAATTCAAGAATAAACCTCAAGGTTTATTTTTATTAAATCTTTTACTGTTTTATAAAACCTATCTTACGCAGGTAGGCTCTGAATATTTAATACAAGGTCTGTTGCGACCACAATTCTGCATTCTGCATTTTGCATTTTGCATTTAAAAAAAGGTCGGTTGCGACCACAATTTTGCATTTTGCATTTTACATTTTGCATTTTAAAAATAAAGGAGGTAAAACCCTTTGGAAAAGAAAAAAGACCCAATCGAAAAGAAAAAGGATAAAAAGCTTTCCAAGGCACATACAAAAGCTGCGACAAGCCGCTTCTGGAGATACACTAAGGGCTACAGATTCCTCACCATCATCTGTCCCATAATGATTCTCGGCGACGTTATCATCGAGCTTCAGATTCCCAAGGCTATGGGTAAGGTTATCGACCTTATCTACGAGGCTAATAATCCTGCCTACACGGGAAATCTTACGGCAGAGCTCTCCAGGCAGCTCGCAATAGTACTCTCCCTTTGTGCCCTGACTCTCGTTGTCGGATATATTGCGGCCCGCTGCTCAGCTATAGCCTCAATGGGCTTCGGAGCTAACCTTCGCCGTGAGCTTTTCAATAAGACTCAGTCCCTTTCCTTTGAGAATATCGACAAGCTCAAGATTTCTTCACTTATCACCCGTATGACAAGTGACGTTTCTTCCGTACAGAATGTTTACAAAAACGTTATCGCTATTTTCGTAAAGGGCCCCTTTATGCTTATTACGGCTCTTATCTACGCCCTCAACATAAGCACAAAGCTCACCTCCATCTTCTGGGTGGCACTTCCCGCTATAATCGTTATCCTTGCTATTATGGCTTACTTCGCAGTGCCTATCGTTAAGGAAACCCTTAAGAAAACCGACGAATTCAACGGCGTACTCAGAGGCAACATCAACGGTGTAAGAGTTGTAAAGGCCTTTGTCCGTGAGGAGTACGAAAAAGAGAAGTTTGAGAAAATCAACACTATTGTTATGAAGCTCAGCGAAAAGAGTCAGAAGCTTACTCTTTATATCACTCCCGCAATTTCTCTTGTTATCTACGGCTGTATGGTTGTGGCTCTCTGGCTCGGCAGTGACCTTATCATCAACGGCAGAGACGGTCTTACAACCGGTGACCTTTCCGCCTTCGTAGCATACATCACTCAGGTGCTTACCTCACTTATGACTGTGCTTCTCATATTCCTCAGCGTCATTATGGCTAAGGCTTCAATCGGCAGAATCGGTGAGGTTTTCTATGAGGAGCCTACCGTTACCGATAAAACTGCAGATCCCTCTCTCACAGTTGAGGACGGCAGCATCGAGTACAAGAATGTATGCTTCCGCTACAACAAGGAATCAGACAAAAACATCGTTGACAATGTAAGCTTTAAGATAAATTCAGGTGAGACAATCGGTATCATCGGCTCAACGGGCTCTGCAAAAAGCTCCGTTGTACAGCTTATTCCCCGCCTTTACGATGCAGATGAGGGTCAGATTCTTGTAGGCGGCAGAGATGTACGCGATTACACCTTCAGAAATCTCAGAGGTGCGGTTTCCTTCGTGCCTCAGCAGAATACACTTTTCAGCGGCTCTATCAGAGAAAATATCCGTTGGGGTAACCCCGATGCAACCGATGAGGAAATCGAGGCAGCGGCAAAGGCTGCTCAGGCTCACGAATTCATCGAGGGCTTCGAAAAGGGCTACGACACCGAGCTCGGTCAGGGCGGTAACACCGTTTCAGGCGGTCAGAGACAGAGAATCTGCATCGCAAGAGCGCTTCTTAGAAAGCCTAAGGTGCTTATCTTCGACGACTCAACAAGCGCAGTCGACACCGCAACCGATGCTAAAATCAAGGCCTCTCTCAGAAGCGACGACTTCAGGGGTATTACCAAAATCATCATCGCTCAGCGTATCACCTCAATTATGGATGCAGACCGTATCATCGTTATCGATAACGGCAGAATCGAAGGCATCGGCACTCATAATGAGCTTAAGGATACCAACAAGATTTACAATGAAATCTTCGTTTCACAGCAGGAAGGAGTGTTGGCACAGTGAATAAGACTCCCAAAGCAGATGAAGAAATGATCATCAAGGAAAACGAAGCCGAGGCAGCAGAAAATACTGACGCAGCAGAGAATACTGAAGCGACAGGAAATACTGACGCGGAAAAGAAAAAGCCCTCCGCCAAGAGAAGGACAAGAGGGAAGAAAATCCCCGAAAACGAAACCGAGGAGGAGCGCAAGGAGCGCGAGGAGAAGGAGGAAAAGAAGAGAAAGGCCAAGCCCAAGGATATCAGAACGGCTACAAAAAGGCTCATAAAGTACATAACAAGGTATAAGGCTCTTCTTATCATCACTGCTATTCTCGTTATGCTCACCGCTGCGGTCAGCACAATTGCGGCGCTGTTTATGCTCCCCGTTTATCAGGCAATCGAGAGCGTCATCAACGGCAGTGCCGACAAGGGCGAGGCTCTTGCCACAATCGCAAAGTGGCTCGTTGCCATGGCGGGTATATATATACTCTCCTCTGCGATAAACTTCACATACTCGAGAATTATGCTCTACGTTTCAACCCGTACTCTTGCAAATATGAGACGAGACCTCTTCAATCATCTGCAGACTCTCCCCCTCGAGTATTTCGACAAGAGAAAAACCGGTGAAATAATGAGCCATTTCACCAACGACGTTAACCGCATCAAGGACCTTGTAAGCAGTAACTTCATCACCCTTATTTCCTCAACAATCACTGCAGTTATGAACATCACTATAATGCTTGTTCTTTCTGCAAAGCTTACCTTCACCATTACCTTTGCAATCATTGCAATGTTCGGTGTTGTTATGTTCATCACCGCCAAATGCTCTCCCCTTTTCAAGAAGCAGCAGAAGGCTATCGCAAAGTGTAACGGCTACATCGAGGAGTATGTAAGAGGCATCAAGGTTGTTCAGCTTTTCTCTCAGGAGGAAAAAACCAAGTCCGAATTCAGCCTCCTCAACGAGGACTACCGTAAGACCGGTGTCAAGGCAAACGTCATCGGCGGCTTTATGAGCCCGCTTATGTCAATTATCACCCGTGTAAACTACGCTATCGTTGTTTTCTACGGCGCAAACCTTATCACCCGCGGTCTTATGTCCGTACCCTCTCTCATAACATATCTCAGCTACGCTCAGAGCTACGCTTCACCCATCGCATCCCTTGCAGGCTGCTACAGCTCCCTTGTTTCAGCCCTTGCAGGTGCGGAAAGAGTTTTCGAGGTTCTCGATACAGACCCCGAAACCGATGAGGGCAGAGCTACTCTCGTACGCATAATAGAAAACGCCCTCGGTGAAAAGGAAGAGACCGACTCAGAGGAAGGCACTCTCTGCTGGAAGGTACCCGCAGAAAACGGCGCTTCCGATTATGTACCCGTAAAGGGTAATGTTGAGGTTAAGGACATCACCTTCGCTTATGTTGAGGGTACCGATGTACTGAAAAACATCTCCGTCGAAGCAAAGAGCGGACAGAAGGTTGCCTTCGTAGGCTCAACAGGTGCAGGTAAAACCACCATCACCAACCTCATCAACCGCTTCTATGAAATCGACAGAGGTGAAATCACCCTTGACGGCATCTCCATCAAGGATATTAAAAAGGATGACCTTCGCCGTTCAATGGCAATGGTACTTCAGGACACAAAGCTTTTCCAGGGTACTATTATGGAAAACATCCGCTACGGAAAGCTCGATGCAACCGATGAGGAGGTTATCGAGGCGGCAAAGCTTGCCAATGCCCACTCCTTCATCGAAAAGCTTCCCGACGGCTATGAGACAGTACTGCGCGCCGATGCGGTAAACATCTCTCAGGGTCAGGGTCAGCTTATCAGCATCGCAAGAGCCTCCCTTTCAAAGACTCCCCTGCTTATCCTCGACGAGGCTACCTCCTCTGTTGACACAAGAACCGAGCGTCTTATCGAAATCGGTATGGATAAGCTTATGGAAGACCGCACTGTATTCGTTATCGCCCACCGCCTTTCAACGGTAAGAAACTCTCAGGATATAGTTGTTCTCGAAAACGGTGAAATCATCGAAGAGGGCAACCATGACGAGCTTATTACAAAGGGCGGAAAGTACTATCAGCTTTATACGGGTAATATTGAGATGGAATAAGAAAAAGACTCCCTGCACTGCGGGGAGTCTTTTTTAGTAGCCAGTAGTCAGTAGCCGGTAGTCACACGCAGACGCGGGATGCGACTAAAAATAAAAATACACCCCGTAGCGGTCGATGAGATTCCCCCGTTAGATAATTCCCTCTGTTAGAGGGAGTGTCACGAAGTGACGAGGGTGTGCCAGTTTGCGGAGCAAAAAATGTCACTAAGTGACAAAGGGGTAATGGCGAAGCCGTAACCACGGCGATCGAGTGCAACCTATCTCCT
>JAFZFT010000047.1 GCA_017555765.1 Clostridia bacterium | reverse complement strand
TATAGTGCTTCCTCACAGCGACCGAGCCGTCCCCTTCAGGGAGATTCCCCTGTCAGGTAATTCCCTCTGTTAGAGGGAGTGTCACGAAGTGACGAGGGTGTGCCCGTTCGCGGAGCGAAAAATGTCTGCGAAGCAGACAAAAGGGTTCCCGTTTCCGGAGGAAAAGGTGGGTTTTGCGAAGCAAAAGTCGGAAGGGGCAAAGCGGCTTTCTCGCCACTGCAAAAACCGCGGGCGACACCTTCCTGCCTTATCCCTCGTTCCACCGTGTGACTACTGGCTACTGGCTACTGACTACTCAAAACCGGCTACTCATCTGGGCTTATGCAATTCCTCCAAATCACGGATGCGGTTATTGATGACCTTGATTTTCTCCTTTTCAACCTGCATATCCTCTTCGAGCTGATATGTTCTTTCAACGAGACCGTTATGCTTTTCTACTCGCTTTTCAAGCTGCTCGATGCGGTAAGCGGTCAGGCGGTTTGAGGTAATTATACCTCCGAAGGAGCCTGCGAGAGTACCGATGAGGCTGAGAAGGGCAACGAGTGCTTCTTCACTCATTTTATCGCCTCGCAGTAGTCAAGACAGACCCATCCCGAGGGAGTTCTGCCCCAGTTGTTTTTCACTTCAAGTGCAGTGAAGGTGAGTCCCTTCACGTAGCCGTTTTTCTCCTCGCCTGAAAGGGTGAGGATTTTTCTTTGTGCGTCTGCAGTGAGCTCTTTGAAGGTGAGCCTCTTGCCCTTCACTGAGGGAGTTTTTCTTACATTGAGAAGCTCTGCGGTAACACGGTAATTGCCTGTACTGTACTTCTCCTCGGGGAGAGTGCGGAAGCTGATGCACTTTCTGTCGAGTACCCTTGTGAAGTTGCTGTCAATGAAGAAGAGGCTCTCGGGCCTGCAGGCTCTTTCCGTTACGGTGAGTACCCATTTGCCGCGGGAGTTTTTAATCCAGCCGTTGCCCTTGAATTTTCCCTTGCCGCCGCTTATGTGAAAGTGGTGAGCCGTTGCTCCGTCTCTTCCCTCTCGGCAGATTTTTTCCTTACGGCTGAAAACTTGTCCCACCTTCAGCTTTTTAAGGTCGCTGTCGTCGGGGTGGGTGACGAGCATTGTGAAAAAGTCCTCGCTCCCGTCTGCAAAAAGTACGGGAGAGGTGCTTTCTAGCCAGATAGTGTTTGTGCCCTTTGTACCTACGCCGTAAATACGTACGATTTTCATTTCGTCGCAGGGACAGTAGAGATAACTGCGGCCCGTATCCTCACAGCCCTCGTCGATGGGATAGTCGGTGGGGAAGCCCTTGGTGTGGAGCAGATGTGAGGTACTGCCCGAGCAATTCTGGGTTATTCTCATAACGGCGCAGGGATAAATAAGATAGTTTTTACTCAAATTTTTACCTTCCTTTGAAATTATTTGCGGTTTTCGGTGCGGTACTAAGGTCAGGTAAAAGCTTCTGTTATAATTTTAGCGGTAAAAAGGGAGGGGGTCAAACTGCCGCAGTGAGCATAGTCCCTGTTTTTGTATCGGGGTGAGGAATTTATTTATAAAGTGTTGCGGATTTTAGTAGTGAGCGGTAAGTAGCAAGGGCAAAGCGCAGATAAAATCGAAAAGTAGTTGCCCTCTCAGTCACAACCTTTGGTTGTGCCAGCTCTCCCGAAAGGAGAGCCAAGCTACATCTGTTTAAATAGAAAAGTATATCTCTTGCCTCTCCCTCAGGGAGAGGTGTCCGAAGGACGGAGAGGGTCACCCAATCCCTAATCCCTAGTCCTAGTCATCTAATCCCTAGTCCCTAGTCCCTATTCCCTTTACAAATATATGCTGCTTCATTGTAATTTTTGAAAAATATGTAAACATATCTAAAAAAACTTAATTTTTTTCTACACCGCCACAGTTGACAAGTAATTGCTAAATATTGTATAATTATAGGGAACAACGAGTGAGTGGCGACTCACCAAAAATATTTTACATAGGAGATGTTAAAGATGGACACAAGATTTGCTATTACAAATTATCCTGATTGCAAGGCAGTTACCGAAAAGCTCGACAAGCTTATCAAGCTTCCTATGCACTCAATCGCACCCGACGTTCTCAAAAAGTATGAGGAAGAATACTTCGAAGCTAAGTGCCAGAAGTCAAAGGCTATGATTGCAGAAGCAAAGCAGATCATCCCCGGTGGTGTTCAGCACAACCTTGCTTTCAACTATCCGTTCCCCCTTGTTTTCACAAAGGCAGAGGGCGCAAAGCTCTATGATATCGACGGCAACGAGTACTATGACTTCCTTCAGGCAGGCGGTCCCACAGTTCTCGGCTCAAACCCCCAGATCGTTCGTGATCAGGTTATCGACCTTCTTAACACATGCGGTCCTTCAACAGGTCTTTTCCACGAGTTCGAATACAAGCTCGCTAAGAAGATTTCAGATTCAGTTCCCACAGTAGATATGTTCCGTATGCTCGGTTCAGGTACTGAGGCTTGTATGGTAGCTTGCCGTGTTGCAAGACTTGCTACAAAGAAAAAGCACATCCTCAAGATGGGCGGCGCATACCACGGCTGGTCAGATCAGCTCGGTTACGGTATCCGTGTTCCCGGTTCAAAGTTCACACAGGCTAGCGGTGTTCCCATGCGTCTTATGAGAGACACACAGGAATTCTTCCCCAACGACCTTAACGACCTTGAAAAGAAGCTTCGCAGAAACCAGTTCAACGGCGGTACTGCAGCTGTATTCATTGAGCCCATCGGTCCCGAAAGCGGTACACGTCCCCTTGATTTCGAATTCAACAAGGGCGTTGAAAGACTTTGCCGTAAGTACGGCGCACTCCTTATCTTCGATGAGGTTGTTACAGGCTTCCGTATCGGTATGGCAGGTGCTCAGGGCTACTACGGCGTTGAGCCCGACCTCACAATCTTCGGTAAGGTTATCGCAGGCGGATATCCCGGTGCAGGCGGTATCGGCGGTAAGAGAGAATACATGCAGTACATGGGCGCAGGTCTTGATGCAAGCGGCATGAAGATCAAGAAGGCATTCTGCGGCGGTACAATGGCTGCTACTCCTCTTTCATGCGTAGCAGGTTACTATACTCTTGAAGAAATCGATAAGCAGAACGCTTGCCAGAAGGCAGGTCTCATGGGTGACAGACTTACAGCAGGTCTCAACCAGATTATCGATAAGTACAACCTTCCCTTCGTAGCATTCAACCAGGGCTCAGTTTGCCATATGGAAACTGTTGCTACAATGCACTTCTCACTTGACTGGTCCAAGCCTTGGGAAATCCCCGGCATCATCAAGGAGACAAGCAAGCGTAAGGCTGAAATGACTCACATGGGTGCTGCTTACATGGCAGAGGGTCTTGTAACTCTTGCAGGCTCAAGACTTTACACATCAGCAGCATACAACGAAGAGATGATCGACGATGCTCTTGCTCGTTTCGACAAGGTATTCGCAAACATCGCTGTTGTTGAATAATCAAACAAAACCCGCAAGGCAGGCTTATGCCTGCCTTGTATCAACTTTATGAGGTGATACAGATGGATATTTTAGAAGCTAAGAAAATAGTTGTTGAAGCAGGTAAAAAGCTTGTTGAAACAGGTCTTATTGCCCGTACATGGGGTAACGTAAGCTGCCGTATCAGCGATACACAGTTTGTTATCACCCCCTCCGGCAGAGACTATATCTCACTCACTCCCGACGATATCGTTACAGTTAACCTTTATGACCTTGCTTATGAAGGCGACATCAAGCCCTCAAGTGAAAAGGGTCTTCACGCTCAGTGCTATATCCTTCGTCCCGAGGTAAACTTCGTAATTCATACCCATCAGGCAAACGCTTCAATCGTTTCCGCTATGGGCTGTGATATCAACGGCATCGAGGGCGAAAGCAAGGAAATCGTTGGTGACAACATTCCCGTAAGCTCCTACGGTCTTCCCGGTACAGGTAAGCTCCGTGAGGGCGTTGTTGCAGCTCTCAAGCGTTCAGACTCAAAGGCTGTTATTATGAAGAGCCACGGTGCAGTTTGTCTCGGTACAGACTATGACGATGCCTTCAAGGTAGCGAATGAAGTAGAAAAAATCTGTGCTGATTACATCTTCAAGAAGTACGAGGCACTCACAGAGAAGGCTACAAGCACCTTCGCAGATGTTTACAACTACGTTGCAGACCTCAAGAAGAGAGCTGAAATGCCCGCTCCCAAGCTCACTGCTTATGACAGTGTTAAGATTGACGACGTTGCAATTCTTTCCGATAAGGAAGGTAATGTTGTTGCAACTGTAGGTCTCTGCCCCTGCTGTGATGAGCTTATCACAGGCGATAAGTACCCCTCAGAGGCTGACCTTCACAAGGCAATTTATAACAGACGTGAGGATGTTAATGCAATCATCCACTCAGAGCAGGATGCTATCGTTGCCGCATCAAAGGTTGGCAAGAAGCTCAAGCCCCTTCTCGATGACTTCGCTCAGATCGTCGGTGTTACGGTAAACTGTGCACAGTTTGATCCCAACTACACTGCAAAGTCAGCAAAGAAGACTGCAAAGAAGCTTGGCGGCAAGGGTCACAATGCTCTTCTCCTCAAGGATAACGGTGCAGTTTGCGTAGGCCCCAACAAGGATGAGGCTTCCGCAGCTGAAATGGTTATGGAAAAGAACTGTAAGGCAATCCTTGCAGGTGAGCTCTTCGGTGGCTCAAAGCCCATCGGCAAGCTCGACAGCGTACTTATGAATGTTGTTTACAGACTTAAGTATTCAAAGCAGAAGTAAGAAAAAACCGTCCGTATGGACGGTTTTTTAATTCGCAATTCGCAATTCGCAATTGCGTCGGACAGTTCGGTGAAATAAAGGCCTCTCCCGCCCTTTATGTGTAGCAGTCGACGCCCACGGCGACTGTAATCGACGCCCACGGGGCTGTATTGAACCTCACGGCAACTGTAACAGATTGAATACATTTTAATAATAATCGCAGGGACTCAGGCTGACATTGTTTTTCTTTGTGAAAAACTACCAAAGAAAGCATTATAAATTCTAACAAGTTTAACTGTTCACTCACTTGCAAATTTTGTTACATTTTGTTAAAATGATGAAGTAGTCTATTTGTTGTAGGAGGGTTTAAAAATGAAGCTTCTTGAAGAGAGAATTCTTAAGGACGGACAGGTTTTTCCAGGTAATATTCTCAAGGTGGATTCATTCCTCAATCATCAGATAGATGTAGCTCTTCTCAACAAAATGGGTGAGGAGATTAAAAGATTATACGGCGACTGCGGTGTTAACAAAATTCTTACCATTGAAGCATCAGGTATAGGTATTGCTTGTATAACTGCGCAGTTTTTTAATTGCCCTGTGCTTTTCGCAAAGAAGACAAAGACAAAGAACATTGCCGCTGACGTTTACAAAACAGTGGTAGCATCCTTCACTCACGGAGTTGACTACGAGGTTATCGTGTCGAAAAACTTCCTCAATGAGGGTGACAGAGTTCTTATTATTGACGACTTCCTTGCAGAGGGTAATGCACTTTTAGGTCTCATCGACCTTTGCGAGCAGGCGGGTGCTTCTGTTGCCGGCTGTGCAATCGCAATTGAAAAGGGCTTCCAGAGCGGAGCTCAGAAGGTTATGGCAAAGGGTGTAAGAGTTGAGTCTCTTGCAATCGTTGAGTCAATGAATGACGGTAAAATCACCTTCACACAAAGATAAGTAACCTACCGGCGGGTAGCCGGAAAAAATAAAAAAAGAAAACAATGGAGGCAAAGAATTATGAAAAAAATTCTTGCAGTTGCCCTCGCAGCACTTATGCTCTTCGCATTTGCAGCTTGCGGCGGCGACAAAACAAACACAGATGTAGCTCCTGATGATGATTTCAAGGTAGGCTTCATCTTCCTTCACGACGAGCAGTCAACATACGACAAGAACTTCATGGATGCAGCTAAGGCAGCATGTGATGAAATGGGTGTTGCATATGCTCAGAAGACTCAGATCCCCGAGTCAAAGGACTGCTACGATGCAGCTGTTGAACTTATCGAGGTTGACGGTTGTGACGTAATCTTCGCAGACAGCTTTGGTCACGAAGCATTCCTTATGGACGCTGCTAAGCAGTATCCTGATGTACAGTTCTGTCACGCAACAGGTAATCAGGCTCACACAGCAGGTCTCAAGAACTTCCACAATGCTTTCGCATCAATCTACGAAGGCCGTTACCTTGCAGGTGTTGCTGCAGGTCTCAAGCTCAACGAAATGATCGAAGCAGGCACAATCACCGCTGAAGAAGCAAAGATGGGTTATGTAGGTGCTTTCACATTTGCTGAAGTTATCTCAGGTTACACATCATTCTACCTTGGCGCAAAGAGCGTATGTCCCTCAGTTACTATGGACGTTAAGTTCACAGGCTCATGGTACAACGAGCAGCTTGAAAAGGAAGCAGCTGAAGCTCTTATCGCAGGCGGTTGCGTACTTATCAGCCAGCACGCTGACTCAATGGGCGCTCCCACAGCTTGTGAAAACAACAACGTTCCCAACGTTTCATACAACGGCTCAACTCTTGCAGCTTGCCCCAACACCTTCATCGTTTCATCAAGAATCGACTGGACTCCCTACTTCAAGTACATGATCGAATGTGCACAGAAGGGCGAAGAAATCGCTACTGACTGGACAGGTACAATCGAAACAGGTTCAGTTGTTCTTACAGACGTAAACACAGCAGCTGCTGCTGAAGGTACTGTTGAAAAGCTTGCTGAAGTTAAGGCTCAGCTTCTTGACGGCACAGTTAACGTATTCGATACAGCTAACTGGACAAAGGGCGGCGAAACACTCACAAGCTACATGGCTGACGTTGATTTCGACAAAAACTATGCTGCTGATACAGAAGTAATTGAAGACGGCGTATTCTATGAATCAAAGCACCGTTCAGCTCCTTACTTCGATCTTCAGATCGACGGCATCACTCTTCTTGATGTAAACTACGGCTAATATCATAGCTTTGCAGTCTGAGACGGGGCTCAGCCCCGCCTCAGACTGATTTTGAAGAAAGGGCTGATTTTTTATGCAGCTTTTTCTTGAGAATAAAAAAAGAACGGAGGTTCAACGTGAAGAAACAACCTGCTATTGAACTTAAAAATATCACCAAGAGATTCGGCAAGGTGGTTGCCAATAAAAACGTTAATCTTACTGCATACCGCGGTGAGATTCTTTCCATTTTAGGTGAAAACGGAAGCGGCAAGACCACTCTTATGAATATGATATCCGGTATCTACTTCCCGGATGAGGGTCAGATCTTCATTGACGAAAAGGAAGCAGTCATTGCTTCTCCCAAGGACGCTTTTGACTATAAGATAGGTATGATTCATCAGCATTTCAAGCTTGTTGATGTTTTCAGTGCCGCTGAAAATGTTGTACTCGGCATCGAGGACGGCAAGTATAATCTCAAGGAATCAGTAAAAGAGATTAAGAAAATCAGTGAGCAGTACGGCTTTGATATCGTACCCGAAAAGAAGATTTATACCATGTCTGTTTCCGAAAAGCAGACAGTTGAAATTATGAAGGTGCTCTACAGAGGTGCGGATATCCTTATTCTCGACGAGCCCACCGCCGTTCTTACTCCCCAGGAAACTGAAAAGCTTTTCGCAGTTCTCCGCCGTATGCGTGATGACGGCAAGTGTATTATTATCATCACTCACAAGCTTCACGAGGTTCTCTCCCTTTCAGACAGAGTATCAGTTCTCCGTAAGGGCGAATATATCGGTACTGTAAACACTGCCGAAACCAACGAGGCTCAGCTTACAGAGATGATGGTGGGTAAGAAGATTGCCCTCAACATCAAGCGTGATGATCCGAAGGATGCAGAGGAAAGACTTACAGTAAACAGCATCACCTGTGTTGACAGATCAGGTGCGACAGTACTTGACAATGTTTCCTTTACTGCAAAGAGCGGCGAGATTCTCGGTATTGCGGGTATCGCAGGCTCAGGACAGAGAGAGCTTCTCGAGTCCATTGCGGGTCTTCAGCGTCTCGAGTACGGTGACATTTTCTATTTCGATCCTAAGACCGGCAAGAAGGAAAGCCTTCGTGACAAGACTCCCATCCAGATAAGAAATATGGGTGTCCGCCTTTCATTCGTACCCGAGGACAGACTCGGCATGGGTCTTGTCGGCAATATGGACATCGTTGACAATATGATGCTCAGAAGCTATACCAAGGGCAACTCGCTTTTCCTCAAGCGTAAGCAGCCCAAGGACCTTGCACTTAAAATCATCAACGACCTCGAGGTTGTTACTCCCGGCGTTTCCACTCCCGTACGTCGCCTTTCAGGCGGTAATGTACAGAAGGTACTCGTAGGCCGTGAGATTGCAGCTTCACCCACAGTGCTTATGGTTGCGTACCCCGTACGAGGACTTGACATCAACTCCTCATATATGATTTATAACCTTCTCAATGAGCAGAAGGCAAAGGGTGTTGCAGTTATTTTCGTCGGTGAGGACCTTGACGTACTTATCGAGCTTTGCGATAAGATTATGGTTATCGGCTCAGGCCGTATTACAGGTATAGTTGACGGACGTACAACATCAAAGGAAGAAATCGGTCTTCTTATGACAAAAGCAAAGGATGAAGGAAAGGAGAAAAACAATGGCTAAAGACACAAACGTAAAGCATCACGAGCCTTTGTTCCATGTTGTAAAGCGTGACGATATGCCCTCATGGCAGGCATGGCTTGTTCGATTTGCCACAATTGCGATTTCCTTCGTTATTATCGGCTTTATTTCAATGTCACTTACAGGCAAGAGCTTCGGAGATACCTATGAGCTTATGATTTCAGGTGTTTTCGGTACTCTCTTCAAGGGCGGAAGTACTATAATGCTCTGGAAGTATCTTCAGGAGATTGCGGTTCTTCTCTGCCTTGCACTTGCTCTTACTCCCGCCTTCAAGATGAAATTCTGGAACTGCGGTGCAGAGGGTCAGGCGCTTATGGGCGGTCTTGCTGCGATTTTCTGTATGATTGAATTCGGCGGCAAGCTTTCAGAACCCGTACTCATCTGCGTTATTGCTGTTTCATCAATTGTTGCGGGTGCAATCTGGGGTGTTATCCCTGCGATTTTCAAGGCACTCTTCAACACAAACGAAACACTTTTCACCCTTATGATGAACTACATCGCAACACAGATTATTGCGTATTACGTATATATCGAGGGCGGCGGATCAAATGTTATCAACCCCGTATCCTACGGTAACTTCCCCAAAGTAGGCAACAATGACTACTTCGTTAATATCGTTGTCGTTGCAGGTCTTATCGTGCTTATGTATGTTTACCTTAAGTACAGTAAGCAGGGCTACGAGATTTCAGTTGTCGGTGAAAGCCAGAATACCGCACGATATATCGGTATCAATGTTAAGAAGGTTATTATCCGTACTATGGTAATTTCAGGTGCGCTCTGCGGTGTTGCAGGTATGCTTCTTGTTGCAGGTAAGGACCACAGTATAAACACAAATCTTGTTGGCGGTCAGGGCTTCACAGCTATTCTTATGTCATGGCTCGGACAGTTCAGTCCCATTGTTATGACTATTATGACAGCTCTTATCGTCTTCCTTCGTATCGGTGTTTCAAAGGTTGCTGACGCATCACTTCTTAACTCATCATTCTCAGAAATTATCGTCGGATTTGTAATTCTTATGGTTGTCGGCTGCGAATTCTTCATCCACTATTCGATTAAATTCCGCAGCAAGAAGGAGGTAAAAGCATGATTATACAGTTTATTTGCCGTGCCATCCTTCTCGGTGTGCCTCTTCTTTACGGTTCAACAGGTGAAATCATCACTGAAAAGTCAGGTCACCTTAACCTCGGTATCCCCGGCATAATGTACGTTGGCGCAATCAGCGGTGTTGTCGGCTCATTCCTTTACGAGAATGCATGCGGTAACGATATTGCCAATATGAATGCGTTCCTTGCGGTTATTATCCCGCTTCTTTGCTCAATTGCAGGCTCAGTTATTATGGGTCTGATTTACAGCTTCCTCACAGTTACCCTTCACGCTAATCAGAATGTTACAGGTCTTGCACTCACAACCTTCGGTGTTGGTCTCGGTAACTTCCTTGGTGCTTCACTTATCAGCATCACAAAGAGCGAGCTTCCCTCAATCGCACTTACAAAGACAAGCTCCTTCTTCGTTGCAAAGCTTCCCTTTTTATCGAATCTTGGCGGTATAGGTGCAATCCTTTTCTCACACGATTTTATGACCTATCTTGCAATTGCGATTGCTCTTGTTACTTCTTTCATTATCAGCCGTACACGCGTAGGTCTCAACCTTCGTGCTGTGGGTGAAAATCCCGCGACTGCAGACGCAGCAGGTATCAATGTTGTTAAGTACAGATACCTTTCAACCTGTATAGGTAGTGCCGTTGCAGGTCTTGGCGGACTTCAGTACGTTATGGCATATGCGAGCGGCGTTTGGTCAAACAACGCATTCGGTGACAGAGGCTGGATGGCTATTGCCCTTGTTATCTTCGCACTCTGGAAGCCTTCATTTGCAATTGTAGGTTCATTCCTTTTCGGTGCTCTCTGTAATGCGAATAACTATGTACAGGGACTCGGCACTGAAACTCAGGAGCTTTTCAAGATGCTTCCTTATGTTGTAACAATACTTGTTCTTATTATTACAAGTATGCGTAAGAAGAGAGAGCATCAGCCTCCCGGATCACTTGGTCTCAACTACTTCCGTGAAGACAGATAAAGAATAAGAAATAAGAAAAGTTCTTTGGTTACTCGGCTCTCCTTTAGGGGAGCTGTCAAGACGGAGTCTTGACTGAGGAGTTATCAAGAAAGTAACGGCTGTCCGCCGAGGACATAATGAAAAAGCATATATATAATGTATATATAGAAAGAGCAATCCGATGTAATTGGGTTGCTCTTTAATGTTTGGTGTAAAAAGGAAGGTGGCACACGCAAGTGTGACGGGAGGGTCTATCACGCTACTTCCTACCGCTTTCCTTGTATAAAAATATATCCTGTAGGGGTCGATGTCCACAGCGCCCCGTGAAATGCACCTCCTTACGCTCGTCTGACGGTAAGGTACTGCTTTTTCACTTTAATGTTTCAATAATATATCAGCCGTGGTAACGCTCATGCCGCTTGGCACTTCCTTTTGTCGGTTGTGACAAAAGGAAGCAAAAGCACGCTTTTTTATAGACACGGCTCGACATATTTAAATATACCTATAGTCCGCCTCCAACAGCAAACTACGGAAGCGAGCCATCAGTGATATCCGCTGAGAAAGATAGTCATTATTAAATCCTACTACGCCTTGACAGATTGCCCGCCCTCCGTTTGCAGTTTCCGCAGCGGGCAACGTTGCTGTTTTACGAGGTGCATTACTGATTCGTTGTACTAAACTTCGGCAAAGCAGTTATCTCATCCTCGCTACAACCGCGGGCAACACCTATAACTTTTCTCCCTCGTTCCACCGTGTGACTACTGACTACTGGCTACTGACTACCGGCTACTAAAAACGGCTGCTTTTAGTCTTGTCTGACAAAAGTTATAATTGACAAACTGCCCGAATATCTGTTAACATAGGCGGAGTGCTATATATAATGTATACGGAGGTAGAATTTTGCTTAAGAATATACTTGAAAAAAGCGTCGCAGGTTGCGGCGATGAGCATAAGAAGAGAGAACAGTACGGTGTGATTGCGGGCGGTGTGGGTATTGTCTGCAATGTAATTCTGTGCGTGTTCAAGTTTGTAATCGGTTACCTCACGGGTTCGGTTGCGATTACAGCCGATGCGGTGAATAATCTGTCCGATGCCGGTTCGAATGTGGTGTCGGTTGCGGGTGCGAAGCTTTCAAATAAGCCCGTTGATAAGGAGCATCCCTTCGGTCACGGCAGAATGGAGTACATATCTGCACTTGTGGTGGCTTTTCTGATTTTCCTTATGGGCTTCGAGCTTGCAAAGGATTCTCTTGATAAGATTATCAATCCCACTGAGACTAATTTCAGCATCGTTTATGTAATTATACTTTCCGTTGCGGCGGGTGCGAAGCTCTGGCTCGGTCACTTCAATAATGTGATTTATAAGATTACGGGCAACATAAATATGAAGGCGGTACGCAAGGACTGTATCAACGATGCGATTTCAACTGCGGCTACGGTGGTTGCTCTTATCGTTGGCGAGGTAACGGGTCTTAAGTTTATCGACGGTGCTATGGGTATGGCGGTTTCCGTTATTATCGTACTTGCCGGTGTGGGTATTGTAAGAGATATTCTCGGCCCGCTTCTTGGTCAGCCTCCCTCAAGGGAAGAGGTTGAGGAGCTTGAGAAAATTATTATTGCCGACGAAAATATTATCGGCATCCATGACCTTATCGTACATGACTACGGCCCCGGCAGACGAATTGCTTCCGTACATGCGGAGGTACCCTCCGACGTTGACCTTATAGAGATTCACGATGTTATTGATAATATAGAGGTACAGATTCTCGAGCAGATGGGTATACTGATGTGTATTCACATTGATCCGATTGTACTCGGTGATGAGACTGTAAACAGGTACAAGGAGATGACCCGTGAGGTTATTGCTGAGGTCAATGAAAAGTACGGCTTCCACGATTTCAGGATGGTACAGGGCCCGACCCATACGAATCTTCTTTTCGACCTTGTTGTACCCGCCGAGGAGAGGACGACTAGTGACAGGGAGATACTTGCCCAAGTGAAGGCGAGGTTTAAGGAAAAGGACGATACGATAAATATTGTGGCAAGAGTCGAACACTCCTACGTATAAATAAGAAAAGTTCTTTGGTTACTTTCTTTCAAGAAAGTAACGGCCGTCCGCCGAGGACATAATAAAAAGCATATATATAGAAAGAGCAATCCGATGCAAATGGATTGCTCTTTGTTGTTTGCGCTTTTTTGTTTTTTCGTACCCGCTTTGCGTGACGGTGTGACGGTGGGGGTGTGCCCGGCGATTTGGGTGACCGGAGGTCTATCCCGCTTTCTCTCGCCGCTCGACTAAATATAAAAATACACTCCGTAGCGGTCGATGTCCACAGCGACCGATTGTAATGTACCTCCTTACTACACCTGATTGTTACCTTAACCT
>JAFZFT010000046.1 GCA_017555765.1 Clostridia bacterium | reverse complement strand
CTGAAGCATTCACGCCATGCCTCGTCACTGTACTTTTTAATACCTTCAAGCATATACTTCTGAGCATCGATGTCGCTCTGTGCACCGCAGGGACGGGGACCGTAGGCACTGCAGATAGCCTTGATTTCATCAACGGCGTAATCTCTTAGGTCAGCAAGACCTGTTTTTGCGTTTTCTAATGTTTCCTTATAATTCACGTTAACACTCTCCTTAGGTTTTGTTACCGTACCATTATATATCCGCCGTATAAAATAATCAAGGGGATTGTAAAAATTACCGTTCGGACAAAAAAATACGCCGCTCGGACAAAAAAACGGTATATTTCTGCGGCTTTTCTGTTAATATACAAAGGCAGCTGAATTGCGCAATGCTTTTTCCGTACGGGGCAAAAAAAGCTCCCCCGAGCAATCAGCAGGGGAGAGACCTTATATCATTCCTTGAGAAAAGCAGGATTATCAGTTCTTTCAAGCAGATAGTCAACAGAGACTCCGAAATAGTCGGCGAAGGCAATCAGGGTTTCATAGCCCGCCTGACGTTCACCTGTTTCGTATCTGCTGATGCTGTTCTGGCTGATGTTTAAATCCATAGCAAGCTTCAGCTGAGTTATGTTATGCTTCTGCCGTAATTCCTTAAGTCTCACATCGTATCACCTCTTGACAAAATTATACCGAGTCGGTATAATACAAATATCCCGATTTGGTATATTTGACTGTAAGTTGCGATATGTTTCATTGACTTTGTCTGAGGACGGGGAGTATAATCAAATCGAGAAAGCTTTATATAGGAGATGTTTTTATGAAGAAGTCAATCAAGCTTTTATCAGTAGCGTTTGTTATCGCTGTGATTATGGCGATTTCATCTGTTTGGGCGTTGGCAGCTCCCGTGCCTGAAAAACCGGGGAAGATAATTGCCGAGTCCGATTACAAGAGTATTACCCTTAAATGGGATCAGTGCGAGGATGTAAATGGATACCGTGTTTATCAGTATGTGGATAATAAATGGAAAAGCCTTAAAACCACATCGGTAAGAAGCTATACCGTAACAGACCTTGTACCGAATACAACCTACAAATTCAGTGTAAGATCCTATATCAAGGAAAACGGTGAAAATTATTGGTCGGATTATAAAACTGTTTATGCTACAACTCTCGGTGCACCTGAAAGTCCCGCAAAAATCAATGTTGATGCAGGCTTCGACAGTGTCACTCTTTCTTGGGATGCAGTTGAGAATGCAAATGGCTACAGAGTTTATCAGTCAGTCGGCGGCAAGTGGAAGGCTCTCAAAACCACAAGCGCAAAGACCTATACCGTTACAGGTCTTACCGATGCCACAGATTATAAGTTTGCAGTTAAATCCTATGCAAAAATTGACGGCGTGACATACTGGGCATCAAGCTATACTAAGGTTAGTGCAAGAACACTCGGCGCTCCCGAAAAGCCTGCAAAGGTTACCGCAAAAAAGAATGACTCTGTTGTTATTCTTTCCTGGGATGAATGCCTTAATGCAACGGGCTATAAGGTTTATCAGTCAGTTTCAGGCAAATGGAAGGTAATCGGCGATGTAGCTGATACAAGCTTTGCTGTTGAAAATCTTTCAGCCGCTACCTCATATAAGTTTGCAGTCAAGCCCTATCTTGTTGCAGATGGCGTGACTTATAATGCAAAGAGCTATACAACTCTTTCAGTAAAAACCGAAAAGGCGGATGTGCTCAATTTCCGCAATCAGTGCTCATACGATACCTGGGCAGACCTTTATTGGAACAAGTCCTCATCTGCTGACGGATATGAAATCTATAAAAAGGTAGACGGTGAATGGCAGCTTATTGAGAAAGAAAACAAGTATATCACCGGAACAAGCATCAGCAATCTTGAGGTGGCAAACACCTACGAATTTGCTATAAGATCATTCATCAAAAACGGTGACAAGGTTTACTGGAGTAATTATTCAGCTATAACTGTTACAACCTCTTTTGATAAGCCCGAAGCACCAAGTATTGCTCTGGAGGCC
Source organism: Clostridia bacterium (assembly GCA_017555765.1). GTDB lineage: Bacteria > Bacillota > Clostridia > Oscillospirales > Acutalibacteraceae > UBA6857. Next base: position 6,509 of record JAFZFT010000046.1, on the reverse strand, counting down.
GATACTGTAACCGCATATTGGAACGATGACTATTATGTTGACGGCTACCGTATTTACATCAAAGAAAAGGGCGGCAGTTGGCAGAAGGTAAAGGATGTCAAGCAGGGTGTAGAAGAATGTCAGATTACAGACCTCAAGGCAAACACAACCTATTATGTTGCTCTTAAGGCTTATGCAAAGACCTCAACGGGCACAAAGTGGAGCGCACTTTCATCCTCAAGAACCATTATTGTGGGCGATTATACAAAGACAAGCATCACCTCAGCCGAGGCAAACGCAGAGGGCGTTACTCTTTCATGGGTAAGAGTACCCGGTGCAACAGGCTACAGAATTTACAACAAGGTCGGCACAAAGTGGACTGCTCTCAAGACCGTTACCTCAACAACCTATACACTCACAGGCCTTGAAAGTGACACAGTATACAACCTTGCGGTCAGAGCCTATAAGAAGGTTGACGGAGTAACAAGCTGGTATGATTACAGTGAAACAAAGAAGATTATTACCGTACCCTCAGAAAAGGATCTTACGGGCGGCAGATATGAAAAATTCCGTGATTTCCTTTACGATTCGGATTACAGCCTTGATTTCAGATATTACGAAACCTCAGGCTCAAGTGCAATGAACAGTATAGAAAGCAAGCTTGCCTTCAAGGGTGAAGACTTCTATATCGGCGGCTGGTATTACATAGACAGATACACCGACATCTTCTACGATGCAAGTGCTGACAGAATCTATTCGATTCACAATTCTTATAATATGTATACCTATCAGAAGGGCTACGGAGATGCTACCTACGAGCTTATTGCAGAGTATCTTTATTCCACCGGCTTCTATTATCACGACTATGAAATAAAGAGCTGTATCAGTGAATATAGGGGTCAGCCCGCAGTATGCGAATACTTCATTGATGAATCAGGCGTCAAGACCTGCACATACTATATTCTTGATGAATATGTAGGCACAGAGATATTCGGCCCCGACTATAAAGAGGGTGCTCGGTTCTACAGATGTGAGCTTACAAACATTGATACTACACCTTCATCATCGCTCTTTAAGGTTCCTTCAGGCTACGAATATGTAAAAGCCGAATAATATTCCCGCTTATAAGCCCTCCCTTGATTGGGGAGGGTTTGCTTTTATCCGAAAACAACATTTAACACACTACTCCGTGTGTTTCTACACTGTTTTCCCTTACACAAACACATACACCCTCCCTTGTCAACCGCGGCAGGGGAGGGTATTTTTTCTTATTTTTGCGGGTATAAAAGCCACCAAAAAGCTTTATAAAATGAAAAAATCACCCCATTTTGGAGTGAAATCACCTTAAAATATGCACTTTTTCATTAAAAACCGTACTTTTAATAAAAAAACACTTGACATAGCTATGCCAGGTGTGATACAATCGTGAAACTTATAATGGATAATTATGTGTGGAAGTATTTTTTCTTTTTCTTCCTTGATTGCATATTACCATTTAACGACGCAAAAGTCAATACCCTTTTTGAAAATCGTAATCCCAATGCCTTCGGGCAAATTTAAAAGATATGGAGTGATAAGCCAATGGTTAATGTAACCGATGTGAAGCTTGGCACAAAGGTGCGCAAGAGCTTCGGCAAAATTGAAGAAGTTATGCCGATGCCCAACCTCATTCAGGTTCAGAAGGATTCCTACAAATGGTTCATCGAAACAGGTCTTAAGGAAGTACTCAGGGATATGTCGGAAATCACTGATTACAGCGGAAACCTTGTTCTGAGCTTTGTAGACTACCGTATGGACGATAAGCCCAAATACACAGTTAAGGAATGTAAGGAGAGAGATACCACATACGCTGCTCCCATGCGCCTTACCGCCCGTCTTTACAATAAGGACACAGGCGAGGTAAAAGACAGTGAAGTTTACATGGGTGATTTCCCCCTTATGACAGACAGCGGTACTTTCATCATCAACGGTGCTGAAAGAGTTATCGTTTCTCAGCTCGTACGTTCACCCGGTGCATACTTCGGTATGACTCATAACGTAACAGGTAAAAAGCTCTTCACTTCAACAATTATTCCCGGTCGCGGTGCTTGGCTCGAATACGAAACCGACCAGAACGACCTTTTCTATGTAAGAATTGATAAGAACAGAAAGATCCCCATCACAACTCTTATCCGTGTTCTCGGTTACTCAACTGATAATGAAATCCGCGAGTTCTTCGGTGCTGACGACAGAATCGAAGCAACCCTCGAAAAGGATAACACCAAGAACACAGAGGAAGCTCTTATCGAAATCTATAAGAAGCTCCGTCCAGGTGAGCCTCCCACGCTTTCAAGCGCACAGACTCACATCGAGGGTATGTTCTTCGACGAGAGAAGATACGACCTTTCAAGAGTAGGCCGTTACAAGTACAATAAGAAGCTCGGCATCTCCGACAGAATCCGCGGCTTCAGACTTGCGGCTCCCATCATCAATGAGCTTACAGGCGAAATCATCGCTGAAGAGGGCGAGCTTGTTACAAAGCAGAGAGCTTACGAAATCGAGCAGGCAGGCGCAAAGATTGCTTACGTATCAGTTGAAGGTCTCGAAGAGCCCGTAAAGGTTATTTCAAATAATATGGTTGATATGCTTCCCTATCTTCCCGGCTTCACAAGAGAAGAGCTTATGGATGCAGGCATCAACGAAAATGTAAGATACACAGTCCTCAGCGAGGTTCTTGCTGAAATCGAAGATATGAGCAAGGAAGAGGTGCTCGCACTTCTTGCTGAAAGAGCAGATGAGCTTGTTCCCAAGACAATCATCGTTGACGATATTCTTGCATCAATCAACTACCTCAACTGTCTTGCAAACGGCGTAGGCAGTGCTGACGACATCGACCACCTCGGCAACCGTCGTATCCGTTGCGTAGGTGAGCTCCTTCAGAATCAGTTCCGTGTTGGTTTCTCAAGAATGGAAAGAGTTATCAAGGAAAGAATGACTCTCCAGGCTCAGGAAACAGATAAGGTAACACCTCAGGCTCTTATCAATACAAGACCTGTTATCGCAGCAGTAAGAGAGTTCTTCGGTTCATCACCCCTTTCACAGTTCATGGACCAGAACAACCCCCTTGCAGAGCTTACACATAAGAGAAGACTTTCAGCCCTCGGTCCCGGCGGTCTTTCAAGAGACCGTGCAGGCTTCGACGTTCGAGACGTTCACTATTCACATTACGGCAGAATGTGTCCCATCGAGACTCCCGAAGGTCCCAACATCGGTCTTATCTCTTACCTTGCAACATTCGCAAGAATCAACGAATACGGCTTCATCGAGGCTCCCTTCCGTCCCATCGACAAGGAGACAGGTGTTGTTCAGACAAGCTTTGAATACATGACCGCTGACGTTGAAGATGAATACACAGTTGTTCAGGCTAATGAAAAGCTTGACGAAGAGGGTCGCTTCGTAAGAACCAAGGTTAACGCACGTCACCGTGACGAGTTCCTTGAAATCGACCCCGCAAGAGCAGACTATATGGACGTTTCACCCAAGATGGTTGTTTCAGTTGCTACTGCTCTTATTCCCTTCCTTGAAAACGACGACGCAAACCGTGCACTTATGGGTGCGAACATGCAGCGTCAGGCAGTTCCTCTTCTTACCTGTAAGGCTCCCTATGTCGGTACAGGTATGGAGTACAAGGCAGCAACAGACTCAGGTGTCTGCGTACTCGCAAGAGCAGCAGGTACCGTAACATATGTAAGTGCCGACAGAGTTGACGTTATGACAGAGGACGGTCACCTTGACACATATAACCTCATCAAGTTCATGCGCTCCAACCAGGGTACTTGTATCAACCAGAAGCCCGTTGTTAAGGTTGGTCAGCACATCGACGAGAAGCAGGTTATTGCAGACGGTCCTTCAACAGACAACGGCGAGCTCTCCCTTGGTAAGAATGCCCTTATCGGCTTCATGACATGGGAAGGCTACAACTACGAAGACGCCGTACTTATCAACGAAAAGCTTGTAAGAGACGACGTATATACATCAATCCACATTGAAAAGTACGAGCTCGAAGCACGTGATACCAAGCTCGGCCCCGAAGAAATCACAAACGACATTCCCAATGTCGGTGACGCTCTCAAGGACCTTGACGAAAGAGGTATTATCCGCGTAGGTGCAGAGGTTCACTCAGGTGACATCCTCGTAGGTAAGGTTACACCCAAGGGTGAAACAGAGCTTACTGCTGAAGAGAGACTTCTCCGCGCTATCTTTGGTGAGAAGGCAAGAGAAGTAAGAGATACCTCACTTCGCGTACCTCACGGTGAATACGGTATCGTTGTAAACGTTGAAGAGTTCACAAGAGAGAACAGCGACGAGCTCAGCCCCGGCGTTAACAAGGTTGTACGCTGCTACATCGCCCAGAAGAGAAAGATTCAGGTCGGTGATAAGATGGCTGGTCGTCACGGTAACAAGGGTGTTGTTTCAAGAGTACTTCCTCAGGAGGATATGCCCTTCCTTGCAGACGGTACACCTCTTGATATCGTTCTTAACCCCCTCGGCGTTCCCTCACGTATGAATATCGGTCAGGTTCTCGAAGTGCATCTCGGTTTTGCATGCCGTCAGCTTGGCTGGAATATAATGACACCCGTATTCGACGGTGCTCACGAAGATGATATCAGAGAAGCACTCGAAGAAGCAGGTATCAGCCAGACCGGTAAGAGTGTCCTTTATGACGGTCGTACCGGTGACCGCTTCGACAACGAAGTTACAGTCGGTGTTATGTACTACCTTAAGCTGCATCATCTTGTTGACGATAAGATGCATGCCCGTTCAACCGGTCCCTACTCACTCGTTACACAGCAGCCCCTCGGCGGTAAAGCTCAGTTCGGCGGTCAGCGTTTCGGTGAAATGGAAGTTTGGGCACTTGAAGCTTACGGTGCTGCATACACTCTTCAGGAAATTCTTACTGTTAAGTCTGACGACGTTGTCGGTCGTGTAAAGACATATGAAGCTATCGTTAACGGTGAAAACGTACCTCAGGCTGGTGTTCCCGAGTCATTCAAGGTTCTTGTTAAGGAACTTCAGAGCCTCGGCCTTGACGTTAAGGTACTTGACGCAAACAACGAAGAAATCGACCTTAAGCAGAATATCGACGGCGACGAGGGTGTATCACTCCACCGCTACCGTGATGTTCAGAAGGAACAGCTTCACGATGATAATGAGGATGACCTTGAGCTTGATGAAGAGCCGTCAGAGGACGACCTTGATCTTGACCTTGATTTAGGTCTTGACTTTGACGATGACTCTGAATTTGAGTCAGCAGACGAAGACGAAGCTTTTGATGTGAATGCTTTCTTCAATGAGATGAATCCCACAATCAATGATGCAGGCTTCTCACAGGGCTTTGTTCCCGACGAAGACAATATGTAATTATCGATTCCTTTCCGATGGGGCAACCTGTCGGAAGGGGATAACCCAAATTAAATTATACAGGAAAGGGCTGACTTGAATCTAATGGAAAACATAACCTTTGAATCAATCAAAATAGGTCTGGCTTCACCTGATAAGATCAGAGAATGGTCCTACGGTGAAGTAACAAAGCCTGAAACTATTAACTATAGAACACTCAAACCCGAAAGCGACGGACTTTTCTGCGAAAAAATCTTTGGCCCCCTCAAGGACTGGGAGTGTCATTGCGGCAGATATAAGAGAATCCGCCACAAGGGTAAAATCTGCGAAAGATGTCATGTTGAAATCACAAAGGCAAAGGTTCGTCGTGAGCGTATGGGTCACATCGAGCTTGCTACACCCGTTTCACACATCTGGTACTTCAAGGGTATCCCCTCAAGAATGGGTCTCATTCTTGACATTTCTCCCAGAGACCTTGAAAGAATCCTTTATTTCGCAGCATACGTTGTTATCAATCCCGGCTCAGTACCCAACGTAAAGAAGGGTCAGGCTATCACAGAAAAGCAGTACGACGATATTAAGGAATACTACTACGACGATGAAGAGTTCAAGGTAGGTATGGGTGCCGAGGCTATCAAAGAGCTTCTTTGCGAAATTGATATTGAAGCGCTCAACGCTGAGCTCCGTGAGCAGCTTGCAACAGCAAGCGGTCAGAAGAAGACAAGAATCCTCAAGAGACTTGAGGTTGTTGAAGCCTTCAAGGCATCAGGCAACAGACCCGAGTGGATGGTTCTTGACGTAATTCCCGTAATTCCCCCCGATATTCGTCCTATGGTACAGCTTGACGGTGGTCGTTTCGCTACAAGTGACCTTAACGACCTTTACAGACGTGTTATCAACAGAAATAACCGTCTTAAGAAGCTCCTTGAATTAGGTGCTCCCTCAATCATTATCAGAAACGAAAAGAGAATGCTTCAGGAATCCGTTGACGCACTTATCGACAACGGCAGAAGAGGCAGACCCGTAACCGGCCCCAACAACAGACCCCTCAAGAGCCTTTCAGATATGCTCAAGGGTAAGCAGGGACGTTTCCGTCAGAATCTTCTCGGTAAGCGTGTTGACTACTCAGGACGTTCAGTTATCGTTGTTGG
>JAFZFT010000045.1 GCA_017555765.1 Clostridia bacterium | reverse complement strand
CGTTGCTATTGTACCAATTGATAAGGTTCCTCTTACAGGTTCAGGCAAAAACGATTTCCGTACTCTTGAAAAGGAATATGAGAAATTCGATTACAAGAAATGGAATGAAACCCTTGGTATCTGATTAACTAAAAAATATATTATTATTTTAAAATTTTCCCCGATAAAAAAAGAAAGAAGGTTTTATTATGAAAAACATAATGAAAAAGTTTGTATCGTTGGTACTCGTCTGCTTAATGGTATTTTCTATAATTCCTGTCAGCTATGCTGCAGGCGAAGCAGAAAATGTAACCTTCACAGGCCCTGACGGCGAAACCTTTAACCACTACCCTCAGATTCTTGTTACAGGCTTCGGTTCCGGTTGCGTTAAGATTTATTATGAGGATGACCCGGAACAAAAATCTCTGTTCTGGCCGTTTGAATCTGAAAGATTCATAACTAACCTCGGTAATGTAGGTAACTATGTTATGGGTGCAGTAAAGGAAAATAATCCCGACATATTACACAGTGTTATTTATAACTACATCATGGATTGCTTCGGTATGCTTGCTCTTAATCCTGACGGTACAATGATGGAGGGCGTTACCACAGAGCCTGTAGGTGTCAGATATACCGGCGACGGCAAGTATGATTTCTATTATGACTGCAGATTGTCTCCGCTCCAAATTGCAAACGACCTTCATGATGCAATCGACCAGGTACTTGCAGAAACAGGTAGCGAAAAAGTTGAGCTTGTAGGCTCAAGCTACGGTGCTAATGTTGTTACCGCTTATATGTATCTCTACGAAGAGGAGCTTGATAAGGTCGACACCGTTCTTCAGTGCGTACCTTCAATCGGTGGTATACGCTTCCTCGGTGAACTTTTCAGCGGCAATTTTGATATCAACCCTATTGCGCTTTGCGATTTCATCGATCGTCTTGCTACCAACAATCTCCTTCCCGATTTCTTATACCTTCTTGAAGAAGCAGGTCTCCTTTCCATTTATCTCGAGATACTTGTTGTTCCGGCATTAAGAGAAGTTCTTTTTGAAGCTGTTGTTGATGTAGGACGTGATTTCTTGGCTTCACTTCCTGCTGTTTGGGCATGTATCCCCGATGAGTATTTTGAGTCAGCTATGATATTCCTTTACGGTGAAAACTATAACGATCCCGACCATAAATATGCTCAGCTTATCGCTCAGGCTACAGACTATCACTACAATGTAGCAAACAAAGCAGCAGAAATTTATACTGAAGCAGAAAATAACCATACAGGTTTGAATATGGCTTTCATCACAAAATTCGGAATTGCTGCAATTCCTTTCGGCACAGCTGAAAACATTATGGATGACGGACTTGTAACAGTACCCGTATCAAGCTTCGGTGCAACCTGCGCTAATTACGGTGAAAAGCTTCCTACCGATTACAAGCAGCAGAAATACACAGAGTATAACTTTATGTGTCCCGAATGGAATATTGATGCTTCAACAGGCGCATTCCCCTTCACAACATGGTATATCAAGGGTCTTGAGCACACACAGAAGAACACTGATTATCTCAGACTTGTAGATGAAATCATTTATAAAGATATTGATGTTTTTTCAGATGAAACATGGCCACAATATCTAAAAGTATCAGACGAAGATGCTGAAAGACTCGTACCGGTTACAACGCCTCAAGAGAAAGAAAAAACTTTATATGATAAGCTTTTTGCAATATTCAGAAAAATTATTCTTCTGCCTAAGACAATTTTTGATAAGACTTTCGGCAAGGTATTCAAGTAATCTCCAAATAACAGATAGCTACACAACTATCAGACAAACCTTTTGTGCTAACAAATGAGGAGTTTTTCTGATATACACACATGCGATATTTTTTGAACCCCGCTACTATGGCGGGGTTTCATATATATCAAAACTCTGCCCCCACTACAAGGGCAGAGTTGCCTCGTTTGATATTTTAGATGAAGAGAGGTGATTTGTATGGGTAAAGGAGAACATATAACTGGATTATTCATAGAACCTAACCAATCATTCAGAAACATCAGAATAGAAAATGAACTATCAGCATATCAAAAAGCCGTTGGCGGTTATATTGAATGTATCGACCTTCCAAACGGTGCAACTATCATTTGTAACGAAGAAGGAAAACTAAACGCTCTACCCTTAAATCACTCTATCAAAGGTGACAATGGCGAAATCGTCGATATTATTGCCGGCAATATGGTGATTGTAGGATTTAATGCTGAAGAGGGTACATTTATTTCATTAACCACGGAACAATCAGAAGAATTAAAGAAAATGTTCTGTTTTCCTGAAATGTTTTTTAAATATAATGATACTATACACGCTATAAGTATTGAATATCCTCTTGAAAGAGTCGGCACAGATATTATATTTACCGATAGAAGAACAGGAGAAACAGCATATACCATTAACTGTAAAAGTGTTGATGAATGTTATGCTTTATTAGGATTCATCAGTAATATGAGAGATGAGATGATTATGAACCTTAATAGTGCCCATAGCGATATAGAAATAGGAAGTAGTGATATCGGTTGTGATACAGCAAATATTCCTTTTGATGAAAGTCGATAATTTTAAATTGTACGCAGTTAAATTTAATTGAATATTGTTATTTTAAATTATTCAATTAAATTAAGCAGCGATAAGAAAACTCTGCCCTTGTAATGAGGACAGAGTTTCTCTTTTATTCTTCTGAAATATTTTCGGTTATTTAATCATACCAAAATGTCTGAACGCATCCATAATAGCATCCTCTTTTTCCTTCGTACACTGAGGCACTTTAGCTTTACTATTACCCTTATTATAATTCTCTCGTTCAGTGATACCGCATTTAGTCTTTATCTGCGAAATATAAAGCGTAGATACTTTAAAACCGAATTTCTTCAGAACATAGTCCTGAATTTCCTGATAAGTAGCAGTTTTAGTAAGTTTAAGATTAATATCCTCGATATCTAACTTGATATGTATTGTTTCTTCAACTTTTTTCCTACTCAAAAGAACAACACTTTCGACATGTGTAGTCCTCGGGAACATATCAACCGCTGTAGCCTTCACCGTTTCATATCCCAGTTTTTCAAAAATTGCAAGGTCTCTTGCAAGAGTTGCGGGATCGCAGGAAACATATACCACTCTGTCGGGGCTCATCTTCACCACAGTTTCTATCACCTCGGGAGTACAGCCCTTTCTCGGCGGGTCGAGAATAACAACATCGGGACGGATGCCCTCATCGTAAAGGGTTTTCGCCATACCCGTGGCATCGTCACAGACAAAGCGTGCGTTTTCAATGCCGTTGAGCCTTGCGTTTTCCTTGGCATTTTCGATTGCCTGAGGGATAATCTCAACACCGATAAGACTCTTCATCTTGTCCGCCATTGTAAGTCCTATAGTACCCGTACCGCAGTAAAGGTCGAGAAGGGTTTCTTTACCCGTAAGGGCGGCATACTCCTTTGCCTTGCCGTAAAGCAGCTCCGTGCCCTCGGGATTTACCTGATAGAAGGAAAGAGGGCTGATTCTGAAGCGCAGACCGCAAAGGATATCCTCGATGTAATCGCTTCCGTGTATTGTAATACATCTGTCACCGAGTACAACATTGGTCTTTTCCTTGTTGACGTTGAGAATCACGGATTTTATATTGAGACCCGTACCGAGAAGCTTTTCGATAAGCTTTTCTTTTTTAGGCAGAGTGTCACCGTTGATAACAAGGCAGACCATTATCTCACCCGTGTTTCTTGCGTGACGAAGGTAGAGGTGACGGATAAGTCCCTTGCCGCTTTCCTCGTTGTAAACCGTAACGGGGTTTTCGAGTATATAGCTTCTCACTGCGGGGATTATTCTGTTAAACTCCTCACGGTGAAGAAGGCATTCGGGCGTGTCAGTGATACGGTGAGTACGCCTACTGAAAAAGCCGATTGAAAGATTGCCCTTTTCGTCAAGTCCCACGGGAAGCTGAGCCTTGTTTCTGTAATATACCGGCTCATTTATGCTGAGAATCTCCTCGGTTCTGATTTCGAGTCCGCCAATTCTCTCGAGGGCATCGTTTACGGTCTGCTTTTTGATTTCAAGCTCTTTTTCGTACTTTATATGTCTGTAGGCACAGCCACCGCAACGGCTGTCCGCAGAGCAGTCCGACTCGATACGGCAGGGAGCAGGCTTTACTATTTTCTTGATTTTGCCCACGGCATAACTACTCTTGACCTTGATGATATGTGCCTCTATCTCGTCTCCGGGTGCAGTACCCTCAACAAAAACCGCCATATCCTTATAGCGACCAAGACCGCTGCCCTGACTTATCAAGGCACTTACTGTGAGTCTTATATCGTCGTTCTTTTTAATTACTGCTTCTTTTTTCATAAGTTCACATCTGTCTGAGCCTTTCAAGCTCAATGCAGACTCTTAAGCCTCCTAAACGAGATTTTTCTGCATAGATTCTGCCGCCGTGAAGCTCGGTGATTTCACGGCATATTGCAAGTCCGAGACCCGCAACCTTACGACCCGCATCTGAGGTGTAAAGAGGCTCGAAGATAACATCAAGCTTATCCTCGGGCACACCCTCACCCGAATCGTCAATAATTATGTATACCTTTTCCTTCTCACTTCTGAGCGTTACCTGAAGCTCTTTTCTATCACCGCTCAGGTGCTTGACGGAGTTTGAGAAAATGTTACCGATAACTCTTCTGCTCTTGTCCTTGTCGAGGCTTACAAGAGCCTTTGCATCACCCTCGAGATGAATTCCAAAGTCTATACCGCCGTTTTCAAGCTCGTAAGCGAAATCGTCGGTAATATTATTCTTTATCTGCTCGAGAGTAAATGTCTCGGCATTGAGCTCCCTTTTGTTGTTATAGCTCAGATAATCGTCAAACTCGTTGATAAGCCTTGAGATATCCTCACTTTTCGCATAAACGATACGAAGATATCTTGTCTGTCTTTCCTTGCTGATGCCTTCCTTCTGAAGCTGCTCGGTGTAGCCCATAATAGATGTCAGCGGAGTTTTTATATCGTGGGAAATTGAGGCTATGATGCGTCGCTGATTTTCCTGCTCCTTTTCAAGGTTTTCGGTAAGAGAAACAAAGCGCTTGTATACACTCCCCGCATAGCCCTTGATTTTAATCTCCTTGAGCTTACCTGTTTTATCGTACTCCTCGATGGCCCTGTAAACATTTCTGTAGGGTCTGAGCATAACACTGTAAACGGCTAAGAATAAAAGCACGAGCGCCGCAAGTCCTATGATAAACTCGATAAATACAAAGCGTACGAGCACTCGCACATCCTTGATATAGTCCCTGAAAATATAAACCGAGGATTTTATAACATAGGGCTGACCCTGATATTCGAAGGTGGTCTGCACCTTGATATCAAAAACAGACCATGTTCTGCCTATTGACCTTACGACCTCTTCGTCATTCCCGTTTTCTATAACAACAATAACATCTTCATACTGCTCAATGATACTGCTCCAGTTATCCAAGCTTTCCTCGGCGGTAACCTTTTCGATTATCTCCATGTTATACCCTTGCAGAATCTGACTGTAATTATGTGCATTATCGGCAACAGTACGGGTAACATAGGCGTTATATGAAAAGGCAAAGACTATAACCACGCTGAGCATTATTAAAAACACTGCAAAATTTGATCTTTTTGAGCCCATGCTTTTACTTCTCCTTTTTATCAGCTGTTTTTAACAAATTTGTAGCCTACACCCCACACTGTTTTTATGTACTGATTTTCGGGGTCAATTTTGTCACGTATATTTTTGATATTTACCGCAACAGTACCGATATCACCGAATTCACTGTCCCAAACGTGGCTGAAAATCTGCTCCCTTGTGAGCACCTTGCCCGCATTTTCCATAAGGTACTGTATAAGCTGAAACTCCCTTGTGGAAAAGGCGACCACCTTGCCGCCCTTTAAAACCTCAAGGCTGTTTGTGTTTATTTCAATTTCACCCACACGGATTATGCCCTTTTCCGCTTCACGGTTGGCTCTTTTCTCACGTCTTAAGTGAGCCTTTACTCTTGCAACGAATTCGTCAACAACAAAGGGCTTGGAGATATAGTCATCTGCGCCGTTTTCAAGACCGATAACCGCATCCCCCGCCTCGCTTTTTGCCGAAACAAAAATAATCGGGCAATCAACGGAGTTTCTTATAAAGCGGCAGAGTCTGATTCCGTCAATATCGGGCATCATTATGTCAAGAGTTATAAGTGCTATATCATTACTGTTTTCCTTGATATATTCATAAGCGCTCTTGCCGTCATTTTTTATAGCAGTTTCGAAGCCCTCATCCTCAAGAGCATCGGAAATAAGCTGAGCTATGGAGATGTCATCATCTACAACAAGTATTTTTCTCATATCTGCACCTCTTAAAAAAATATATAACTTTACATCATAATATAATAATATACAGCAAGAAAAAAATAAAGGGATTTGCTGTTAATTAATCAATTTTAATAATAAAATTCTGCGTTTTTTCTCAATAAAAGCTCAAAATTTAAGAAAGTCTTAAGGAATATTCCGCAAAAGAGTGGTATAATGTAAAAAAAGGAAAGAAGTGATATAAATGAGAATTCTTGTAGTTGATGACGAAAAAGAAATTGCCGACCTTGTCCGCCACTGCCTCGAAAGAGAGGGTCTTGAAGCAACAGTGTGTACAGACGGCAACGAAGCAATCGGAAAAATACAGAGTGAGGAATTTGACCTTGCGATTCTTGATATTATGCTTCCCGGTACTGACGGATTTTCCCTTTGTGCTGAAATCAGGCGGAAATACAATTACCCGGTTATAATGCTCACGGCTAAAACCGACTTCAGCGACAGAATCTCAGGTCTCTCCCTCGGTGCAGACGATTATGTCACCAAGCCCTTTAATCCGCCCGAGCTTGTTGCAAGGGTAAAGGCTCAGCTAAGGCGCTATAAGCAGTACAACGATGCCTCTTCGTCAGAGGGTACGATAGAAATAGCGGGGCTTATGATAAACACACTTAACCGCACCTGCACCCTTTACGGCGAGGAGCTTATCCTCACACCTACCGAATTCGGTATACTCCGTCTGCTATCGGAAAACGCGGGGAAGGTTATTTCCACCGAAGAGATTTTCGAAAAGGTATGGGGCGAAAAATATCTTGACAGTAACAACACCGTTATGGTACATATAAGAAGACTCAGAGATAAAATGCACGAAAAACCGAAGAATCCTAAGTTCATCAAAACCGTGTGGGGAGTTGGATACAAAATTGAAAAGGAATAATAAATCGGTACTGCGAGCCGAAAAAAGCGTACTGCACATAACGCTCCGCAGCTTTATAATCAAAAACCTTGTAACGGCTACCACTATTTTTGCCGTTTACATTACAGTTTTTCTGCTTATGCTCAGATTTCCCGCGGTCAACCTTTTCGTAAGGCGGGTATATTTCGGTGTCATTGCCGACTTCCTCGGTATTTTTATGAATGATACTGCTATTGAATTCATATACGAGCACAGCTTGTGCCTTTATTTTATCTGCCTTTTCATCGGCTTTACGGCAATATGCATCATACAGTCAGTTTCGACTCTCAGAAGCTTCGATAAGACCTACAGAAGCCTTGATGCCTTCACCGATACCGAAGAGAGCATTGAGACCTTCCCGAGAAGTCACAGCAGTATTGAAATCAGGCTCAAGGATATAAAATTTGAGGTTGCCGAAAGCAGAAGCCGTGCCGCAGAAGCGGAAAGCAAGAAGGATGACCTTGTTATGTACCTTGCTCATGACCTGAAAACACCGCTCACCTCGGTCATAGGCTATCTGACTCTGCTTGATGAGTCTCCCGACCTTCCGATGGAGCAAAAAGCAAAATTCACGGGTATTGCCCTTGACAAGGCATACCGTCTTGAGCAGCTTATAAACGAATTTTTCGAGATAACCCGCTTCAATATTCATTCGGTGACCCTTGAAAGAAACCGCATAGATATCGGTATACTGCTTAATCAGCTGGCTGAGGAGTTTTATCCTATGTACAGCGAAAAAAATCTCAGGCTGAATATAGACTTAAAAGAAAAAATACTCACCTTTGCCGACGCAGACAAGCTTGCCCGCATATTCGGTAATCTTATCAAAAACGCAATCGCCTACAGCTACAGTGATTCGGATATCCTTATCGGTGCGAGAGTCACTGAGGGGAATATCGTTATAAGCTTCCGCAATCACTGTGACCCGATACCCGCAGATAGACTCGGCAGACTTTTCGAAAAATTCTACCGTGCGGATTCAGCAAGAATGTCGGCAAGTGGCGGCTCGGGACTCGGTCTTGCCATTGCAAAGCAGCTTACAGAGCTTCACAAAGGCACAATAAAAGCTGAAAGCAACGATGCTTACACCGAGTTTACTGTCACACTGCCCTACATACCCTGCCCTGAAATTACCTGTGCAGAGGGACATTCGGACACTTGACAAGATACATACAAAACGGATATAATTTCAAGAGCAGGAGCAATTTCCTGCTCTGTAATTTTTTTATCGGAGAGACGTAAAATGAAAAAGGTTATGGTCGGTATGAGCGGCGGCGTTGACAGTGCCGTATCCGCTTATCTGCTTAAAAAAGAGGGTCTTGAGGTTGCGGGTGTAAACTGTTCCTTTTTCAAGGCCGCTGATGTATTTATCGAAAAGGAAAGCACCGATGCCGCAGATGCAAAAAACACTGCGGATATGCTCGGCATACCCTTTTTCTCGGTTTATCTCGGTGATAAATTCCGCACTCACGTAATCGAGGACTTCATAAATGCTTACCGTGAGGGGGCAACTCCCAACCCTTGCATAAGCTGTAACAAGCATCTGAAATTCGGCGAGCTTATCTCCTTTGCCGAAGAAACAGGCTACGAAAGCATCGCTACAGGTCATTACGCCCGTATAGAAAAGCAGGGTGACAGATACCTGCTCAAAAAGGGTGCTTTTAAGGAAAAGGATCAGAGCTATGTACTCTGGTGCCTTACTCAGCAGCAGCTTTCCCGTACCCGCTTCCCCTTGGGCGAATACTCAAAGGCTCAGGTCAGGGAGATAGCTGACAGCATCAATTTTTCCACCGCAAGAAAGCAGGACAGCCAGGATATCTGCTTTATCCCCGACGGAGATTATGCCGCCTTTATTGAGAAGTACTCAGGTCTCACCTTCCCCGAGGGAGATTTCGTGACAACCGACGGCAGAAGGCTCGGCACTCACAAGGGTATTATCCGCTACACCGTCGGTCAGCGTAAAGGGCTCGGTCTCGCACTCCCCGCTCCGATGTATGTCAAGGAAAAGGATGTACCCAACAACCGCGTAATTCTATGCGATAACGAAACCCTTTTCACAAGGGAGCTTACCGCAAAAAACATAAATTTTATCCCCTTTGATAAGCTTGAGGGCGACCTTAGGGTCAAGGCAAAGGTACGCTATAAGCACGAGGAGCAATGGGCTACCGTCAGCCCCATTGACGAAAACCGCTTCCGTCTTGTTTTTGACGAGCCTCAGCGTGCTATTGCAAAGGGTCAGTCTGTTGTGCTTTATGACGGTGACTATGTTGTCGGCGGAGGTATAATAGAATAATGGAAATTCTTCACAGGGACAATGATATTATCGTCTGCATAAAGGAAAGAGGTCTTCTTTCTCAGTACGACGAAAAAAAGCCTGATATGATATCCGCTCTTAAGGAAATCTGCGGCTGTGAGGTCTATCCCGTACACCGTCTTGACAAAGAGGTGGGCGGTGTTATGGTATACGCACTCACACAGAAAAGTGCCGCTTCACTTTCCGCTCAGGTTGCGGACAGAAGCTTCGAAAAGCAGTATATCGCTCTCCTGCACGGTGTACCCGAAAAGGCGGAGGATACCCTCGAGGACCTTCTTTATTTCGACAAGGCAAAGAATAAGTCCTTCACCGTGAAAAAGGAGCGCAGAGGCGTTAAAAAGGCAATCCTCGACTACAGTACTGTCGAAACAAAGGACAGTACAACACTTGTCAGGGTAAGACTCCACACAGGCAGGACTCATCAGATAAGAGTGCAGTTTGCTTCAAGAAAAATGCCTCTCGTCGGTGACAGACGCTACGGTGCAAGGGATGAAGCCTCATTTATTCATCTCTGGTCGGAGAAAATTGAGTTCACACACCCCGTAACAGGCAAGAAAATGACCTTTGAGGCACCTCAGGATTTTTAATTTAGCACTTTAATGAAAAAAAGTGACTTTTTTCCGAAAATGTATTGACTTTTAAATCCTCGGGTAATATAATGCAAGCATAGCAGTAGCCAATAGGAGCTGCTTACTAAATGCGATGAGCAGAAAGTAGTAGGTTGGAAAGAACCTGGAGAGAGTTGCCGGTCGGTGCGAGGCAATGGGGGTGTCCTTCTCGAATTCATTCTGTTAGCAGTGCGCTGAACAGGCTTCGGCTTAAGTAGGATGCAACGGGAGTTCCCGTCACAGAACTAAGGTATGTCAGTACCTGATAAGGTCGCTGTCGTGAGATGGTGACGAACTGAGGTGGTACCACGGAAATTAATTTTTCGTCCTCTGTATTCTCTATCGGAATGCGGAGGGCTTTTTTATTTCCCTTCACACTCCGAAAATATCATAGTCTGAGAAAAGCTCAGTACAGAAAGGGTGTTCAAAATGGCACAAAACTACTATCAGAAAGAAATTGAAACAATGTCCCGCGAGGACATGAAGGCTCTTCAGTCAGAGAAGCTCGTAAAGCAGGTAAAGCACGTTTATGAAAACGTACCCTACTACCGCAGCCTTATGGATGAAAAGGGCATAAAGCCCGAAGACATCAAGGGCATCGATGATTTACACAAGCTTCCCTTCCTTACAAAGGCAGACCTTCGTGACGCTTATCCCTACGGCCTTCTTGCAAAGCCCCTTGAGGATTGTGTACGTATTCACTCAACCTCAGGCACAACGGGTCGCCGTGTAGTTGCCTTCTATACACAGAATGACGTTGATTTATGGGAAGACTGCTGTGCACGTGCAATCGTTGCTACAGGCGGCAGTAAAAAGGACGTTTGTCAGGTTGCTTACGGCTACGGACTTTTCACAGGCGGCTTCGGTCTCAACGGCGGCTCACACAAGGTAGGCTGTCTCACACTCCCCATGTCATCAGGTAATACCGAAAGACAGATTCAGTTCATGATGGACCTTAATGCTACCATTCTCTGCTGTACTCCCTCCTATGCCGCATATATCGGTGAATCACTCAAGGAGCAGGGCTACAAGCCTGAGGATATTCCTCTCAAGGCCGGTATTTTCGGTGCAGAGCCCTGGACAGAGGAAATGCGTAAGGGTATCGAGGCTACTCTCGGCATAAAGGCTTACGACATCTACGGTCTTACAGAAACAACCGGCCCGGGCGTTTCATTTGAATGCAGCGAGCAGACAGGTATGCACGTAAACGAAGACCACTTCTTTGCAGAAATCATCGACCCCGATACAGGCGAGGTGCTTCCCGAGGGCAGCAAGGGTGAGCTTGTTTTCACCTCTCTCGACAAGGAAGCATTCCCCCTTCTCCGCTACCGTACCCGCGACATCTGTGTACTTTCACGTAAAAAGTGCTCCTGCGGCCGTACTCTCATCAAGATGGCTAAGCCTATGGGCAGAACAGACGATATGCTCATTATCCGCGGCGTAAACGTATTCCCCAGCCAGATTGAAACCGTACTTCTCAAGGAAGGCTATGAGCCCAACTATCAGATTGTTGTTGACCGTGTAAACAACAACGATACCTTCGATGTAAATGTTGAAATGACTGCAGAGCAGTTCACAGATAAGCTCGGCGATGTTCTCAAGATGGAAAAAGCCCTCGCTAACGCAATGAAGATTATGCTCGGTATCAACCCCGCAGTACATCTTCTTCCTCCCAAGAGCATTGCAAGAAGTGAAGGCAAGGCAGTACGCGTTATCGACAAGCGTAAGTTAATATAAACTGAAAGGGGATTTAACTATGTCAATCAAGCAATTAACAGTTTTCGTTCAGAACAGCAAGGGTACTCTCGTACGTGTAACAGATACTCTCGCAAAAAACAATGTTAACTTAAGAGCACTCTCCATCGCTGAAACAGAGGAGCTCGGCATTTTACGTCTCATCGTAAATGATAACCAAACCGCTGAAAAGGTACTCGCAGACCAGGGCTACCTCATCAAGGTAATCGATGTTGTCGGTGTAAAAATCGGTGATGCTCCCGGTAAGCTTACCGAGGCTCTCGAGGTACTCGACAAGGCAGATATCAATGTTGAATATCTTTATGCCTTTATGACCCGTACCGAAAAGCACGCTTATGTTGTACTCAGAGTTGAGAACAACGACGAGGCTGAAAGAGTACTCGAGAATGCAGGCTTCCACCTCATCACTGCATCAGACGTAGATAAACTTTAATAAAACACACAAAGCCGTCGGGACATTGAATCCCGACGGCTTATTTTTTGCAAAAAGAAAGGACCGAAGAAAATCCTCGGTCCGGCATAAGACTATTTATAAAGTAATTAAGAAAAAACTTTCAAATATAAATTATGCTTCTTCTTCCTCTTTCATCTTTGCAAAGCAATCGCTACAGAAAACATCTCTGCCTTCTGTGGGCTTGAAGGGAACCTTTGCTTCTGCGCCGCATCTTGCACATGTTGCGATGAACATTTCGCGAGCGGGCTTAGCTGCATTCTTACGTGCTACACGGCAGTCCTTACAACGCTGGGGCTCGTTCTGGAAGCCTTTTTCAGCGTAGAATTCCTGTTCGCCTGCAGTAAAGATGAAATCATTGCCGCATTCTTTGCATTTGAGTGTCTTGTCTTCGTACATTGTTTTTTACCTCGCTTGAATTTAATAGCCCTTGTCGGAGTTGCACCGACTCTTTGAAACCAACGCTCTGCTTTGAGCTATGGGGCAGATTATATATAAGAACTGAGCTTTTCGCGCAGCTTCTTCCTTGCTCGCTGAAGAGTACTGTCCACTGCCTTGGGTGTTACACCGAGACTGTCGGCAATTTCTTCGTAGCTGTAGCCCGTAAGGAAAAGGGAGAAAACCTTCTTTTCTCTTTCAGTAAGTGAATTTTCTATAACTGTGTGTATGTACTCCGCACTGCTCCGGGAAGCAAAGCTTTCCTCAGGTGAGGGAGCGGATATAAGATCCGGATTTTCTTCAATGGAAACGGTGAGGAAATAAGGTACACGCTTTTTTGAAGAAAGAGCTCTGAGTACGGTTATTATACGGTTACGCATACAACGTGATGCATAGGTTTTAAAGGAGCAGTCCTTACCGTCACTGAAGGAATAAACCGCAACGATAAAGGCAAGCATCGCCTCCTGAATAAGGTCGGCTCTTTCAAGGCCCGAATCTGTGAAGGAGGATGCTATAATCCCGGCAACCTCGGTATATTTCTTTGTAAGAACAGAGAAGGCTTCATCGTTATTTTCCTTGCATAAGCTTACGATTTCCTCGTCCTTGAGAAGTGAATAATCCAAAACCGAAAATTACCTTTCACTACAATATAATATTATGAATATTTTATAATAAAACTCTTCTACTGTCAAGGTGATTTTTATACAAAATGACGAAGACAAATTTGTATCTTTAGACAATAAAAACCCCGTAAATGTTACTTTACGGGGTAATTTGTATTATTTTGCGTAATCCACAGCTCTTGTCTCACGGATCATATTAACCTTAATCTGACCGGGATATTCAAGCTCCTGCTCGATTTTTTCAACAATGCTGCGTGCAACGAGAGCCATATCCTCATCGCTGATAACGTCAGGCTTAACAACAATACGTACCTCACGGCCTGCCTGGATTGCGAATGCCTTTTCAACACCTGAGAAGGATTCTGAAATCTGCTCGAGAGCCTCGAGACGCTTGATGTAGTTCTGAAGATTTTCTCTTCTTGCACCGGGTCTTGCAGCTGAGATTGCATCGGCAGCCTGAACAAGACAAGCGATAATGCTCTGGGGCTCAACGTCACCGTGGTGAGCGTGAATTGCATTGACAACAATGTCGTTTTCCTTATACTTCTTAGCGTACTCAACACCAAGCTCAATATGTGAGCCCTCCTGCTGATGGTCAATAGCCTTACCGATGTCGTGAAGAAGACCTGCTCTTCTGGCAAGCTTCACATCAACACCGAGTTCTGCAGCCATAAGACCTGCAATGTAGGAAACCTCAAGTGAGTGGTTAAGCACATTCTGACCGTAGCTGGTACGGTACTTAAGGCGACCGAGAAGCTTAACAAGCTCATTGTGTACACCGTTGACGCCTGCGTCGATAACGGCTCTTTCACCTGTCTGCTTGATTGTCTGGTCAACCTCACGCTTTGCCTTTTCGTGAATCTTCTCAATAAGTGCGGGATGGATTCTGCCGTCTGAGATAAGTCTCTCAAGAGTGATTCTTGCAACCTCTCTGCGTACGGGGTCAAAGCTTGAAAGGGTAATTGCTTCGGGAGTGTCATCGATAATAAGGTCAACACCTGTAATTGTTTCGAGGGTTCTGATGTTACGTCCCTCACGGCCGATGATACGACCCTTCATTTCATCGTTGGGAAGAGCAACAACGGATACGGTTGCCTCTGATGCGTGGTCTGCAGCACAACGCTGAATAGCTGTTGCGATAACCTCTCTTGCAAGGTTTTCAGATTCCTCACGAATCATCTGCTCGTACTCCATAATTTTGACTGCCTTTTCTCTCTTAAGAGTTTCCTCAAGAGATGCGAGCAAATCAACCTTGGCCTGCTCTTTTGTATAGCCCGATATTTTTTCAAGCATTTCTAACTGACTTCTTTTGATGCTTTCTGCTTCGGAAAGTTGATTTTCTGCCTGCTTGATTTTTTCGTCAAGCACGCTTTCTTTTTTCTCCAGATTTTCTGTTTTCTTGTCGAGACTTTCTTCCTTCTGAATCATACGCTTTTCCTGACGCTGAACCTCGTTTCTTCTTTCACGGAGTTCCTTTTCAGTTTCAGTTCTGAGCTTATGGATTTCATCCTTAGCCTCAAGAATAGCCTCACGCTTTTTTGTTTCTGCTTCATTAACCGCCTGGTTCACGATACGTGTAGCCTCTTCATTAGCGGAGCCTATCATGGCCTCGGCAGTCTTTTTTCTATGAGCTGAGCCGAGTACAAAGCCTATACCTGCGGCAACAGCGGCACAAACAGCAGCAATAATAATTGCGATAACTAACTTAATTTCCAAAGTAGCAGCACCTCCTTCATTCTGATTTTCCGGTAACATATTTCATAGCATAAAGCCTTAATATCACCTGTGTTTGTCATCAAAAGAATTACAGTAACTTACTCGAATAATAGTATCCCATACTATCTTGAATATTTTATAACAAATTACACAATATGTCAAGTGTAAACGCATCAAAAAATGTTAAAAAATATTATAAAGCATACCGATATAAGAAAGATTTTTCCTTGCGTCGGTTTTAACTTTCTTTAAAGTTAAGGCTCTATACTGTGATTGTGCGATGGGAACGGATCCGTGTTTTTTTCCGATTTTTCACGGCTCCACCCTCCTTTCCATCGCACTCCCCTCTCCTTTCAAATATGCACGAAGAGAAGCCGACCGGTCAGGGTTGGCTTTTCTTTATTGTGCCTTATTTTATGACAATATTCTTTCCTTCCGGGTGGTAAACTCTCTTTCATATCACCCGACAGAAAGGAAAATCCCCATGATATGCAGAAACTGTAAATTCAACCTTCAGGGCAGTGAAAAGTACTGCCCCAACTGCGGTGCGCCGCTTCTCGCCGAAAAAAAGGAAATAACCTCTCAGGCAGAACCGCCGAAGGCACCCGAAATTTTCTTCACCCCCGTGAAGGAGGAGGAAAAAGACACCCCCGAAATATTCCGTACTCACCGTGAAAACAGTGAGGAGCAGACACAGACAGGTACGGAAAAGAAGCAAAGAGGCTCGAAGAGCTCATCCAAGGCTCCCGTTATGCTTATGTTGCTTCTCATAACCGCAGTACTAACCGTAGGACTTTTCGTTGCGGCTGAAAAATTCAATATCACACCTGTAATTCTCGACTACCTTGGCGGTGCGAAAACAGAAACCGATGCAACGGAGCTTGTATACTCCCCCGCCGAAATCCTGACTCCTTCTCCCGAGGACGGCACTGTAAAACCCGACATAAACTACACCTCCACCGAGGCACGTGTTGCCCGCATAAATCTGCTTGCCTTAAGAAAAGGCCCATCCGATGCTTACGGGCTTATCCGAAGCCTTGAATCTGACACTCAGCTTCAGATTATGGGCGGTACTGCCGTAACAGACTCTTGGATTTATGTTTACGTGCCCTCCGAGGACTGTTACGGATGGGTCAATGCTGCCTTCGTAACCCTGTACTCATACAGCAGTTCAGAAGCAAGAGACTATACCCGTACCAATGAAAAGTCTGTCATTAACTGACGGACTTTTTTTATTTGATTTAAGGTATAGGGAGTATACTCATATTAAAGCGAAAGACTCTTCTCTATGTTGAAAATGCCCACTCGCTATGGTATAATAAAATGAAACTCTGTGCACCGAAAGGATGATATTATGAGACTTTTACTGGCAGAAGATGAAAAAGAGCTTTCCAAGGCTCTTTGCGCAATTTTAAAGCATAATAATTACTCCGTTGATGCGGTATATAACGGTCAGGACGCTCTCGATTACGGACTCAGTGAAAACTATGACGCCATAATTCTCGACCTTATGATGCCTAAGAAAAACGGACTCGATGTCCTCAGGGAGCTTCGCTGTGCGGGTATATCCACACCCGTACTTATTCTCACTGCAAAAAGTGAGGTCGAGGACCGCATCTTAGGTCTCGACACCGGTGCGGATGACTACCTTACAAAGCCCTTCAATATGGGTGAGCTTCTTGCGAGAATACGTGCCCTTACAAGACGCAGAGCGGAGTTTTCTCCCAATGTGCTTTCCTTCGGTAACATTACCCTCAGCAGAGAAAGCTTTGAGCTTTCTTGCGGCAGTGAGACAGTACGACTCGGCAACAAGGAATTCCAGATGCTCGAAATGCTTCTCACAAGCCCCGGCAGACTTATTTCCACCGAGCAGTTTATGGAGCATATCTGGGGATATGACTCGGAGGCTGAAATAAACGTTGTCTGGGTTTACATATCCTATCTCAGAAAAAAGCTTTCCTCCATCGGTGCGAATGTTGAAATCAAGGCCGTAAGAGGTGCAGGATATTCACTGGAGGAAATAAAATGCTGAAAAAACTCCAACACAAATTTATGATAATCGCCTTTTTCGCTCTGGCAAGTCTTATTGCGGTACAGATGGTTGCGGTCAATGCTGTTTCAATCTATCAGCGTGATGCCGACCTGAAAAAGACGCTTCTCATCATTGCCGAAAACAACGGCAGACTTCCCGACGGCTTCAGAACCCACGATTTTTTAGAAGACTTCGTTCACCCCATCATCGGGTACGAGCCAATCGAAAAACCGCCCTATTCGGAAAGATACTTCTATGTTAAACTTAAGAATAATCTCGTCGAGGATATATACACCGCCAACAATCCCACCGTCAATAACGAAAAAGCGTATCGTTACGCCTCCAGTGTCTTAGGCTCCGATGAAGGCTTCGGATACATGGGTAATTATATGTACCTCAACCAGAAAAAAGGCGACCATTCCCTTATAGTTTTCATTGACTTCCAGAAGGAGGTTGATGAGGCAATAACCCTTGCATCGGTTTCTCTCTTTGTCGGCTTCGTAACAACTATTTTTATTCTTATCCCCGTTCACTGGCTTTCGAAATGGGCAATCAAACCAATTGAAGCAAATATGCAAAAGCAGAAGCAGTTTATCACCGATGCGGGTCACGAGCTGAAAACTCCCCTTGCAATCATCTCCGCCAACACAGAGGTATTGGAATTATGCGAAGGCGAAAACGAATGGCTCACGAGTATTAAAAATCAGACAGTACGTATGGACGGACTTGTTAAAAACCTCGTCACACTTGCAAAGGCTGACGAATCAAAGATAAGAAGACAGACTGCAAAATTCAATCTCAGCAAGGCGGTTTCGGAAACCGCAGAAGGCTTTGAAACAGCGGCAAAGCTCGCCAACAGAAACTTTGCAATCAATGTTACCGAAAATATATATTACCGTGGTGAGGAATCAGAATTAAGGCAGCTCATCTCCATCCTCTGCGACAACGCAATAAAATATTCCGACGAGCAGGGTATTATCAGCCTCAATCTGTATAAGAGCGGCAAGAGCATCATAATCGATATGTATAATACCTGCGAATATGTGGATCCCGAATCCGTAAAGAGCATCTTTGACCGTTTTTACAGAGCAGATCAATCCCGCTCAAGAGAAACGGGCGGCTACGGCATAGGTCTTTCAATAGCAAAGGCAATCGTCGAAAGACACAGAGGTAAAATCCGGGCCTTTACCAATGGCACAACAGCTATAACCTTCAAAATAGTATTATAATCCCCGTCAGGGCAGACTATTATGCCGGAACACTTACACTGTCTTGACAAACATAAAGAAAAATGATAAAGTATATAGGTTGATTATAAGTAAGGAAAGGTGAATTTAAATGTCAGGCCATTCAAAATGGAGTACCATTAAAAGAAAAAAAGAAAAAACTGACGGTGCAAGAGCAAAGGTCTTCACCAAAATCGGTCGTGAAATTTCAATCGCAGTACGTGACGGCGGTCCCGACCCCGCATCAAACTCAAAACTCAAGGACGTAATTGCCAAGGCTAAGGCAAACAACGTACCCAACGACAACATTGAAAGAATCATCAAGAAGGCTTCAGGCGAAGCAGGCGGCGCAAACTACGAGGCTATTATGTACGAGGGCTACGGTCCTTCAGGTATCGCAGTTATCGTTGAAACTCTCACAGATAACCGTAACCGTACCGCAGGCGAAATGAGACACTATTTCGATAAGAACAAGGGTAATCTCGGTCAGCAGGGCTGTGTTTCCTTTATGTTCACACGCTACGGCGTTATCGTTATCGAAGCAGAGGATGTTGACGAGGACAAGCTTATGGAGGATGCACTCGAAGCAGGTGCAGTTGACTTCATCACTGATGAAGAGGATATCTATGTAGTTCGTACAGAACCCAACGATCTCGGTGCAGTACGCGACGATCTCGACGCTAAGGGCTACAAGTTCGTATCCGCCGAGGTAGAATACATTGCCAACACTGAAACAGCTCTCACCAACGAGGATGACCTCAAGATGATGGGCAGACTTCTCGAAATGCTCGAGGACAATGATGATGTTCAGAATGTATGGCACAATCTTGAGAACGAAGACGATTTACCGTAAGGCTCTGCTCTGAGTAGTCAGTAGTCAGTAGTTAGAATGCCCTTCGGGCATTAAATGCACCACAGGTGCAATTCATGACGAAGTCAATTCATGGCAAAGCCAATTCATGCCGTAAGGCAATTCATTATACACAAAGCAACACCCGCCACAGATGTGACGGGTGTAGTTATTTATCAGCCTATTTTGAATACCTTTCTCATAAGCTCAAGGAGCCATTCGATAAGTGAGGAAACTGCTACGAAAAGCTTGCCGTACATATCCTTGGGATTATCGAGCCTTTCCTCGGCTTCCCAGTTTTCAGTGTCGCAGTTTTCGGTTGTCATTGCCTCGATGCTTCCCCAAGTAGCATCCTCGTCATTGTCGTATGAATAAACAACAAACTGTGAGGGCCAGCAGGAATCATAAATTGTCATCTGTTCCTCTGAAGATACAATTTCATAAAGAAGTCTGAGCTCCCAGTCGGACCAGTTGGAGTGACTTGAGCCCTTGATAAACCATGTGCTGTCGGGGAAGAGACAGGTTGAAGCATCAATCTGCTTGTCGGGTGAGATATACTTACCGTAGCCTGCTTCTGTTCTTTCAGCGATATACTCATCGGAAAGATCCTCATAAATTGTACCTGTTGTTGCACCGAAGGATGAGCGTTTTACTGAAGCAAACTGGTCGGATACAAGGTAGTTTGTCTCACAGATGGGAAGTGTCTGGAAGCCGTACTTTGAAATAATACCGATGTTAATGCCGCTTTCCTTTGCCTGTGTGAGAATTTCGGGCACTCTCTGACGTACAAGAGTATTGTAATTATCAAGCTTTTCGATAAGGCCTGCATACTCAGTTCTCTTTGCGCTGTTTTCATCGCCGAAAACATACTCTATTGCAGTATCGTAATCCTCGGGTGAAACGCATGCCCAGTAGTTAGGCCATGTGTAGAAGGTGGAAAGTGCAAGTGCTGAGGTTACACCCTCAACTAATTTATAATAGATCCATTCCTTTGTTACGCCGAGAACAGCATCAAGCACACCTGTTCTGTCAAGCATTTCAAGGGTTGTGTTAATAAAGCCGTCCATATCGAACATACCGATTGCGCCGCAGTCGATAAGAGTTCTGTTGATAGCCGCTGCATCAATATTGAATTTGCCGCTGATTGCCTCGCTGAGCATTTCTGCACCGCCTACAACACTGCCGTCATAAGCCACGCCTCTTACATGCTTTGCTGCATGCTCGGGATAAAGAGCAAGATAAGCTGTAACAACATTTGTACCGAGACAGGTAGCTATAATACCAACCTCGCTGCAGCCTGTGGAAGCAAGCACGTCATCAATAAACAGCTTGAATTCTGCGGCAGTTTCAATGGGATCAAGTCGCCAGTCATATCTCCAGTAGTATCTGTCCTGAATATAATACTTCTGACCGTCAGAGGTACGCCATGCCTGATCGTTGTGTCTTATCTTCTCGATGTATTCTTTTCTTTCCGGACGAAGTCCTGTACCGTACTGAGCGTTACCGTCCTTATCGAGAAGTGAATTTTCAAAAAGATCACTTATCTCGTTCTGAAGATTTTCGTAGTAGGGCTCCCAATTATCGGTAAGAAGTCCGTCAATAAGGAAGGGCATAAGAATATTTGCAGTTGCCTCAAGCATTGCATTATCCTCTTCACCTTCAGCATCCTCTTCATCGTCACTGTCAAGAATTGAAGCGAAATCCTTGTAGTGGAAAACCTTGTTACCGTTTTCGTCTACAAGCTGCTCACCGTCACCCGAAATACGGATAATGGGGATATCACTTTTTGACTGTGAGATAAACTCTGTACCGTGAGAAGCGAAAGCAGATACACCAAGACTCATTGTAAGAACAAGTACAAGTACAAGTGCTACTGCCTTTTTCAAGGTTCTTTTCATAGTTTTATCCTCCTGTAAAAACATTTAATTTATACCTCTTTATTTTATCAAATATTTAAAAAATTGTAAATACCTTTTCGGATTTATTTTTCCCAAAACTAAAAAACAATAAAAAGTAACACCCGCCACAGTGATGTGACGGGTGTAGTTTTTATCAGCGGACACGGCACGCCGTGTTCGTTATCTGACGGGGCGGGAATTTCTCGCTCCGTATTTCTCTGTCGGGCGCAATTTTGCATTCTGCATTCTGCATTTTGCATTTACTTTAAACGCCCCCGGCGTTTAAAGTACAGCTATTGCTTCAACCTCAACAAGGCCGCCCTTGGGAAGTGTCTTTACTGCAACACAGCTTCTTGCGGGAGTGTTGGTGATATACTTCGCATAAACTGCATTGAAAGCGGCAAAGTCTGCCATATCAGCGAGGAAGCAGGTTGTCTTTACTATTTTATCATAGTCTGTGCCTGCCTCTTTGAGAATCGCGCCGAGGTTCTTGAGTGCAGCTTCAGCCTGAGCGGTTACATCATCACCTGCGAATTCACCTGTTGCGGGGTCAAGACCTAACTGACCTGAGGTGAAAACCATACCGTTGATCTTCATTGCCTGACAGTAGGGGCCGATAGCGGCGGGTGCATTTGTAGTTGAAATCTTTTCAATCATAATAATTCTCCTTTTGTAATTATTTCTTATTTTCTAAAGAAAATCTGTGTCTGTATTTTTCTATATCTTTTTCCGTAATATCTGTTTTAATGAAACCCTTGCAAAAGCTAAATCCTACTATAGAAATGATAAGCTTTGAAAGGAAGCCTGCTTCTATTTCGTTTTTATTTACACGTATGTGCCAATAACCTATTTCGTTTTCACATTCCTTTATCGCTTCCCAAGGAATCAATCTGACAGGCAAAGCAATTATAAATGCAAAAACTCTTCCGAAAACAAAGGTGCTTTCAATGCCTTTGTCTGTAATAAACATTCCGCAGCCTTTGTTTTTAATATATAGTCTGATAAGATTTACAAGTGAAATCAGCCACGTTGATAAAATGAGCGTCATCAATACAGGAATCAACAAACCAAGCTCTTCGCCGTTTTCATCAACTACTCCACCGCTGAACATACTCGAAGTAACCATAAAGCCTAATGCTGTTAATACGCCGAAGAAAGTAATAAAAGACCAGAATTTCCAATTCAATTTGTATTGCTTCATATCCGCTCACCTCTATTATAGCAATGATTTAATAAACTGCTCTGCAGCTCTCGGTGAGCGGCTTCCTCTTGCAAGGGCAAAAGCCTCTGCCTTGACGTCGAGCTGTGATTTTTCAAGTGTTATGCCGCTTCTGTCGGCAAGCTCGTGGACGATATCAAGATAAAGTCCTCTGTTTGGCTTCTGGAAATATACCGTAAGACCGAAGCGGTCGGAAAGTGAGAGAAGCTCCTGCATTGTATCGTTGCGGTGTACGTCATCGGTACCCGTACGGTCAGCAAAGCTTTCCTTGACGATATGTCTTCTGTTGCTAGTGGCATAAATCACCGCGTTGCCGCTTCTTGATACTGCCGAGCCCTCAAGCACAGCCTTGAGCATAGAGAAGCAGTCGTCGTTTTTGTTGAATGAAAGGTCGTCTATAAAAATGATAAACTTCAGCGGATTTTCGGCGATAGTACCCATAACATAGGAAAGGGCGAAAAGCTGATCCTTGCGAAGCTCAATAAGACGTACTCCCCTGTCACGGTAAAAGTTTGCACAAGCCTTGACGGTCGAAGATTTACCCGTACCCGCATCACCGCAGAGAAGTACATTCTGAGCGGGTCTGCCCTCGGTGAGAGCCTTGGTATTTTCAAGCACCTGCTTACGCTCGGTTTCATAGCCGACAAAGGAATCAATGCTTATACTGTCGGCAACCTCAACGGGCACGATTCTGTTATTTTCTATACGGAACATCGAATGAGTGGCAAAAATGCCGTAGCCGAGTGTGGCAACATTCTTTATTCTGCTCTCATAGAAACCCTCAAAATCGGTGCTTTCGTTGTCAAATGAGGGAAGATAGCCCTCGTACTGCCACGCTTCACGGAAAACATCGGGCGTAAGAACTGAAAGCTCCGTGAAAAGCCTGAGCTCCTCCTTGAGATTCACTTCAAGGCTCTTGGTAACCTCTTTGCCCGAGGCAACCGCCTTTATGTAGGGATTTTCGTCCTCGGTTATGAGCTTTTTGAGTACCTCACTGAAAACTCCGCCGCTCTTTGCAAGAAGGCTTACAAATTCACCGTAAAGTGTAAGTCTTTCGTCGGTGCTTTCCGCCTTTAAAAGAGCAAGAAGTACGGAAAGCTCATCTTTTTTTAAGAGATTACGGAAAACCGTAAGGGTTGAAAGTCTGTTTTTAAGCTCTGTGACTGTCATACCGTCACCGCCTTTCAGTTTAAAACTCGTTGATTACCGCACCCTTATCTGCAGAGGATACGATTGAGGCATATCTTCTCAGATAGCCCTTGATATCTGTCTTGACCTTAAGGGGCATTTCTGCCTTTCTCTTTGCGATTTCCTCATCACTGACCTTAAGCTCAATTTTATACTCGGGGATGTTGATTGAAATGATGTCCCCTGTCTTTACATAGGCGATAAGTCCGCCGCGTACTGCTTCGGGTGAAACGTGACCAATAGCCGCACCTCTTGTAGCACCGGAGAAGCGTCCGTCTGTGATAAGAGCAACATCCTTATCGAGTCCCATACCCGCAATAGCAGATGTGGGTGAAAGCATCTCTCTCATACCGGGGCCGCCTGAGGGTCCCTCGTAACGGATAACAACAACGTCACCCTTGACGATTTCACCGCCGTAAATTGCGGCAATAGCCTCTTCCTCACTGTCATATACCTTTGCAGGGCCCTCGTGTACGAGCATTTCGGGTGCAACCGCACTTCTCTTTACAACACATCCGTCAACTGCAAGGTTACCTCTGAGTACTGCAATACCGCCTGTCTTTGAGAAGGGGTTTTCAACAGTACGGATAACAGTTTCGTCACGGTTAAATGCATTTTCGATGTTCTCTCCCATTGTCTTGCCTGTGCAAGTCATAACGGAGGTATCGAGAAGTCCGAGCTTTGTAAGCTCCTTGAGTACGGCATAAACACCGCCGGCTTCATTGAGGTCCTCCATATATGTGGGACCTGCCGGTGCGAGGTGGCAGAGGTTGGGAGTAACCTCGCTGACTGCATTTGCCATATCAAGGTTGAATTCTATACCGAGCTCATTTGCAATAGCGGGAAGATGAAGCATACTGTTTGT
>JAFZFT010000044.1 GCA_017555765.1 Clostridia bacterium | reverse complement strand
GGAATCAAGCTTATCGGAAGCGGAACAGCTTTGATTGAAAACACAACCGTTCTGGCAGGTAGCTTCATTGAGCTTCGCTCAGACTACGGCTCAACATGGAACGGAGACCTCATTATCCGCAACTGCAAGTTTTATCCAAGCATTGTATCATTCGGCATTATCACTGCCCTCAACACAGAGGATCACGACTTCGGATACACCTGCTACCTTCCCGAAAGAATTGAAATTGACGGATTCTATATTCACCGCTCGGGCATCAATTATCTTTTCACCCCGGTAAATCCTCTGCACGTCTTCGAATCCTACGAAGGCAAACATCCTATCATTCCGCCCAAGGAAATAACCGTCAAGAATTTCAACTGTCTTCTCTTCGGAGATCTCTCCGTTTGCCTTAATAAGGCGATGTTCAGACAGACAGAAATCAACGAAGTGTAAAGCACATACGGATAAGATTTTAATCCACATTCTATAAGGGTTTTCAAGGAATTGAAAGCCCTTTTTTTGTCTCAAAATATAAGTTTTTGCCCTCTTGCCGACGGAAAACTTTGCCTGTTTATGGAAGTTTAGCGTCAAGAAGGTACGAAAAACACCAAACCGCAAATGGGACAATTTTATCCTATTAGGTGTGATACAATATACCCGTAATACATTAACAGAAAGGACAACTCAACTATGAAGATTGCAGTTTTATTCGGTTCATTCAACCCGCTCACAAACGCTCACGTTACCGCACTTCGCACAGCAGTCAAGGCTATAGGTGCAGATAAGGGACTTTTCGTTGCTACTAACGGCAAGTACCTCAAGAGAAAGACCGTCAAGAGAGACGATCCCTTCTATCTCTCAGAGGATGAGCGACAGGCTATCATTGAGAAGGTTTGCGAATCCGAGCCTGACCTTGAGTTCTGGGGCTTAGAGCTCGGCGGAATTAATCCAAGCCGCTTCAAGACGCTC
Source organism: Clostridia bacterium (assembly GCA_017555765.1). Lineage (GTDB taxonomy): Bacteria > Bacillota > Clostridia > Oscillospirales > Acutalibacteraceae > UBA6857. Next base: position 20,433 of record JAFZFT010000044.1, on the reverse strand, counting down.
TGCAAGATTCAGAAGCAGTACCCCGATGCCGAGCTTTATGAGATTCAGGGCGCGGATAAGGTACATACACTCCTGAAGTCAAGTCACGGTGAAGAATACGTCGGCAGATTCCGCTTTGTTGTCTTTGAGCGGTACGGCATCGACCTTGATGCATTGTTCATGGAAAATCCCTTGCTCGGCAAGCTCAGAGACTCCTTTGTTATTCTTCCTCCGCTGGCTGAGACAAGCTCCACTGAGGTGCGTACCCGTTTCTATGCAGGTGAAGACTTTTCTTCTCTCGTACCTTGTGCAGTCGTCGATACTATGAGCAAGTACAAGCCTTCGGACTTTAGTCTCTCCTTTGAGGAACGTATGAAGGTTACTATGGCAAGCGGCAGATTCGGCCGTCAGAATGCCCGTAAAGAGATTTACAAGCTTAACACCCGGATGTTCCATGATTGGCAAAAGGGTACAAATGACATCGACTTCGGCGACTACAAGACCTACCTTGACAGTACCAAGCTCTATAAAGCACGCGGTATGGGCAAGACCTATGATAAGCTTAATTTCAGCGAAGAGTACGATAAGGTTATGGGAAATCCCGCACTTGCCGCAAAAAAATAAAGGGTAGTACCTCGCGGTACTACCCTTTAGGATATATCTTATGCTTTTATCTCACCGTGTTTTTCGAATTCAGCAATTTCTATGATTTCGTTACTTTCGTTAACAAAAACAACCTTTGGATGATGAGAGTCAATTTCCTCCGACGATAACTGAGCGTATGCCATTATAATAATTTTATCTCCGTTTTGTACACATTTTGCGGCGGCACCGTTAAGACATATGCAACCGCTGTTTTTCTCTCCGGTTATTACATAAGTTTCAAATCGGTTTCCGTTATCGATGTCCGCAATCTGTACTTTTTCATATTCTATTATTCCGGAGGCTTCCATTAAGGCTTCATCTATAGTAATGCTTCCGACATAGTTAAGATCAGATTCTGTTACTGTTGCACGGTGGATTTTGCTTTTTAACATAGTTAAATACATAGTAGGCACCTTCTTGTTTTAGTGATATTGTACTTGATATTTACTTTGACTGAATTGTAACATACTCAGCTTGTCGGAAATGCTTTTTTCAACAAGCTGCAATCCCCACCGAAAACGGCGGGGATTTTTGTTACTGTGTTTCCTTCTCGATAAAGCTTATTACATCTTTAACTGTTTTGAATTTTTTGATTTGTGAGTTGGGAATTTCAATGTCAAATTCATCTTCGATGGCACATATAAGCTGAATCAGGGAATAGGATGAAATCGCAAGGTCCTTGTTTTTCAGCTTTGTATTGGGTGTAATCTCAATTTCTTTACCTGTAATGTCCTTGAAAAGCTCCTGTAATCTTTCCAACATGAGCGGATTCTCCTTTTTATCTGTTATTTATTTTATCTTCCAGAGCCTTGAAGCTTACTTTACCCATTTTTGTTTTGGGGAACTCATCGGTGAAAATAATTTTTCTCGGCACAGAGTACTCGGCGAGATGCTTTTTGCAATGGTCAAGTATAGCTTCTTTTGCTTTGCTTTCATCGGTACCCTCGTTGAGGATTACGTAAAGACCTACATTCTGACCGGCTGCAATATCATCGATGCCTACGGCGCACACCTGCTTAACCATACTGCAACCTGCAACAACGTCTTCTACGTGTGAAAGATAAATATTGTAGCCTGCTGAAATTATCATTCTCTTGATTCTCTGACGGAAGAAAAGATAATCATTCTCATCTTTGCAGAAAATATCGCCGGTGTGAAGCCAGATTTTGCCGTCGTCATGCTTTTTGAGGATTTCCTTGGTTGCTTCTTCGTCCTTGTAATAACCTAAGGTGAGAATGGGACCTGTGAGACAAAGCTCACCGTCTGTACCGTTAGGTACTTCATTACAAGTGCCGAGCTCAACGATTTTTGAATAAATATCGGGGCAGGGGAGACCTACACTGCCGATAACATTTTTAAAGATAGGATTGATGCAGCAGCCTGTAAGGCTTTCAGTCTGGCCGTAAGCGTTTCTGATAGGAGCTGTGGCACCGCCTGCCTTAAGCTGCTTATTGATTCTCTTCTGGAGCTTTTCGCTGAGTACGTCGCCGCCGGAAACAAGAGCCTCCATAAAGGATAAGTCGTTGTTTTCCATTTTAGGATGTCTGCTGAGAGCCTCGAAAAATGTGGGTACGCCGAAAAGGAAGTTTATTTTTTCCTTGAAGATAAGGGCATTACATTTCTCAAAGTCAAATACCGGCATAAGATAGAGACAAGCACCGCCTGCTATCATAGCGTGTACATTAAAGGCAAGTCCGAAGCCGTGGAACAGGGGGAGTACAGCGAGACAACGCTTTCCTTTAAGGTCAAGTCCGCTGGCCTCAAGGGTTTCGATTGCATAACAGGTGAAGCTGTAGTTGTTGAACATAGCACCCTTCTGTCTGCCTGTTGTGCCGCCTGTATAGATAATTGCGGCAAGGTCATCAGGCTTACCGTTGTCCTGCGGTAATGCTGAAGCATTGTCGGAAAGCTTTAAAAGGTCATTCCATAAAATATTGTCGTGCTTGTCGTTGAGGACAAGCTTTTTCTTGTTTTTGAGAGCATAAAGAGGCTTCATCCATAAAGGAAGTGCGTCAGCAACCTTGCCGATGATTACCTTAGGACCTTTCTCAGTGCTCCATCTGATATTTGAAATTTTGTCGTATACTGCATCGAGTATATAAACAGCTGAGCTTTCAGTGTTTTCGATGTAGTACTGAATTTCTTCTTCTGCAAGAAGGGGGTGAATCATATTTGCAACGGCACCGATACGGTTCAATGCATAAAACATAAACACAGCCTGGGGCGTGTTGGGTGAAACGATTGACACGATGTCACCCTTCTTTAAACCGATTGCATTTAACGATGCGGCGAGCTTTTCCGTTGTTTCGATAAAGTCTCTGAATGTATAGGTTTTATGCTGGAATTTTATTGCGGGTAATTCAGGGTATTTTTCGGAATTTTGTTTTAACTGAGCAAAAACAGAGTACTCGGGATATTCGCTTATCCATTCTTCTTTAAGTCTGTTTTCGTACCATATTCCTTTTTCTCTTTTCATTAATGCAGATACCTTTCTTAAATGTATATTCTATTATAATATATACTATCTGCCTTCTTTTGTCAATGAAAAGCCCGTATTGTTTATTGACTAACGTGTGAATATATTGTATACTTAAATGGATTATAAGAACAAATGGAAGGTTTAACTTATGAATCTGTCGAAACCGCAAATAATGATATATAATATGGTTAAAATAGCCGGCGATGTAATTGCTAACAATTGCTCGAGTATGCTCATTGAGGGCAGAAAAGACGAGGGTGAATTACAGCGGGCTTTAAATGAGCTGTTCAGAATAAATGATGCTCTGCGCTTCAGACTGAAATATGATTCGTCAGAGGTTTATCAGGAAATCGCGGATTTTGAAGAGCGTGAATTTGATGTGCTGTACTTCAACGATAAAGAGGAGCTTTCAGAATATGCTGAAGCATATTCGAAGGAGTTGCTCGATTCGTCGGTTGAGCTTTGCAATTTTAAAATTGTGGTACTTCCTGAGCATTTCGGCCTTCTTGTAAAATTACATCATATTATTTCAGATGCATGGACCTTCGGTTTATTGTATACTCAGTACAATAACCTTTTAAACAACGTTGAGGTTTCAGCTTATTCATATATCGATTATCTCGAAACGGAAAAGGCATATGCTGACAGTAAGAGATATTTAAGGGACAGAGAGTTCTTTTATAATCAGATCAGAAGTGTTGAAAATATATCATATTTAAGCGATAAAGAAACCACCGACTTTTCAACAAAAAGAAAGGTTTTCATTCTCGACAGTGAAAGAGCAAAAAAAATAAATGAATTTGCTTCCGAATACAACTGTTCGGTTTTTTCAGTATTTTCTCTTGCTCTTGCTACTTATATCAGTAAGGTTAAAATACCTGAGGAGCCCTTCTTTATCGGTACTACCATACTCAATCGCCATAACGATAAAGAGCTCAATACGGCGGGTGTTTTCATAAATACAGTACCCTTGCTCTTTGACTTGGATTCAGAAAATTCATTTTCATCAAATCTTGAAAAAACAGAAGATAACCTTATGTCTGTTTTCCGCCATCAGAAGTACACCTATAACGACCTGATGTCTGACCTGAGAAAAGAAAACAAGGGCTACGGGAAGCTCTACGATGTAATGATAAATTACATGAATGCCACTATAGAGTTTACCGATGAGTGTATTCACAGCTCCTGGTACCATAACGGTATGCAGGCTGAATCCTTACAGATTCATATTGATGACCGCGACCGTGAGGGCATATTCAAAATCCATTACGACTATCAGACCGAAAAGTTTACGGAAAACGATATAGACCGTCTGCATTCTAATATCTGTACTCTTCTGGAGGATGCACTCGTAGCTCCGGATAAAAAAATCAGCGAAATCAATATGTTGTCAGCTGATGAGAAAAAGAAGCTTCTATCATTCAACGATACTTTCGCTGAGTACGAAAGCAATAAGTGTATTCATGAGCTTTTCGAGGCACAGGTAACAGCTGAGCCTGATAAGGTTGCCCTTGTTGCCTGCGATAAAACACTGACCTACAGACAGCTTAATGAGGAAGCTAACAAAATAGCCCACGCTCTTATCGATATGGGCATCGGTAAGGGTGATATTGTCGGTCTTATGCTCCCGAGAAAAAGCTATCTTCTTTCCGCTTTAATCGGTATTCTCAAATCGGGTGCAGCTTATCTGCCTATTGATTCAGAGTTACCCGCTGAAAGAATTGAATATATGTGTCAGGATACAGGGGCGGCTCTTGTTATTTCTCCGGACAATATTGACACATTGCTCAGCAATTCAGATGCTTCGAATCCCGATGTTGAAATTTCTAACGATTCTCTTTGCTATTGCATATATACATCGGGTTCAACGGGTCACCCTAAAGGTGTTATGGCTAAGCATCGCAATGTTGTTAACTATATTTCAAAGAATAAGCACAACATTGCAGGCAAAATTATAACCGACGATTTTGAAGCTATTGTTTCAATTTCAACCTGCAGCTTCGATATTTTTGTTACAGAAACTGTTTTGCCTCTTGTTAACGGTCTTCGCTCAATATTGGCAGATGAGCAGCAGTGCAGAAATCAGTACGCTTTAAACAAGCTTCTTTCGAAAGAAAAAGGTGAATTTTTACAGACTACACCTACCAAGTTCAAGGCACTGACAGCAGATCCGAATCAAAGGGAATTCCTTCGTAACGTCAAAGCCATTCTTCTTGGCGGTGAAGCGATGGAGACTTCATATCTCAACGAGCTAAGGAAAATAACAAAGGCTAAAATTTATAATATTTACGGTACCACTGAGGTGCCCATCTGGTCGACAATTGCGGATACTGATACATTTGTTGATGCCGTAACTGTAGGCAAGCCCTTTGCAAATACTCAGGTGTATATCCTTGATAAGCACAGAAATCTTGTTCCTGTCGGTGTAACGGGTGAGCTTTGTATTGCAGGTGATTCTGTAAGCGGCGGCTATTTGGGTAAACCTGAGCTTACCGCAGAGAAGTTTATTGATAATCCCTTCGGTGAGGGCAAGCTTTACAGAACAGGTGACAATGCATACTGGCGTGAGGACGGTAATCTTGTATATATCGGAAGAAGTGACTTCCAGGTAAAGATACGCGGCCTTCGTATAGAGCTTGGTGAAATAGAAAGTGCTATTCAGGCAATAGACGGAATAAACAGGGCAGTAGTAGTTGTCAGAAAAGATAAAGAAGACAGACAGCTTATCTGCGCATTCTACACAGGTGAAGAAAAGAGCGTAAAGGATTTCAGAGAAAAGCTTGGCAGAGGTCTGCCTAAATATATGATTCCGCATATATTTACCCATCTTTCGGAAATGCCTCTTACTTCAAGCGGAAAGGCAAACAGAAATGCTTTGCCTGAAATAGCTCTTGAAAATATCAGCACAGAGACAGAATATATCGCTCCCGAAACAGATAAGGAAAAAATTCTTGCTGACTGTATAAGCGAAGTGCTCGGTGCAGAAAAGATAAGTGTAGCCGACAATTTCTTTGATATGGGCGGCGACAGCCTGAAGGCTATTGAGCTTACTGCAAAGCTTGAAGAAAAAGGATATACAGTAGCTATCAGGACAATCTTCTCCTGTAAGGATATCAGAGAGCTTGCCCTGAAGCTTGAGGAAAAAGAAGAGGAAGCCGCAGAGATAGGCTATGACCGTGTATTACCTGCAACGGCAGCACAGATGCGAGTATATACAGCTCAGATGATGGAGCCTTCCTCTGCTATGTACAATATTACCTTTGCTTTCAGAAGCGAGCAAGTAAACAAGGAAAGACTCGAAAGGGCAGTCAATAACCTCATAGCAAGGCACGAAAGCCTGAGAACACACTTCGAAAACAGAGACGGACAGATTGTTCAGGTAATAGATGAAAAGGCGGAAATATCCGTCGTAAGCCTCTCGGGTACAGAGAATCTTGCAGAGCCCTTTGACCTTGGTGCTTCACCTCTGTTAAGAGTCGGCTGTAACGAAGATACCGTGGTAGTATCCCTTCACCATATCATTGCTGACGGTGAAAGTATGCCCGTTTTCTTCAGAGAGCTCAACGAACTGTATATGGGCAGAGCACTGAAGGATACAGTACAGTACGGTGAATTTGCGGTTACAGATGAATATACCGAGGAAAATGAAAGATATTGGCTTGATGTATTTTCGGGAGAAATACCTGAGCTTAATCTGCCGGCAGACCATCCGAGAGGTGCGGTACAGAGCTTTGAAGGCGGCAATATTTACAGACAGATAGATATCGGACTCCACAGAAAAATTGAAGATAAGTGCAAGGATGCAGGAATAACGCCATACGTTTACTATATGGCGTGTCTGAGTGTGCTTCTTAATAAGCTTTCAGGTAATGAAGATATTGTAATAGGTACACCTGTCAGCGGAAGAAAGAGCAGATATCTGGGCACTGTAGGTATGTTTGTAAATACAGTTGCGCTCAGAAGTAAGCCCGACGGCAACAAAACTATATCAGAGCTGCTCGGTGAAATCAGAGACAGCTCCATTGAAGCAATAGACAATCAGAGCTACCCCTTCGGAGAGCTTGTCAGAAAGCTTGGCATTGATACAAGCGGAAGAAATCCCATGTTTGATGTTATGCTCGCTTATCAGAGCTTTGAGCTGACGGATATTATCTTTGCAGATAAAGATGCAGAGCTTATTCCCCTTGAAGGAAGTGCCGCTAAGTGTGATATTACCTTCAACATTCTTCCGAGAAAGAACGACGTTGTTCTTGCGGCAGAGTACTGTAGCGCTATTTTTACTGAAGAAAAGATCGTAAGATTTGCTGATATGTATATCAGCCTTCTTGAAAAGTGCCTTGATGATACAAGCTGCATCAAGGATATATCTGTAACAGATATGAAGCTTGTCGGAGGCTTCAACGATACCGCTCATACTTACAGCATTCCTGACGGTTCGACCCTTTACAGCCTTTTTGAAAAAGCGGCAAAAGAGAACAGCGATAAAGTATGTGTGACGACATCAGAAAAAAGTGTAACATTCGGTACTCTTCTCAGTATATCCGAAAGGCTTGATGCAAGACTTCGTGAAATTACTGATAATAAGAAGTCTGTTATTGCGGTTATTGCTGAACGTTCGATTGAAATGTATGCCGCTATTTACGGTATAATCCGTGGCGGTAATGCATATCTGCCCATCGACCCTGATTATCCCCCGGAAAGAATAGATTATATTCTTAAAAACAGCGGTGCGGCTGCAGTTGTTGCTCAGGGCAATTTCAAGGGCAGAGTATCTGATATTCCTTGCGTAGATATGACCGCTTTCCTGAGTACGGAAGAGGAGAAAGAGATTCCCGAGTGCGTAGCCGTAACGGATGATACAGCCTACGTGATTTATACTTCAGGCTCAACGGGTACACCCAAAGGAGCAAAAATCAGCCATAAATCAGCTGTAAACAGAATTCTCTGGATGCACGAAAAGTATCCTCTCTGCAGTGATGATGTTATTCTGCAGAAGACACCCTATACCTTTGACGTTTCGGTCTGGGAGATTTTCTGGTGGGGCATTGTCGGTGGTTGCCTGACCGCATCAGATCCGGGTGAACATTTCCTTCCCGCAAAGATTCTCGGAGCGGTTGCAGAAAATAAGGTTACGCATCTTCATTTTGTTCCTTCGGTATTCGAGCTGTTCCTGAACTATCTCGAAACCCACAGCGAGGAATGTGATAAGTTCAGCAGCGTAAAATATGTGTTCCTTTCAGGCGAAGCTCTGTCAGCAAAGCTTATCGAAAGGTTCTATAAGCTCTTTGACTATGATAAGGTTACACTCCATAATCTTTACGGACCTACGGAGTGTGCTGTCGATGTAACATATTACGATTGTTCTCCCGACGATAATGATCCCGTACCCATAGGTAAGCCTGTTTACAATACACAGATGTATGTGGTTGATAAGTACGGTAATATCGTACCTGCAGGAGTAACAGGTGAGCTTTGTATTGCAGGTGTGAACGTCGGACAAGGCTATATCAATAATCCTGAGCTTACAGCAGAAAGGTTTATCGATAATCCCTTCGGTGAAGGTAAGCTTTACAGAACAGGCGACAACGCATATTGGCGCGAAGACGGAAATATTATTTTCGTCGGCAGAAATGACTACCAGGTCAAAATCCGCGGATTACGTATAGAGCTTGGTGAAATTGAAAATGCCATGTCGGATATAGAAGGTATTATCAATAGTACTGCCATTGTACGTAAAGACAGTGGGGGAAGACCGCTTATCTGTGCTTTCTATACAGGCAAAGAGCTTTCCTCCAAGGAGATAAGGGAAGTACTTTCAGCAGAGCTTCCCAAATATATGATACCTAACATTTTCATTCATCTTGATGAAATGCCTCTCACTTCAAGCGGAAAGGCAAACAGAAATGCTTTGCCCGAAATTGATCTTGAAAATATCAGTACAGAGGCAGAATATATCGCTCCCGAAACAGATAAGGAAAAAATTCTTGCTGACTGTATAAGCGAAGTACTCGGTGCAGAAAAGATAAGTGTAGCCGATAATTTCTTTGATATGGGCGGAGACAGCCTGAAGGCTATCGAGCTTACCGCAAGGCTTGAAGAAAAAGGATATACAGTGGCTGTTAAGATGATATTCTCCTGTAAGGATATCAGAGAGCTTGCTCAGATGCTTACAGAAGCCACAGAAGAATATATAAAGGTTGAGTACGGTAATGTGCTTCCCGCAACGGCGGCACAGATGCGAGTATACACCGCACAGATGCTGAATCCCGAATCAACTATGTACAACATCACTTACGCCTTCAAGGCAGAAAATACTGATAGTCAAAGACTTGAAGCGGCAGTCAACAGTCTTGTTGCAAGACACGAAAGCCTTCGTACCCGTTTTGAAAACAGACAGGGTACAATATGCCAGATTATTGACGGAGTATCCGATGTAAGGGTTGAAGAAATCGGAAACATCAACAGCTTTGCAAGAGCCTTTGAGCTTGACAGGTCTCCTCTTATCCGTGTGGGCTGTAATGAGGAAAGCATAGTAATCGATATGCATCATATTGCCGTTGACGGTGAAAGCATACCCGTTATTTTCAGAGAGCTCAACGAGCTTTATATGGGAAGAGAAATCAGGGAAGAAGCAGTACAGTACGGAGAGTTTGCAGCAAAGCAGACGGACTATGCTGAGAATGAAAAATACTGGCTTGATGTATTTTTAACTCAGCCTCCCTCACTTGAGCTTCCTTATGACAGACAGAGACCTGCAACGCAGTCCTTTGAGGGAGCTGTGTACTACAGACAGACGGATAAGGCTCTGCACGGAAAAATAGAAGAAAAATGCAGACAAAGAGGAATAACGCCATACGTTTACTATATGGCGTGTCTGAGTGTGCTTCTTTCAAAGCTTTCAGGCAATGAGGATATTGTAATCGGTACACCCGTAAGCGGAAGACAGAGCAGATTCCTTGATGCAGTTGGTATGTTTGTAAACACAATAGCATTAAGAAGCAGACCCGAGGGCGAAAAGACCTTCACAGTACTTCTGGAAGAAATCCGTGAAAGCTCTGTTTGTGCAATTGATAATCAGAGCTACCCCTTCGGCGAGCTTGTAAAGAAGTTAGGTATAGAGCAAAGCGGCAGAAATCCTCTTTACGATGTAATGCTCTCGTACCAGAGCTACGAGCTGACAGATATAACCTTCGCAGACAAAAAGGAAGAGCTTATTCCCCTTGAAGTAAGTGCCGCAAAGTGTGATATCACCTTCAACGTTCTTCCGAGAAAGAACGACGTTGTTCTTGCGGCAGAGTACTGCACAGAACTGTTTAACGAAGAAAAAATACGAAGCTTTACAGAGATGTACATCAGCCTTCTTGAAAAGTGCCTTGACGATGAACAGTATATCAGGGATATATCTGTTACAGACATGAAGGCGCTTGAAGGCTTTAATGAAACTTCAGCAGAATATCCCAAGGATAAATGTATCCACGAGCTTTTCGAGGCACAAGCGGAAAAGACTCCTGAAAAAACAGCGGTTGTTGCGTCGGATAAAACACTCACCTACAGACAGCTGAACGAAGAAGCAAACAGAATAGCCCATTCTCTTATAGAAAAGGGGATAGGCAAGGGAGATATGGTAGGACTTATGCTGCCGAGAAAGAGCTATCTCTTATCGGCTTTGTTCGGCATACTTAAAACAGGTGCGGCATATTTACCCATAGACTCTGAGCTGCCTCGGGAAAGAATAGAATATATGTGCAAGGATGCGGCAGTACGTCTTGTTATTTCCGATGAAAATATCGGTTCTGTTCTGAGTGCGGATAATACGGCAAATCCCTGTAAAGAAATAACACCCGAATCGGTTTGCTATTGTATCTATACCTCAGGCTCAACGGGTCAGCCTAAGGGCGTTCTTGCCAAGCACAGAAATGTAGTCAACTATATCTCAAAGAATGAGCATAATATTGCCGGTAAAATTATCAAGGATGATTTTGAAGCAATAGTTTCAATATCAACCTGCAGCTTTGATATCTTTATTACGGAAACCGTTCTGCCTCTTGTAAACGGTTGGCGTACCATATTGGCTGACGAGCAGCAGTGCAGAAACCAGTACGCACTGAATAAACTGCTTTCGAAAGAAAAAGGCGAATTTTTACAGACAACACCTACAAAGCTTAAGGTGCTTCTGTCTGACCCCGCTCAGCGTGGCTTTATGAGTAATATCAGAGCATTACTTCTCGGCGGCGAAGCAATGGAATTACCTTTCCTTTATGAGCTCAGGAAGCTGACAAAGGCTAAGATTTATAATATTTACGGTGCTACAGAAGTACCTATCTGGTCAACAATCGCTGATACCGACACATTTACCGATGCAGTTACTATCGGTAAACCTTTTGCCAACACCCGGGTATATATCCTCGATAAGCATCTTATGCCCGTACCCGTCGGGGTAGCAGGTGAGCTTTGCATTGGCGGTGATTCTGTCAGTGGCGGATACCTTAACCGCCCCGAGCTTACTGCAGAGAAATTTATCGATAACCCCTTCGGTGAAGGTAAGCTTTACAGAACAGGTGACAATGCTTACTGGCGTGAGGACGGAAATCTTGCATATATCGGCAGAAGTGACTTCCAGGTTAAAATCCGCGGCCTTCGTATCGAGCTCGGAGAAATAGAGAGCGCCATTCAGAGAATAGAGGGAATAAACAGAGCGGTAGTTGTTGTCAGAAAAGACAAGGAAGACAGACAGCTTATCTGTGCCTTCTATACAGGCGAAGATAAGAAGGCAAGTCAGCTCCGTGAAGAGCTTGGAAAGAGTCTTCCGAAATATATGATTCCGCACATATTCACCCACCTTGCAGAAATGCCTCTTACCGCAAGCGGTAAGGCAAACAGAAACGCTCTGCCCGAAATTGACCTTGAAAATATCAGCACAGAAGCAGAGTATGTAGCTCCCTCAACCTCAGCGGAAACTGTTCTCGCGGAATGTACGGGAAAGGTATTAGGCTACGAAAAGGTCAGTGTGCTTGATAACTTCTTTGATATCGGCGGTGACAGTCTTAAGGCAATCGAGCTTACTGCAAGGCTTGAAGAAAAAGGATATACCGTAGCTGTTAAGGAAATCTTCTCCTGCAAGAACATCAGAGAGCTTGCAGTAAAGCTTGAAGAAAAAGAAGCAGAGGAAAGAAATACAGAGTACGGTAATGTACTCCATGCGACAGCGGCACAGATGAGAGTATATACCGCTCAGATGATGCAGCCCGACTCAACAATGTATAATATCACCTATGCATTCAAAACGGATGAGCTTAATAAATCCTTGCTTGAAAAGGCGGTAAACAGACTCATAGCAAGGCACGAAAGCTTAAGAACCCGTTTCGAAAACAGAGACGGTGAAATTATGCAGATAATTGAAGAGTACGCCGAAATATCTGTTGAAGATATTTCAGATACCGTCGGATTTGCAAAAGCCTTTGACCTGAGCCGTGCTCCTCTTATCAGAGTAGGCTGCACAAAGGATAGCATAGTAATTGATATACATCATATCGTTATCGACGGTGAAAGTATGCCTGTGTTCTTCAGAGAACTCAATGAGCTGTATATGGGAAGAGAGCTTCCTGAAGCAGTTCAGTACGGAGAATTTGCCGTAGCTGACGGATATACACAGGAAAACGAAAGCTACTGGCTCAGAATATTTGAAGAAGAAGCACCTGTATCGGAAATACCTGCGGATTATCCGAGGGGAGCGGAGCAAAGCTTCAGAGGTAGCAATATTTATGAGCAGATAGACATAAATCTGCACAAAGAAATTGAAGAAAAGAGCAAGGAAAGAGGAATAACGCCATATGTGTATTACATGGCGTGCTTAAGCGTACTTCTGAGTAAGCTTTCAGGTAATGAGGATATTGTAACAGGTACACCCATCAGCGGCAGACAGAGCAGATATCTCAATACTGTGGGTATGTTTGTAAATACCGTTGCACTGAGAAGCAAGCCGGAAGGAAATAAAAAAATATCAGAGCTGCTTGATGAAATCAGAGTCTCATCAGTAGGTGCGATAAGTAATCAGAGCTATCCCTTCGGTGAACTGAACAAAAAGGTAAATGCAAATTCATCGGGAAGAAATACCTTGTTCAACGTAATGCTGGCGTACCAGAGCTTTGAGATGACAGATATCACCTTTGCAGACAGAAAGGTTGAGCTTATACCTCTTTTATCAGAAGCGTCAAAGTGCGATATGTCCTTTAATATACTTCCCAGAAAAGACGATGTGGTTCTTTCTGTCGAATACTGTACAGAGCTTTTCAGGGAAGAAACAGTGTCGAAGCTTATTGAGATGTATACCTCTCTTCTTGAACAGTGTCTTGATGGCGATAAGTACATCAAAGATATTTCCGTAAGTGATACAGACCTTACCGACAGCTTCAACGACACTGAGCATAGCTATGCTGTACCTGAAAACTCAACAGTATACAGCCTTTTTGAAAAGGTAGCAAAAGAGAACAGTGAAAAGGTATGTATCGTAGCAGATAAAAAAGTTACCTTCGGTGAATTGGTGAATATCTCGGAAAAGCTCGATGCCCGAATCCGAAGGATAACCAACGGAGAGAAGTCGGTTGTAGCAGTAATTGCAGAGCGTTCAGTAGAAATGTACGGTGCAATTTACGGTATTATCCGCGGCGGCAATGCATATATGCCCATAGACCCCGATTATCCTCAGGAGAGAATAGACTATATTCTCAGAAACAGCGGTGCATCTGCGGTAGTGGCACAGGGTAAATTTACTCATCTTGCAGGAAATGTACCTTGTGTTGATATGACCGATTTCCTGAGCTTTGCAGATGATACAGAGGTGCCCGTATGTGCTTGTGAAGCTGATGATACAGCCTATGTGATTTATACCTCAGGTTCAACCGGTACACCTAAAGGTGCTAAAGTCAGTCATAAGTCTGTAATAAACCGAATCTTATGGATGCACGACAAGTATCCCCTTGGGGAGAATGATGTGATCCTGCAGAAAACTCCTTACACCTTCGACGTATCTGTGTGGGAGCATTTCTGGTGGGGTATGTGCGGCGGAAGTCTCGCTGTCTCCAAGCCGGGAGAGCATTTCCTTCCTTCAAAGATACTTGATGAGGTTGTGAAAAACAAGGTTACTCACATTCACTTTGTACCCTCTGTATTCGAGTTATTCCTTAACTATCTTGAAGCTCATACTGATGAAAGCAGTAAATTCGATTCAGTAAAATACGTTTTCTTATCGGGTGAAGCCTTGTCAGCAAATTTGGTACAAAGATTCTATGAGCTTTACGACTATGATAAGGTTACGCTTCATAATCTTTACGGCCCTACAGAATGTACGGTTGACGTAACATATTATGACTGTGTACCCTCTGATACTGACCCTGTACCTATCGGTAAGCCTGTTTACAATACACAGATGTATGTGGTTGATAAGTACGGTAATATCGTACCTGTAGGAGTAACAGGTGAGCTTTGTATTGCGGGTGTGAACGTCGGACAAGGCTATATCAACAATCCCGAGCTCACAGCAGAAAGGTTTATCGATAATCCCTTCGGTGAAGGTAAGCTTTACAGAACAGGCGACCTTGCGTATTGGAAGGAAGACGGAAACATTGTCTTTGCAGGAAGAAAGGACAGTCAGATAAAGCTCAACGGTCAGCGTATTGAAATCAGCGAAATAGAAGCCGTTATATCCTCTGCGGAGAGTATTGAGTCTGTTGCTGTTCTTTTAAGAAGGGTTAAAGGCAGAGATGTTCTGGTTGCCTTCTATAGCGGTAAAAATGCTTCGGATGAAATGATAAAGGATATGTGCCGTAATAAACTTCCTAAATATATGGTGCCTTCCTTTGCGGTACGGCTTGAACGTATGCCTCTTAACAAGAACGGTAAGCTTGACAGAAAAGCTCTTGCGGCTATAGATTTCAGCGTGCCCGAAGCAGAGACGGATAAGCCCGTCAATGATCTGGAAAGATATATCTGCGGTGTATTTGAAGAAATTCTTGACGAAAAGAACATAGGCAGAAACAGTGATTTCTTTGAGTCGGGCGGAACAAGCTACTCTATGATTTCACTGCTGAGTGAAGAGGGCTTCGAAAATGTTTCAGCTGCAGATTTTGTGAGGAATCCGACTCCTGCCGCACTTGCTGATATGCTCAGTAAAAAATCCTTCAGTACGGCAGAATATCTCGAAGGCTTGTATATACCTGAAAATCCGGCTGAAGCGCTTATTATTCTGCCCTTTGCAGGCGGCGGTGCAGAGGCATTCGGTAATTTTGTTGCTTCACTGAAAAAGAGCAGAAGTGATGTTGCCGTTTACTATATAAGATATTTGCGCTCTTTTGAGGAATGCAAAAATGCGGCAGATGAAATCTCTGAGCTGTTAAAGGGTGTGCCGCTGATGTTCTATTCCCACTGTGTAGGCTCTGCAGTAGCCTTGCAGATTATTCTGCAGCTTGAGAGGCTCGGCGTACCTGTCGTGCATTACTTTGCGGGTGCAAGTATACCGCCTAAAAAGTACACAGATAAAAATATCTGGAATAAGGTTCCGGACAAAATTATAAAACGCATACTTGTTAGATCAGGTGCAGAGCTGAATTCGTTGGACAAAGCCGTATTGACGGATGTTCTCCGACGCTTCAGGGAGGATACAGATTTTGCCGTATCAGCCTTTTCTGAGCTGAAGTGCAGAATAGCATCTCCCGTGACGGTGATAATCAGCAAAACAGACCCCTTCACGAGAAGGTACAAAATGGCAGAAAAAATCTGGTCCCGATATGCACAGGATATAAGAAAGGTTGAATTTATAAACACGGACAGCCATTATTTCCAAAGCACTGAAAGTGATGAGCTTGCGGATATTATTTTAAAAAACGAATAAAAATAACGGAGCTGTAAATTTTTACAGCTCCGTTTATTATTGAATTTTACGAATGCGAAGAAGCGGTGTCAGGTGAATCCGTTTTCTTTTTTTCGTATTTTTTTGCAAGAAGAATAGGTACAATGCTTAATGTTGAAATAAGAATACCTACTAAAAAGACATTTTCGTTAGGTATATATTCATAGCGACCGCTGAGCTCATTCAGAATGGTTTCACCGCTGCCCTTGACAACGATTTCGCCGATGTTAGATGCAAACAGCATGGGTATAAATCCGAAAGAAAGCACCCATAAGCCTTCAAACTGACCTGAACTCTCTTTCGGGTAGAGAAATTTGGTCCATGTTTTCAATGTCTGAATCATTGTAATGTAACTTGCACCTACACAGAATACGCTGAAAAACAGCTTCCAATCTAAATATTTGGTAGTATCAATAAGCTCTTTGTCAATAGATAATATCAGGGATAATCCGATAAGCCCCATAATTAAGGAAACAACCGAAACGTTGACAAATTTTCTGTTGTTGATATATTTTGTTGCGGGCATAGTAACTAACATTGCTAACAGAAGCGGAACAGCCTGCATAATACCCATCTGATTTGCAGAGAAGCCAAGATAGTGAATGATATAATTACCGAGGTATGAAAAATAGGTGTTATAGCCTATGAAAAATACCGTAACAGCTGCATAGGCGCACAGAAGCTCCTTGTGCTTTATAAGGGCCTTGAAATCAAAAACGCTTATGAACTGCTTGCCGAAGGTACCTCTGACAGAGGGAACAGCATCATCCTTTTTAGTGAATAAGAACAGTGATACGATACCTAAGACGGACAGGAATGTTCCCGATAATATGAATAATCGAATGTAGTTATTGTCTTTGCCGATGAGAAAACCGCCCAACACATTAACTATAAGGCTTGCAAGAACGCTCTGTATAGCAAAGGCCGCACCTATCTGTCCTCTGTTCCGGTCGTTCATAATATCCGTTAGCCAGGTGCTGTAGCCCGATTCCGTACTCATTGTAGCAAAGAAGCTCAGAAGCATATCTATTATGATAATACAGACAACGGAGCCGCCTAAAGACCTTTCGGAAATGAATTGAGTCAGAGCAAAGCCGGCATTCAGTATACCCCATATAATAAAGCCTGAGCTTATCAGGTGACGTCGGTTACCCGTTCTGTCAGTGATAGTTCCGAAAAGAAATACGGAAACAGTAGTAGCCAGCGCACTCATAATAAGCATAGCGGTTATAACCGAAGGATTTTTATCTATCTTTTCATAGACGAAGGTATTAAGCCATGTGCCTTCCAGATTCCAGCCTATCTGTCCGGCAAGACCCAATAACCATATAATAGCCCACTTTTTATATTTTGAATAATCAGGAGTACTTATGGTTGTAACAGCAGGTCTTTTATTTTTTTTGTTCCGATGATGTACTATGTTTTTTTTCTTCTCTTTGTATCGGGGGAAAACAGTACGTTCGAAATAAGGTGTGATTTTATGTGCAAATTTGGTAACAACAAAAAATTCTGCCACACCGACGATTACACCTGCAATACAAAGAAGGTGATAAAGCTTTAAGGGGCCGAGAATATTTTCTTCGCCTCTTGTGAATTCGCTGAAGAAGCGTGTAGCGCTGTAAAGAATAAGGAACATCGGAAAAACAGTTCCTTCTTTAGCACGTTTTCTGTACCATAAAAGGAAGAAAAAAATCGCTAAAGCAAGGCCTGCTTCTAACAGCTGAACGGGGAACTCTCTTTTGGGGCCGTCTTTATAACTGTAATTGTTAAGACCCCAACTGCATTCGAAGCCGTGACAGCAACCGCTACAGAAGCAGCCCAATTTGATAAATACCAGGGCCAGGGCTTCTGCGGGAACAAATAAATCCATTTGTTTGAACGGATTAACTGCAATCAGGTAATAGAAAAGTAACAGAATTACAGGAATAAAGAAAGCAAAACCGAAATAGTTAGCACCGGTTTTCATTATTCCGCCGAAGGTACCGTTCAGAATACCTATCGGCATATGTTGCATTGCAGAAATTAAAGCTATTTCTATAACTGTCCAGAAAGTAGCCTTTGCTAATAAGCTTTGCGGTGCTTTTTTTGATGTGATTTTTATAAAAAAAAGAGACCTGTTGCTCAGAAGATTTTTCTTTTGCCTGAACATAAGAAAATTAAAAACAAACACAGCTATATTTGCGAAAACGTTTAACAGGTCATACATTATTATATCAGTTGAGCCTAATTTATCGTACATGACATCACTCTCTTTCAGACTATAATATACCATAAGTACGCTATATTTTCAAGTGTGTTAAGGTTATATCATAGTACTGTTAAAAGAAGACACGAAGCAGATACATTCCTTGCGTTGATGCAAAAATCCCTTTTACTGAGAGATTTTACCTTTTACTGTACGGAAAAAATTTTTTTTACCCCGTATTTTGTAAGCGGTTTGTAAGAAGAGGTATGTATAATATTTGTATAAATCTTTTATCCAAAGGAGACGGAAAAACATGAATTTCTTTCAGAAAATAATCAGCTGGTTTCTTGCTTTTCTCAGTATGCTGGGGCTTTTCGGCTCAGAGACGAAGCCTGAAATCAAGGAAGGCGAGTTCGGTTTCGTACTCACCTATGAGGTTGACGGCGAAATCGGTACAATCGACGGCACCTATGTATGCAAGTTCGAAAAGGTTGAGTATTACCTCGACGGTATCAGCCGTCAGTGGACAGGCTACATAAAGGGCCACGAGGACTCAACAAGATATGCGCTTAAAACAACCGACGAGGGTACAATCTATGTTGAGCTTGATATTTGTCCTGAGTTCTTTATGGCTGACCCCGGTTATAAAGCAAATGCCAATACAGACGATCCGAAGCCCGAGCCCTATTTGTATATCACATCAGGTGATGAATCAGTTGAAGACCCGGCAAATGAAATCTTATTCAATCTGTATGAAGGCGATGACGTGAAAATCATCAGCTTCGAATATGATGCACCCATTGAAAACAAATATAAGTAAAGGAGACAAAACTTATGAAAAAAACTTTTAAAAGCATAATATCAATTCTTTTGGTTATGCTTCTGACCTTCTCATGCTGTTCAGTTGCATTTGCCGAGGATATCGGCGTTTTTCCGGGGCAGACAGGTCCCGGTGCACGTCCTGAGGCGCAACCTCCGGTAGTTGATGAAAATGGAGTTGTCTACGACGCGGAAGGCAACAGATTTGGCTTTAAATTTATTAAAGCCGGCGATGTGGAATTTCGTGATATTTTTAACGGTTTGGGAACTATGGACGATATGAGCGTCAGAGAGTTCTACAAACAAGCTGTTTCAAGCAAAATTGTGCCTGAAGAATCAGCGTCCACCGGATCCGGATCGCTGCTTGAATTCTGGGGTAATGTTGCAGCAAAGGTATTCAAGCTTGCCGGTCGCGGATACGGTTGGCAGTATGACTATGACGCTAGTTTTGATAAATACTTCGGTGCCGGTGTAGATACAAAGACAGATTACGCTGTAGATGTGGCTGCACATCTTTCCGCTACAGAGCCTTATTCTAAAGGTGATCTTGAAGATGACTGTGTAAGAGCTACAGGCCTTGAAGCTTACTCATCTTTGAACATGGTGCAGGATGTAATGCTTGAGCAGATTATTGATGTCTGCGGTGAAAAAAACGATGCAGAAGCATTCAAAAAGGTTGTGCTTGATTTCTGTATCGATGATGAAGAAGGCTTTAAGCTTTTCAAGAATACGGATGAACAGGTTGTTCTTGCGAATATTATCTCCAGTCAGTACGACTTCACTGGTGGTTGCAGACTTTTTTCAACCTTCGGTATTGCTTTTTATGATTTTGAGCTGACTCCTGTTATTGAGGAAAATCTTCAGTATATTTCTGCAGCTGATAATTATGAGTCAATCAAGGATGCATTCGAAAATAATGCTCCCGGTGTCACCTACACAGAAAGTGACGGTGGTACAACAAGCATCAGCTACATCAAGAACCCCACAAATGAGCCTGCATCTGTAAGTGCATCCTCATCAAAATCCACAACTAATTCAGTATCCAACAGCTTCAGTGAATCTGAAAATTACTCATTCAGTGAGTCCATTTCTGCCAATGTAGGTATCAAAATATCCGACGCTTTAAATGTTGGTGTTAATTTCGGATTTTCTGCTTCACAGGCCTTTGGAACTTCTTATTCAGAAGATAAATCTCTTTCTGAAACTGTTTCAACATCCAGCTCCGCAAGCGTTACACTTCCTGCTTATACAGAGCTTGGTATCAAGCAGACAATGAGTAAAGTAGAGCAGACCGTTGAATATGACTGCCCTGTGTATATAACATATAAGGTAGCTGTATTCGGTGTTAACGGACAGTATTTTCAGGATTCCAAAACCGGCTCATGGAGCATTACAAACTATGACCAGGGTAGCATTTTTGTC
>JAFZFT010000043.1 GCA_017555765.1 Clostridia bacterium | reverse complement strand
GTCATAGGTTCCTTGATATGCGTGATGAGTGGTGTGTGAATTATCTTGATGAAAAGGTAATCAAGCTCCTTGCAGAAAGCGGTTACGGCTACCTTAAGGTCGATTACAACGAAAATATCGGAGTTGGTTGTGACGGTGCAGAAAGTCTCGGCGAGGGACTTCGTCAGTATGTGCTTGGCAGTCAGGATTATTTCAGACGGATTCACGAAAAGCTTCCCGATCTTGTAATCGAAAACTGTGCAAGCGGCGGACACAGACTTGAGCCTTCGACTATGGAGCTTTGCTCTCAGGCAAGCTTCTCCGATGCTCACGAATGTAAGAGTATTCCCATTATTGCGGCAAATATGCAGAGAATGATTAAACCGTCGCAGAGTCAGATCTGGGCGGTGCTTCGCAAGGAAGATGATATTCACAGGGTCAATTATAGCCTTACCGCAGGCTTCCTCGGCAGACTTTGCCTCAGCGGTGAAATCTTTGATATACCCGATGAAAACTGGCAGATAACTCTTGATTCTATTAAGTTTTACGGTGAAATTGCACCTGTTATCAAAGACGGCTTCACGAGAATCATCGAATGTACAGCCGAGGATTACAATGACCCGACAGGCTATCAGATTGTACTTCGTGAAAATGGTGACAAGGCTCTGATGATAGTGCATACATTCAAAAACGGTGCACATCCTCCCGTTGAAAAATATCTTGAAGGCTGGAATATAACAAAGACCTTAGGCAGTGACCTTGATGGCGATTTCAGAGGTAAGGCATATCTGCTTGGAAGAAAATAAGCCTTTAATATGTAAAACTCTTGTTCTTCGCAGTTTTGATATCTATGCAAAGTAAAATAATCTTATAAATTATAATCGCCGGGGAAAATCCTCGGCGATTGATTTTTGAGTGGCAGTAGGTTTTCGTTGCCGCAAGTATTAAAAAGTAGCACTTAGCTCCGCATATGCTACGCTATAGAGAGTCTTAATTTTTTGGACTGATTTATATAAATTTTAACCCCTGACTTGCACAAAAAAAGTCAGGGGTATTTTTCATCAAAAAAATATATAAGTATATTTAAAATAAATCAGAACTTAACCGTAACAGTTGTTCCCTTACCGACCTCACTGTCAAGTGTAACCTTGGCTTCGTGGAACTGAACAGCGTGCTTTACGATAGAAAGTCCGAGACCTGTACCACCGGTTTCCTTTGAGTGGCTTTTATCAACTCTGTAAAAGCGTTCGAAAATACGGTTCTGATGCTCAGGAGCAATACCGATACCTGTATCAGATACAGAGATTTCTGCATTACCTGCATCCTTTGAGATTTTTATCTCAACCTTACCGTCTTCAACATTATAGCGGATTGCATTATCACAAATGTTATATATTATTTCATAAATATATCTGCGGACACCTGTTATTGTACAAAGCTCACCGTCGATGGTGAGGGTGATATTTTTCTTTGCAGCTGCGGTGCTTAACACCTCAATAACCTCGTTTGCAACACTCATAAGCTCTACAGATTCAGTAGCAACCTCGCCCTTTTCATCAAGCTGTGAAAGGCGGATTATATCGTTGATAAGAGTTACAAGTCTTGCGGCTTCTTTTCGGATATTACCGATAAACTTACCCTTGTCCTCTTCCTTTACCAGACCTGTTTCAAGAAGCTCTGCACTGCCGATTATCGACTGTAAGGGTGTTTTTAGCTCGTGAGAAACATTGGCAGTAAATTCCTGACGGTTACGCTCTGCAAAGGCTCGGTCAGTAATGTCAAAAACAAGAATTATTACACCGATTACCTTGCCTGATGATTCAATCGGATTAACAGTAAACTGATACTCCATATTGTTTCTTTGGGCGATATATTCAGAGTGTTTACCTTCAAGAGCCTCCCAGATAGCCTTACTCATTTTGGTTGAACGGTCATATAAAAGGAAGTCATCTCCTTTTGCATCCGTACTGACGCCGAAAATCTTTCTTGCCGCCTGATTCATACTAAGTACCATAGCGTGCTCGTCAAGAAGAATGAGACCTTCATTCATAGATGCTACTATCTGCTCAAATTCATCAGACTTTCTGCGGATAGACTCCATCTGACTTTTTATCTGCTTGTGCTGCTTGTGAAGCTTTGTAAGTATGGGTGTAAGCTCTTCATAAGCAACATTGTCGGTCGGATGCTCAAGGTCAAGCTTCATAAGAGGGTCTGTAATCTGCCTTGCCATTGCAAGAGATAGTACGATCGCAACAATGGTTGCAATAAGTAAAATTGCAAAAACGGCGGGTAACATTGCAATTAAAAGAGCCCCGATTGACATCTGACTTACAGAGATACGAAGCACATCACCGTTTTCAAGCAGTACGGACTCATAATAAGTCTTTTTAATAAGCGTTTTCGAGTTTCTTGAGCTGCTGCCCTTGCCTGTTTCGAGAGCTTCAATAATTTCTTCTCTGTCAGCGTGTTTTTCCATTTCTTCTGCCTTTACTTCTGTATCGTAAAGCACTGTGCCGTCAGCATCAACGATAGTAAAGCGGAATACGGAGGAATCAAAATTTTCAAAATATTCGATTCCTTCTTCGTTTACGGTATCAGCCACAAGTGAAAGCTCTGCTTTAAGCTGATTTATCTGTGAACTATTGAAATAATCATAAAGAAAGGTTGTTGCAATACCGATGCTTGCAAGAAGAACAACAAGTGCTACTGTAAAAACGGAGCGAAATATCTTTTTACTCATACTTCTTTCTCCAATCTGTAGCCGACACCGATTACTGTTTTTATCTGACCGCCGCAACTACCAAGCTTCTGACGGAGTGTTTTGATATGCATATCAACAGTACGGGTTTCACCTATATAATCCATACCCCATATCTCACTCATAAGCTTATCTCTGGAAAATACAACACCGGGATTGAGTATAAATCTCTTAAGAATTTCAAACTCCTTATGTGTCAATTCAACCTTGTTTCCGTCTGCAATAACCTTGTGTTCTTTTTCGTTAAGACTGATTGCACCGACAGTTATTTCTGCTGAATCCTTTTCTTTTACCGTACGGCGAAGCACTGCCTTTACACGGGCAACCATTTCCATAACACCGAAGGGCTTGACAAGATAATCGTCAGCTCCTGAATTAAGCCCGCCGATTTTATCCATTTCTGTACCCTTGGCAGTAGCCATAATAACGGGAATATTTTTATATAAAGGCTCCGAGCGAAGTCTTTTCAGTACCTCGATACCGTCAAGCTCAGGCATCATAATATCGAGAATAATGAGCTCAGGAATTCCTGTTTTGAGTGCCTCAAGCATAGAAACGCCGTCAGCAAAGCCACGGGCCTTAAAGCCTGTCTGCTCTAATGTGTAAACCTCTATCTCACGGATTGTGCTGTCATCATCAACACACCATATCATAATTACCCCTCCCTTACGGATGCTTTTAAGATTATATTATATATTTCATTCATTTTCAATCGGTTGGCTTTTATTTATATAAATGAAAGGTACTTTTTGGTGTACGCTGTATACATAGATCTGTATACGGGGCTGTCACTGCGAAGAGTTTTGAGTGATTCGTGAAGATTCATATTCTACTCTTTAGTATCAATTACACAGCCTGCAATATTTGAACAGTGGTCAGAAACTCTTTCCATATTGGTGATAAGGTCACTCCATACAAAGCCTGCTTCAATACTGCATTCACCAACACGAAG